>NZ_JEMA01001136.1 GCF_001589285.1 Sorangium cellulosum | reverse complement strand
GCAGGCGAGCGGCGCGGCGAGGGGCAGCAGGAACAGCGTTCGGAGCTTCTGGGGCAGGTTCATGGGTTCACCCGACGCGCGGAGCCGGCGGCCGCACCCCACATGCGCCGCGCCCGCGCGCCGAGCGTCATACCCAGATCCCGGGGGCCGGTCCATCGCCGTGTCGCGCCGCGTCGCGCCGCGTCGCGCCGCGGGGATGGACCGCGCGTCAGGCCGCTTGCTGCGGTGTCGTGGTGGCGGGCGCGCCGCGCGCGTCCAGCGCGAGCCTGCTCGACAGCCACGATCGCACGAGCTCGAGGTGGCGCGCCTCGTGCTGCTCGGCCACGCGGAACTCGGCCGCCATCTCGTCCTGGCCATACGCCACCGCCAGGTCGATGAGCATCCGCCAGCTATCGTTGTCGGTCAGCTCTGCCACGAGCAGCGCCTGCAGGCTCTGCCCGAAGTTGATCCTGGGCTCCACGGCGACCGCGAGCACGCCGGACGACGCCAGGCCGATCACGTCGGCCCCGGGCGTCATCGCTGTCGGATCGGCGCCGAGCCGCTCCATGGCGCGCCTCAGCAGGTCGAAGTGCCTGAGCTCATCGTCGCGGATCGCCTCGAGATCGGCGCGGCTCGGGCCTCCGTCGAAGCCGCCCTCCGCGTCGTACTTGGCGATCAGCGCCTCGTAGAGGCGCGTGCCCGATCGCTCGAACTGGAGGCGCTCTCCCAGCTTGTCGATGAGGAGCGCCGGCGGCCTGCCCTGGATGAGCTCCCCGGCCGCCTTGATCACCCCCTTCAGGCTCGCCGGCGGCGGCACGCTCCCGACAGTGCCCGATTCGCGCGCGTACTCGGTCCTGACCGCCGCGGCGTCGGCCTCGCTGCCGGGGGAGCTCGGCGGGATCGCCTGCGCCGCCTCGATGAGCTCCTTGCTGTCGAGGGGCGAGGTCGCGATGCCCGTCGTGTTGGTCCCTGTCGTGATCTGCTTCATGGCGTCGCCTCCTTCTGTCCGTCGATCTTCTCGGCTCGCCGCGAGAGCTCGGTGCCCGGCGTGTACCGGTAGCCGGCGGCCACGATCTCCGAAGGAGAGCCGGCGGAGTTCAGCTGCTGCCGGTAAGCGAGCGTCGCGGCGCTCTCCGGGATCACGCTCGGGTCGACGATGTGCTCGCCGACGGCGCGGAGGTGCACCTCCCGGGAGAGCACGTCGCGCACGAACTGCCGGTGGCTCTTCTGGGAGACCGGGTCCGGCAGCGAGGCGGGCAGGATCTCGGCCGCGTCGCGCCGCTCGATCCGATTGAGATGTTCGATCGCCACGTGGAGCTGCCCCAGCTCGTAATCGAGGAACCGCTCCCAGATCCACTTGAGGTGCGCGTTCTGCTCCTGCTGGAGGCAGCTCCAGTAATTGTAGACCTCGTTGGCCTCGTGCAGGACCCACTTCTCGAGCCAGGTCTCCTCGGGGTCGATCATCGACTCGTACTGGGTGACGTGCTGCTCCTCGATCGAGGCGATCTCGGCGTAGAGCAGCCGCGCCACCGGGTCCGTGAAGAACGGCCCGACGTTGACGTAGTAGTTGTGCGTCTGCTGCTCGGCGGCCATGATCGTGAGCGCGTTGAGCTTCGTGATCGGGCTCGCGGTCCTGCGGTCGTACGGCGCGCGCACGTCGTCCTCGGGGGCGCGGTGCTCCACCGCCGTCGGGCGGCCCACCGTCACGTCGGTGTACGATTGCAGGATGTTGTTCGCGTCCTTGCCTTCCAGGCGATCGAGGAGCGCCGAGTAGCGATAGAGGTGGTCGTAGTCCTCGAGCATGCCGAAGCGATAGACCTGCGCGAGGTACGGGTCAGGCTCGGCCAGGGCGGCGTGCGCGGTGATCTCGATGGCGACCTGCTCGTATCCGATGGTTGTCTCGAGCGGCGACTGGTCCGGCGGGTTGAGCCAGTTGATCAGCGTGACCTGGTGGTGGTCGACGCGCCGCACCTGGGCGAGCACGCGGCGGAGATCCCGGTTCATGCGCGCGAAGCTGTGCAGGAACCGCACGCTCTCGAGCTCGATACCGTTCATCAGGATCACGCGGATCCGGGTGAAGGCGTCGTCGTCGAGCTTGCTGTACGGTACCTGGACCAGATCGCGCCAGTTGAACCCCTGGCGGTCGAGCGGAGTCCCCCGCTCTTTCAGGATATCAAGAGCCATGTTGCCCCTCCTCGCGCGTCGTGCTCGTGCCTGCGTGCATGGATCAACGACCGCTGCGCCGGTACCTGAGGCCGCCCTCACCGCACCGCAAGCGCGGGCGCCCCGCGCCGTCCTGGCCGCCCTCGCGCCGCCTCGCGCGCGATTCCAGGGCGTCCTGCGCGCTCCGGACCGGGCCGTGCTAGGAGGCCGGCGTGATCTCGAGCAGCGTCCCTGATCTCCGGATCCGCACCCGCAACGCCATGCCCGTGCGCGAGGGCGGCGATCACGTCCTTTACTGGATGATCGCGAGTCGCCGGACACGCCACAATTTCGGCCTGGAGCGGGCGATCGCCTGGGCGTCGGAGCTCGATCGGCCGCTCGTCGTGCTCGAGGCGCTCCGGTGCGGCTACCGCTGGGCGAGCGACAGGCTCCATCGCTTCGTGATCGACGGCATGGCCGACAACGCGCGCCGGTTCGCGGCGGCGGGCGCGCTGTATCACCCCTACGTCGAGCCCGCGGAGGGGGCGGGCAAGGGCCTGCTCGCCGCGCTCGCGGCGCGGGCGTGCGTGGTGGTGACCGACGACTACCCGTGCTTCTTTCTCCCGCGCATGGTCGCCTCGGCGGCGCGGCAGGCGCCGGTCCGCCTGGAGCAGGTGGACTCGAACGGCCTCTTGCCTGTCCGCGCGGCCGATCGGGTGTTCACGACAGCGCGCTCGTTCCGCATCTTCTGGCAGCGGGTGATCGGCGATCACCTCGGCGCGCTGCCCGCGGCCGATCCGCTGAAGAGGGCGCGGCTCCGGCCGTCGGCTCCCCTCCCCCGCGCGATCGCGCGGCGGTGGCCCGCGGCCTCGCCGGCGCTGCTCGGGGGCGACCCGGCCGCGCTCGCCGCGCTCCCCATCGATCACGCCGTCGCGCCGGTGCCCCGCCGGGGCGGCCCCGAGGCTGCCGGCGAGGAGCTCGCGCGCTTCGTTTCGGAGCGGCTCCCGCGCTACATGGACGAGCGCGATCACCCGGACGCCGGCGCGGCGAGCGGCCTGTCGCCGTACCTGCACTTCGGCCACCTCGCGGCGCACGAGGTGTTCGCCGCCGTCGCCCGGCGCGAGGGCTTCCGGCGCGACAGGCTCGGCCGCCCGGACGACGGCGTGAAGCGGCCGAGCGGCAGCCGCGAGGGGTTCTGGGGGATGAGCCCCTCGGCCGAGGCGTTCCTCGAGCAGCTCGTCACGTGGCGGGAGCTCGGGTTCAACGCCTTCGCGCTGGGGGCGAGCGAGGGCGACGGCCCGCGCCTCTCGTGGAAGCGCGACCCGACCGACTACGAGTCTCTTCCGGACTGGGCGCTCGCGACGCTGAAGAAGCACGAGCGCGACAGGCGCCCGCGCGTCTATTCGCTCGAGGCGCTCGCGGCCGGGGCGACGTACGACCGGATCTGGAACGCGTCGCAGGGCGAGCTCCTCCGCGAGGGGCGGATTCACAACTACCTGCGGATGCTCTGGGGCAAGAAGATCCTGGAGTGGTCGCCGACCCCGCGCCAGGCGCTGGAGGTGATGGTCGAGCTCAACAACCGCTATGCGCTCGACGGCCGCGATCCGAACTCGACTTCGGGCATCTTCTGGGTGCTCGGCCGCTACGATCGGGCGTGGGGCCCCGAGCGGGAGATCTTCGGCACGGTACGTTACATGTCGTCCGAGAACACGGCCCGTAAGCTGCACCTCAAGGAGTACCTGGCGCGGTATGCGACGTAGCGCGCTGCCACCGCCGGCATGAGGCGCGGGGCTCGCCCCGGGGGTTCGGGAGGGGCGCGGCGCGGCGCCGCGGGTCGACGGGGTGCCCCTCGGCCGGCGTCGACGCTGCCGGGACGCTGGCGCGGCCGCGCCGGCCGATGGGAGCCCTGTGGCGGCGCGGGTCGGCGCGGGGGCGCACGCGGGGTTCGACGCGGCCGCCGGGGTGAGCTATCGAGCGGGCGTGGAACTCCTCCGTGAATTTTTCAGCAGGCTGAGGGAGCTCGAGTCGCTCCTCGAGTGGGGCGGCTACCCCGTCCTGATGATCATCATCTTTGCCGAGACGGGGCTGCTCATCGGGTTCTTCCTTCCCGGCGACTCGCTGCTCGTCACGGCCGGGGTGCTCGTCAACGCGGGGCTCATCAACCCGTTCAACCTGACGAATTTCCAGAACCTGCTCCTGATGAACGTCACGCTGATGGCGATGGCGATCATCGGCGACGCGGTGGGGTTCTCGATCGGCCGGCGCGCCGGGCCGAAGATCTTCACGCGCGAGCAGTCGCTGCTGTTCCGCAAGGATCACCTGATCGCGACGCAGAAGTTCTACGAGAGGCACGGCGGCAAGACGATCATCCTGGCGCGCTTCATGCCGTTCGCGCGGACGTTCGCGCCTGTCGTGGCGGGCGTGGGCCAGATGGCCTACCGGCGCTTCGCGATCTTCAACGTGGCGGGCGGCGTTCTCTGGGTCTTCTCGATGACCTTCCTCGGGTACTTCCTTGGCAAGATCTTCGACGCGAAGCAGATCGAGCGCGTTGTCTACCTGATCATCTTCGTCTCGGTGGCGCCGGTCCTCTTCGGCGCCATCAAGCACCGGCTCCAGCAGAAGAAGGGCGCCGAGCGGCTCGGCGCCG
>NZ_JEMA01001135.1 GCF_001589285.1 Sorangium cellulosum | reverse complement strand
GTCGTTCCGCGGCTGCGAGGTCGGCCCCGACGCGCTCCTCGGCCGCGCCGGCGCCGGCCTCGCCGTCTTCCAGATCGCGATGACCTACGAGCGCGCGCTGATCCTCGCCTTCCGGCTCGGCGCCATGGAGCGCGCCCTCGGCGAGGCCGTCCGCTTCGCCCGCGAGCGCGAGATCGGCGGCCAGGCGATCGCGCGCCACCAGGCCGTCGCGCACCGCGCCGCGCAGATGAAGCTGCGGCTGGAGACGTCGCGGCTGCTCGTCTACCGCGCCGCCTGGGAGCTCGATCAGGGCCGGCGCGGCCAGGCCGAGGCAGCGCTGGCCAAGTGGCACGCGGCGGACTCGGCCGTTCTGTTCGCGCTGGACGATCTCTGGCTGCGCGGCGGCGCCGGCTACCTCGAGGAGAGCGGCCTGCCGTCGGCCGTGGACGACGCGCTGGGCGGCAGCATCCACTCGGGGACGTCCGACGTGCTCGCCACGGTCGTCGCGCGGTGGCTCGGGCTCTAGCCGCTGCCGCGCGCGGCAGCGCGGGGCCCGCGCCGGCCGCCATGGCAGGCGCATCGTGAGGCCGGCACTAGCCAACCCAGGCCAGCGCCTTTACCAAAGGGAGGGCCCCGCGCGCCGGCCGAGGGTCGCCGGCGCGCCGCGCCCCGTCCGCCGGCCCCACCAGGGGGGCCCAACCAGGAGCGATATGACCGAAGCGACCGACAATCCCCTGCTCTCTCTCGGCTTCGAGATCCCGTTCGATCGCATCCGGAGCGAGCACGTCGAGCCCGCGGTGCGCGCGCTGCTCGAGGACGCCCGCGCCCGGCTCGACGCCCTCGTCGCGGCGCCCGGCCCCCGCACCTACGAGAGCACCCTCGGCGCGCTCGAGGCCGTCACCGACCGGCTCGATCGCGCCATGAACGTCATCTCGCACCTCGAGTCGACGTCCACGACCCCCGCGCTGCGCGCCGCCTACAACGCCATCCAGCCGGAGGTCAGCGAGTTCCTGAGCGGCATCGCCCTGAACGAGGGCGTCTACGGCGCGCTCAAGGCGTACGCCGCCACGCCCGAGGCCGAGGCGCTGACAGGCCCGCGCCGCCGGTTCCTCAAGAAGACCCTCGACGACTTCCGCCGGAGCGGCTCCGAGCTCGACCCTGCCGGCAAGAAGCGCCTCTCCGAGATCGACGTCGAGCTCGCGACGATCACGCTGCGCTTCTCCCAGAACGTCCTCGACGCGACGAACGCCTTCGAGCTCGTGATCGAGGACCCGGCGCGCCTCGCCGGCCTGCCGCCGAGCGCCGTCGAGGCGGCCCGCCAGAGCGCGCAGGACCGGGGCCTCCAGGGCTACCGCTTCACGCTGCAGGCGCCGAGCTACATCCCCGTGCTCACGTACCTCGACGACGCCGCGATCCGCGAGCGCTTCTACCGCGCGTACAACACGCGGGCGACCGAGGGCGAGCACGACAACCGCCCGCTCATCCGCCGCATCCTCGAGCTCCGCTGCGAGAAGGCGAAGCTGCTCGGCTACGCGACCTTCGCCGATCTGGTCCTCGAGGATCGCATGGCGAAGACGGGCGGCGAGGCGCGCCGCTTCGTCGAGACGCTGCGGGCGCGCACCGAGCCGGTGTTCGAGCGCGAGAAGGAGGAGCTCGCCGCCTTCCGCCGCGAGATCGAGGGCGCCGGCGCGCCGCCGATCGCGCCGTGGGACGTCTCGTACTACGCCGAGAAGCTGCGCCGCGCCCGCTACGACTTCGACGACGAGGCGCTCCGCCCGTATTTCCCGCTCGATCGCGTCGTCTCCGGCCTGTTCGAGATCGCCCACCGCCTCTATGGCGTGCGCATCGCGCCGTGGCAGGACGCCCCCACGTGGCACCCGAGCGCCCGCGCCTACAAGCTCATCGAGGCGGACGGCGCCCAGAGCGCCGCCTTCTACCTCGACTTCCTCCCGCGCGAGCAGAAGCGCGACGGCGCCTGGATGCACGGGCTCGTCACGGGCGCGCCGCGCGAGGACGGGCGCGCGGACGGCGAGGACGCGCGCCACCTCGAGGTCCTGGCGGGCAGCTTCACCCCGCCTGTCGGCGGCCGCCCCGCGCTCTTGAACCACCGCGAGGTCGAGACGCTGTTCCACGAGTTCGGCCACATGATGCACCACGCCTCGAGCCGGGTGCCGATCCGGAGCCTCGCCGGCACCAACGTCGCCTGGGACTTCGTCGAGCTGCCCTCGCAGATCATGGAGAACTGGTGCTGGGAGCGCGAGGCGCTCGACCTGTTCGCGCGCCACCACGAGACGGGCGCGCCCATCCCGGACGACCTGCTCCAGCGGATGCGCGCGGCCCGCACGTTCCGCGCGGGCGCCACGACGATGCGGCAGCTCGGCTTCGCCGAGATCGATCTCACGCTCCACATGGACTGGGGCCCCGGCCGCGGCGATGTCGTCGAGCTCGCCCGCGAGGTCCAGTCGCGCTACTCGCCGGTCCCGCTGCCCGAGGGCTACGCCATGATCGCCGGCTTCTCGCACCTCTTCTCGAGCCCGGTGGGCTACGCCGCCGGCTACTACTCGTACAAGTGGGCCGAGGTGCTGGACGCCGACGCCTTCTCCCGCTTCCAGGAGGAGGGCCTGTTCAGCCGCAAGGTCGGCGACGCGTTCCGGAGCCAGATCCTCGCGCTCGGCGACACCCTGGACCCGATGGACCTCTACAGGAACTTCCGCGGCCGCGAGCCCACCCTCGACGCCCTGCTCCAGCGCAGCGGCCTCGCCTGAGCCCCGGGGCGGCCGCCCGGTCCGCCCTGCGCCCCTCTCCTCGCGGGCGTGTGGCGTGATGGCAATCCTTGCCGTGTCTCTGCCCTTCAGCGCTGGCAAGCCTTGCCAGGACGGCAAGGCTTGCCATGCGCTCGCCGGTCCCGCGGGCGCGCTCGATGGCGCGGCAGCCGCTCGTGCGCCGCCGCTCTCGTCGCAGAGGCCCTCGCGCGGCCGGGCGGCATGCACGTTGCGATAGCGCCCTGCCAGCCGGACCACCGCGGCGTGGAACAGCCCGGCATCTCAAGGAGACCATCGAATGCGACGTTCACGTTTCATGATGACGACCTCGTGCGCGCTCGTGCTCGCAGCCTGCGCACAGGGGACCGACACGGAGGAGCAGATCGTCGATGAGGCGGCGCAGGCCCTCGTGACCCCGGCGTCGGTGCTCGGCTTCGAGAGCACCGCCGACTGGACGGCCTCCGGCGCCGTGAAGAGCGCGAGCGTGGATCACTCCCAGGGCAGCTCCGCGCTCGCCCTGCGGAACTTCAGCTTCGTCGAGCTCCAGTCCGCGCCGCTGACCACCGTGTCGGGCGTGACCTCGACGATCGCCTTCGACCTGAAGGCGCCTGTGTCGCCCGCCTTCGGCAACGCGCAGCTCGTCGTGAACATCCCGTCCCGGGGCGTGCACACCGTCTGGCTGGGCCAGGTGAACCTCGCGGGGCTGCCCGCAGGCACGTTCAGCCCGATCTCGTTCAACCTGCCGCAGAACGTCGTCGACGCCCTGAGTCAGACCTACAGCGACCTGACGTTCAAGATCGTCCTGAATGTCCCGTACACGACGACAGATTACGTGGTCGACAACCTCCGCTTCGTGGGCGGCGCGCCGTCCGGCCATTCCAAGGTGGAGCTGCGCGTCTCCGACGCGGACGACCGGCTCGTCCTCTGGGTGAACGGCCTGCAGCGGAGGATGTTCAACGACGGCGATCCGAGCATCGGCCAGCGCATCGACGTGAGCGACTGGTTCGGGAGCGGCGACAACGATCTCCGGATCCAGAGCATCAACACCGGAGGACCGGTGAGCTACGGCGTCGAGGTCTGGGTCGACGACCAGCTCGTCGTCAACGCGACGTGCCCCGCGACCCTGTGCAACGGCCAGGAGGTCCGGCAGGGGATCGTGGCGGATCGGACGTTCTCCGTGGACACCCCGAACCGGCCCGCGCTCCAGCCTGTCACCGTGACGGCGACGAGCCCGCAGCCCGGCAAGGTGTACGTGAACGACGTCTTCACGGGGCACACAACGCCGGCCACGCTCTCGCTGCCGCCGGGCGACTACACCATCGGCGTCGGCCTCGGCACCGAGTCGCCGCCGTACGACTACACGGGCTCTTACCGGGAGCAGAGCGTGACCGTCGGCGCGTCACCCGTGGGCGTCGACATCACCGCGAACGCGCCGCTCGGGATCCAGGAGGACACGCGCATCGGGATCCTGCCGATCCGGACGAGCGTCAACTACAGCGCGTCGCTCGGCGGAGCGGACCCGTCGAACCTCGGCGTGCTCTCCGAGGACGACATCGAGCGGCTCTTGACGCAGGCGAGGGCGACAAGCGCTCGATGGCTGGAGCCGCTGTCGTACGGGCTCGCCAAGTGGACAGTCGATGTCCTGCCCCCTGTCGAGGACGTGCCGATCTACGAGCCGAACCACGATGGGTGGGACACCGGGCGCTTCCAGAGCGAGCACCCGACCGCGCACCTGCTCTCGGACTACGACATGATCGTGCTTTTCATCCCGCAGCACCGGGCCGACGGCTCCCTGGTGGACGACGAGAGCAACCTCGCGTGGGCCTGGGACGACAGGTACCTCGCGATCCCCACCACCTACACCGGCGCGGGGATCGGCGTCCCGAACGCCGGGCTCCTCCACGAGGTGATGCACAACTACGAGGGGTACAACCGGAACGTGCTGGGCTCGTACAACGGGATGCATGGGTTGCACGGCGCCTCGAACCACGGTTATTACGACGGTTCCAACGGCGAGCACGACTTCGTTTACTTCTATCGCCACTTCCTCCGCGGTCAGGTCGCCGAGCTCGAGGCCATGCGGCCCGACAGCGATTGGCCGCCCATCGGGCCGACCTTCGGGAGCCTCTACGTCGGCGTCTTCCCTGTCCTGCGCCACGGCTTCGACGTGCGGTGACGTAGCGCGGTCCGCCTCAAGGGACCTGACCCCTCCTCGACAGCCGTAGGCCCGAGGAGATCCCTCCTCGGGCCTGGCCCCCCTGGAGGGGCGCCCCCAGGCGCTCCCCCCCGGAGTCACCCGCTCACTTGATCGAGAAGTTGCACGCCGAGAGCGGCGCCGCTCCCCCGACCATCGTCCAGTTGTCGATCGACCGGATGCCCGCCGCGACCTGCTCGGGCCTGAACGCGTACCTGTACGCGAGCTGCACCTCCTGGCCGTTCTTCGGGCGGATGTACACCGCGTACCGCTTCGACCCCGGCTCGACCACCATCCGGACGGTGTACGTCGTGCCCGCTGTGTACCGGAACGCCGTCATCGCCTGGTAGCTCGACCCGTTCAGCACGCGGACGTTGCCCTGCCGATCGAACACGACGCTCGCCGCGAGCTCGCTCGCCTGGTCCGCGGCGCCCTTCGACACCCCGATCCTGCCGTCGATGTTCGACGCGGTCGGCGTCACGTCCCAGGTCGCCGTGAAGGTCCCCCACTGGGTCGGCAGGGGCGTGTTCGCCCACTCGCCCGGGTCCACCGACGGGCACGACGCGTCCGGCGTTTGTGTCGTCGGCTCGGTCGGCTCCTCGGGCTCGGCCGGCGCCGTCGGCTGGGTCGCCGCCGCCACCCCCGAGCCGAACTCGAAGGCGCCGATGTCGACCGCGCCCACGGCCGTCCGCGCCAGCGCGGTGCCCGGGGCCGCGAGCGCCGCCTTCGGCGGGTGGAAGAGCGGCAGCGCGAGCGGCGCCCTGATCTCGCGCCCGGCGATCCCCTGGATCTGGCTGACGCCCGCGTTCCGGAGGGGGCTCGTCGAGAGCAGCGACACGTCGCGGTTGGCGAGGCTCGTGAAGCCGGGATCCCCGCTCACCTTCAGCGTCCCCGTGAAGCCGGAGGGCACCACCGTGTCCTTGGGAACGGCGTTGTTGACGCCCTTGATGATCGGCCTGCCCGTCGCCCACTCCGCGTCATCGCGGAACACATCGATGCTCCCGCCCCCGACGCGGTGGAAGACGTTGTTGTGCAGCTCGACGCTCTCGACGCCGAAGTGCATGTGGATCGCCGCCTTCGACCCCTGCGCCAGCAGGAAGGTGTTGTTCACGAACCGATACCGCCCGTTCGTCTCGCCCGTGCCGTCGCCGCCGACGCGCACAACGTACTGCGTGCGCGTCTTGCGGAAGACGTTGCCGACAACGTCGGAGTCCTCCCGCGCGAGGCTCGGATCCTGCCCGTCGGGCCCGATGAGCTCGAGCTCCTTCCAGTACCCGCCCTCAATCCAGTTGTGATAGATCTCGTTCCGCTCCGCGCGGCTCTTCACCGCGTTGCCGCCGTTCGCGTCGTGGATGTAGCTGTGCTGCATCCGGAACACCGCGCCAGGATACTTGGACTCGTCCGTCGCGATGTAGATCGGGTGCTTCGTCTCCCCGGCGCCGCACCTGTACACTTCCACGTACTCGAGGGTCAGCGAGCCCGAGTCGCTGTCCGCGCCGAGGATGCCGTGCGCGGGGCAGTCGTGGACGACGGTGTCGCGGATCGTGAGGTCGTGGCCGTGGGTGAAGATGCAGCGGGACGTGCCGCCCGTGACCTCGAACCCCTCCATCACGATGTGGTTCGCGTTGAGCTGGATGGTGTTGGCGCCGCCCTTCAGCAGCGGCCGCTTCCCGTTGGCCCGGACGCCGCGGATGGTGACCTTCGCGTTCGCCGTACCGCCCTTCTTGAGCCAGATGTCGCCCGGGTACGTCGCGTTGCCGTCGACCTCGACAACGTCGCCCGGCGCCAGCCGGCTCGCCACGTCGGCGAGGGTCTTGTAGGTCCGCGTCGGGCCGACTCGGTATGTCGTCCCTGCAGCTTGCTCCTCCGCGTCGAGGTCCTCCTCGGTCACGTCCTCGTCGAGCGGCGCGCAGCCGAGGCCGACGATCGACACCGCCGCGATGGAGGCGATGAACTTACCGGCGGCAAACGACCGCGACCCAAAGCCCTGAGAAATCGAATGCATGGCTTTTTCTCCCCCGGCGTCGTCGACCCCTGCGGTGAACAGGACCGTTACGGCCGAAGGCAACAGGGGGCAGAAGAGGAGCCTCCCGCTGTTTGCCTTCACGCCGCGAACCATCGGTGCAGACCATTCAGCAACCGAAGGGGCGGATACCGGCGCTCTCGTGAGACAACTTATTCCTGGAACGGCACGAAGGGTCAAGACGAAATGCTTTCGCAAACCAAACGATCGGCCAATTAGGTCGCACACCCGAGCTGCTTTTCACATCAAGGTTGCAAAAATTCGATGCAAAACTGCAATGCGCAGTTCGCCCGCTCCTGTGGGGAAGGTGGTTGGACGTGGTCGCTCGCTCGCTGTCACCAGGCCAAAATCCCGCGGAAATGTTGGGCAAAGCCCATCGCTGTCGCGTTCTCCAGGCCAATTGACGACCTTCACCCACCAGCCCCTGCATGCTCGAGCTCGGTGACGACATCGACGACCGCGCGGAGGCGGCATCCTTCGCTCGGTACACGCACCGTTACAGCCATCGGCCACGGTCGGAGCGCGTGGAGTTCGGCGATCTCGGCGCGCGCCTCGATCGACCTCGAAGAGCAGCGGCAAGGCGCCCTGACGGCGCGCTCGATACGGGCGTCTCACGCGCGGCGCGGAGCCCGCGAGGTGCTAGCGACAGCGAGGCTCGAGGCGCGCGCGCGTCCAGGTCAATCGTCCTGTTGAAGAGGGCCGAGGCGCTCTCTCGGCGACGTGCTGTCGCCCGCGCGCTCCTCGGTGTTGCTGCGCCTTCGATCACGGCCCCTGTCGTGTCGTGCCGTCCACGACGCGTGCAATGGCTCCCTCCGCGAGAGCGGCGTCGCGTGCGACCATTTCACTCCTGGACGGCTGTGTGGGCTCGCGAGCGAGGCCCGGGCGAAGCACGTGTCGCCGGGTTCGACGAGGAGGTCCGCCGCATCCACGGGACGGGCGCGCCGTGCGCCGTGCGCCGGCGACGAAGAACATGAATCCAGGCTTCGACGGAAAAACTGAACGGGTTGTCAGGAATCCGGAAATGAACGACACGAACCCGGCAGCGGATTCAAGCTCTTTCCGGGATTCCCGACTTCCTGTTCAATCCAGGGGACAGCGTCGATTCACTCGAGCGCTCGACGAGGCGCGGCAGACTCCGCTGTAGCCGCCGGATTCTGCTGTAGATCCGAGCATTTCGCCGCGTCTCCGCGCGTCGGCGTCTCCCTGGCTCGCGCGGTGTTCCTGGGGGTCCGCGGCGCCGCGCGCCGGCTCAGCGTCGTCCCTTGAAGCCCATCATCTGCTGGACGACGGCCTCGCTCTCCTCGGCGATGGCGCCCTCCTGGGCCGCGCGATCGGCGCAGTCCTCGCAGACCTTCTTCTTCTTGGTTCCGACCTTGATCGTCTTGAGCTCGTCGACCTCGCTGTCGCACTCGCGGCACGTGGGCATCGCCAGACCTTCCTTTCGCCGGCCAGCATATCGCACGGCGCCGAGATCGTGCTGGCCCGCGGCGTCCCGACCGCGGGGCTCGCCTGCCCGATGTTTGGCCAGGGCGCGCCGCGCGGCTTAAGCTCGGGACCGGCACGACGTGCCCCAGGAGGAACGCATGGATCGAAGGCAGGGCGCGCGCGCGCAGGTCGACTTCCCCGTCTCGGCGCTCGTCGACGGCCACAGGCACCGGTGCCGCGCCATCGATCTGTCGCCCACCGGCATGATCGTCGAGCGCGCGCCCGCGCTCGCGGGCCGGGCGCTGCCCGCCGTCACCCCGTTCGAGCTCGATCTCGGGGTCGGGCGCCCCATCCGCCTGCGCGCCCGCCCTGTGTGGGACCGCGACAACCTGCTCGCCGTCCGGTTCGTCGTCATGAGCGACGCCGACCGGCTCACCATCGCCGAGCACCTCGACGACAAGGCCCGCCGCCGCGAGCCGCTCCACTGAGCGAGCCGCGCCGCGCCGCGGGACGCCCCCGCGGCCGAGGCGCCGCCCCCGACGCAGTGCGCGGCTGCAAGGGTGAAATCGCAGGAGTGCAACGTCGGGGGATGCGCCCGGGACATCGAGGCGAAATTGCCCTGCGTCCCTGTCTTTCCGCGGTGGCACGCGAGCTGCAAACTCCCTGAGCAGCGTTGCTGGTGCGGCCTTTCCCCCCCCCGGGCCCCGGCGACGCTTTTTCTTTTTGTCGCGCCGCCTAGGTCGACGCCTTCCGCCGGCGCGCGGCGGCGATCGAGGCCCGCGGGATGTTGGCCGCGGAGCGGCGGAGCTCGTCGAGCGCGTGCTCGGGGAGGCGCGGCGCGGTGTGGCCAGCGCGCGGCGCCTCGGCGGGGCGCGGCTCCTCGGCGCGCGGCGCCTCGGCGGGGCGCGGCTCCTCGGCGCGCGGCTCGGCGGGGGCGGTCGTCCGGATGCCCAGGTACGGCCAGAGGCTCTCGCGGATCGCGGACGGCAGGACGTTCTCCAGGTACTCGAGCGCCGTCCCGCGGAGGTGGGCGTCGTCGGCGTGGAGCGCGCGGTAGGCGATCTCGAGCGGCTCGCGCTCGAGGCAGAGCGAGAGCACGCGGAAGACGTGCTCCAGGCTGCGGCTCGTCCGCTCGATGAGCAGGCGCACGGCCGGGGGCGCCTCGCCCGGGGGGGCCGCGTTCGGGGGCTGGGCGTCCCACACCCGGCGGTCGATCTCGATCTCGCGCGTCGCGGCCTCGATCACGTCCTCGCGCCGGAGCTGGATCGGCGCGCGCTGCTGCAGGAGCCTCGCGAGCGCGACGCCGCACTGGTAGCGCACCTCGAAGCGCTCGTCGGCGAGGCCGAGCATCAGCCCGTCGGCGGCGCGCTGGGTGGGGCAGGCCTGGAGCACGCGCGGGATGCGCCGCCGGACGGCGACGCTCACGGACGGGTCGAGGAGCACGTCGAGGAGCTGGCCCGTCGCGCGCTGGGCGACGCTGCGGAGCGCGCGGATCGCCTCCGCGTTGAGCCCCTCCCGCTCGAGGAGCGGGATCGCGTGGGGGACGAGCGAGAGGTCCAGCTCCCCGGCGAGCGCCCGGCGGATGCGACCGGCGTCGCCGGAGCGGAGATCGGCCGTGGCCGCGAGCACCGGGTCGGCAGCGAGCGCC
>NZ_JEMA01001134.1 GCF_001589285.1 Sorangium cellulosum | reverse complement strand
CGAGCTCCCCGCCGCCGCCCGCGCCGATGGCGGTGATCGCGCCGCGGATCGGCGCGAGAAGCGCCGCCGCCGCCTCCGCGCTGCTCGCCGCCACGTGGACGACGCGCGCTGCGGGCGGCAGCAGCAGCGAGCGCGGCGCCGCGTCCAGGCCGACCCCGTGCCCCTCGCCCTCCCAGAACGAGCCCACCGCCTCGAGCGTCGCCCTGTACATGGCGATCTCGGCGCGCGCGGCGCCGTCGATCGGCCCGCGCGGGACGCGCGCCCCCGCCTGCCCGAGCGCCTCGTGCAGGGCGCGCGCGAGCGCCTCCGCGCGCCCGGCCGGCCCCTCCACCAGCACGAAGCGCGGCGACAGGCACCCGCGCTGATCGAACGGCACGACGTCGTCCGCGATGTCCCGCGCCGCCTCGGTGATGTCCGCGGCGGGGCCGACCACGGCGAGCCCGAGGCCGGCGCCGTGCCCGCGCACGAGCACGCCCCGGCCGGCCCGGGCCCGCAGCGCCGCCACGGTCTCGTCCGAGCCGTAGATGTGCAGCTCGGCGCGCGGCGCATCGCCGGCGGCGCCCTCGCCGGCGTCCTCGAGCGCGAGATCGGCGACGAGCGCGATGGCGCCGCCGGCGCGGGCGAACGCCTCGTCGGCCTGCAGCGCGCGCACGAGGAGCTCCGCGACGACGGGATCGCGGCGGGACGGGCGCACGAGGACCTCCGGCGCCGTCGCCGCCGCGACGGCGATGGCCCGCAGCGGCGCCGTGCACACGTTGGCGGCCAGGATCACCTGGCAGCGGCGCGCGCGCCCCGCGGTCGTCACGAGGGCGTCGAGCTCGCCGCCGCTCGGCGCGACCTCGAGGTGGCGCGCGAGCGCGAGCTCCACGCCCTCGGGGGAGAGGCCGCTCGTCGAGGGCAACCGCCGGCGCGCCTCCTCGCCCAGCGGATCGCNCGCTCGTCGAGGGCAACCGCCGGCGCGCCTCCTCGCCCAGCGGATCGCGCGGGTCCGCGATCCGCGCCGCCGCGGCGACAGCGCGCTCGACCCGGCGGCGCCGCGCCGCGCCGGCGTCCATCACGGGCCGCCGCCGAGCATCTGGTCGAGCGCGATCGAGCAGCCGCGCGGCGGCGCACCGGCCGCGCGGCCGAGGAGCTCGACGCCGTCTTCGGTGACGCGCACGCGGTCGGCTGTCTGGAGGGCGACGGCCGAGTCGACGTTCGCGAGATCGACGATCCGCGCGAGCCCGATCTCGCCGGCCGGAAGCGGCGCGAGCGTCTCGGGGTCCGCCGCGGTGACGCGCGTCCAGGGCGGCGCGTGGTAGAGCCCCGGCGCGGCGCGCGCCGCGACAGCGGGGCCGCCGAGCGCCGCCGCGAGCGTGCCCTCGTAGAGCTGGCTGGAGAGCTCCGTCATGCCGTACTCGCCCACGACGTGCGAGGGCGGCACCCCCAGCGCCCGCGCGATCGAGGCCCGCAGCTCGTCCGCGGGCACCTCGCGCGAGCGGCCCTTGTAGCCGCCGGTCTGCATGACCCGGCTCCCTGCGGGCAGCAGCGTCGCGCCGCCGGGCAGCGGCGCCTCGAGCAGGTGCACGAACGCGAACGAGGTGCCGAGCACGATGGCAGGCTCGCCCGCGGCGCGCGCCTCGCCGCACGCGCGGGCGAAGCCGCCGGCGTCGAGCTCGCCGCCGCGCACGTGCCACGTCGCCGGCCCCGAGAGGCGCGCCGCGAAGCGATCGATCATGAAGCCGAGCGACGAGTCCGGCGCCTCGTCGAGCGGCGGCGCCAGGACGAGCGCCCGGAGCCGCGCGCCGTCGGGCCACAGCAGGCGCTCGCCCCAGGCGAGCGCGGCGAGCTCGTACGTCGCGGTGGTGCGGAACGGGTGCTCGCCGCGGGACGCCGCGCCGAGGGAGGTCCCGCTCGTGCGGAAGACGCGCTCGTCCGCCGCCGGCGGGTGGGCCGCGACGCGCGCGAACCGGAAGACGTCGCACGGCACCGCGGGGATCTCGTCGGCGCGCTCGATCGCGGCGACGTCCGCGCCGCGCGCCGTGAAGAGGCGGGCGACCGGCGCGCAGCGCGCGGCCTGGTGCCGGGCGAGCGCGATCGTGAGCGCGTCGAAGGTCTCCGGGAGCGCCGCGCCGCCCGGGAGGAGCGACGCCTCGATGAACGCCCGCGCGCGCCGGTGCAGCGCCTCGCTCTGGTCGGGTGGTTCCACGGGGACCGGGATAGCACGCGCCGCCCCGCGCGCGGGGGCCGCCGCGGCCAGCGCGCGGGCCATGTCGAGCGCCGCGCGCGGCGTTCGCCCTAGCCCGCGAGCACGCGCGCGAGCGCGCCGGCCGCGGCCGACAGCAGCGCCTCGGGGATGGTGAGCGCCGGCGTCAGCGTCAGCGTCTCGCCGCGCACCCCGCCCGTGAGGATCAGGTAGCCCTCGGCCAGCATCCCGCGCATGGCCCGGAGCCCGAGCTCGGCGCTCTCGAGCTCGACCCCGACCATGAGCCCGGCGCCCCGCACGTCGACGACGCCCGGCGCGCGCGCGAGCGCCTCCCGCAGCGCCTGCTGGAAGCGCGCGCCGACGTCGCGTGAGCGCGCGGCGAGCTGGCCTGCGTCGAGGGCGTCGAGCGTCGCGAGCGCGGCGCTCGACGCGAGCGGCGACCCGGAGTGCGTCGAGGTGTGCACCACCTCGCCCTCGCGCGCCCACGCCCGCATGATCGGCTCGGGCGCCACGCACGCGGAGATCGGCAGCCCGCCGCCGAGCCCCTTGCCGAAGCAGACGATGTCCACGGGCGCCCCGATCTCGCCCGTGCGCGTCATGGCCCCCGACCGACCGAGGCCGGTCCAGATCTCGTCGGCGATCACGAGCGCCCCGCGCCGGCGCGCCGCCTCGCACACCGCGCGCAGGAACCCGTCCGGCGGCACGACGCAGCCGCCCCGCCCGAGGATCGGCTCGAGGAGCACCGCGCCCGCCTCGCCGCCGCGCAGCGCCGCCTCGATCGCGTCGAGCGAGCGCGCGGCGCCCGCCTTGTCGCGCGGGTACGGCGCGAACGTCACGCGCGGGTTGAGCTGCTCGGCGAACGGCGCCCGGTAGCTCTCGCGCAGCCCGCACGCCGCGAGCGGCGCGTACCCGAGGCCGTGGTAGGCGCCCTCGAACGCGACGAGCCCCGGCCGCCCTGTCGCGAGCGCCGCCGTCTTGATGGCCGCCGTGACCGCGTCGCTGCCGCTCTGGCCGAGCAGCGCCATGGGCGAGGGCCCGGGGTGCAGCGCCGCGAGGCGCTCCAGCAGCGCGATCTTCACGTCCGCCGAGTACACGTCGCCCAGCGCGAGCGTCAGCCGCGCCATCTGCGCCTCCGTCGCGCGCCGCACCGGCTCCGCCGCGTGGCCGAGCAGCAGCGCGCCGAAGCCCGCGCACAGGTCGACGTAGCGGTTGCCGTCGACGTCGCAGACGTTCGCGCCGCGCCCGTGCGACAGCACGATGGGCAGCATGTCGGCGCCGCTCTTCTGCGCCCGCGCCTCGCGGCGCCGGCCGAACGCCGGGCACTCGACGCGCTCGAGCCGCTCGAGGGCGCTCCGCGACAGGGGCCCAGGCGGCGGCACCCGCACCTCGGGCAGCTCGCCGCCGTCGCCCGCGCCCAGCGCCGCCGAGGGCGGCAGCTCGCTGTTCGGCATCGTCGTTCCTCCGCCGGACCCTTAGCGCAACCGAGGCCTGGAGCTCAGGCGCACACCCGGTTTCTTCCGCTGTTCTTCGCGTGGTAGAGGCGCTCGTCGGCGCGCTTGATGAGGTCGTTCGCGGTGCGATCGCCCTCCTGCAGCAGCGCCACGCCGACGCTGATCGTCACGCGGATGCTGTCGGCCTGGAAGACGAAGAGGTGCTCCGCGACCTTCTGTCGCAGGGTCTCGCCGAGCGCCGCGGCGCCCTCGATGGACGTCTCGGGCAGGATGATCGCGAACTCCTCGCCGCCGTACCGCGCAAACACCTCATCGCGGCGGATGCGGCTCTGCACGATGCGCGCGACCTCCTTCAACACGAAGTCGCCGGCCAGGTGGCCGTGGACGTCGTTGATGCGCTTGAAGTGGTCGATGTCGAACAGGAGGATCGCGAGGTCCCGCTCGTGGCGGCGCCCGCGGATGATCTCGCGCTCGAGCGCCTCGTAGAGGTAGCGCTTGTTGTGGATCTGCGTGAGACCATCGATGATGGTCATCCGGTAGATCTCTTCGTGGTATTGCGCCTCGACGTCGGCGCCGGACAGGAACTTGAAGATCGTGGGGCCGATCTTCACCCGGTCTCCGTTCTTCAGCACCACCTCGCGGGAGATCTGCTCATCGTTGCAGTACGTCCCGTTGGTGCTCCCGTCGTCGACGACCATCCAGGCGCTCGGCCGCTGCTCGAAATGGGCGTGGCGTCGTGACACCGAGTCGCCGTCGAGCACGATGTGGTTGTCGGCCCCGCGGCCGACCCGCGTCGGGTTGTGCTCCAGCACGAACCGCTTGCCGAGCAGCGTGGGCTCCTTCGTGTAGATCACGACCAGGCAGTCGGTCGTGTTCTTGCTGCCGCCGCCCGGTGGGGGCTGGACCACCTGCGTTACACGAGTCTTTTCGTCGAAGTCGCTCACGCGCGCTCAGCCCAACCCGTCGTGCGACCTAGCTTCGACACGTCTCGAGCTCCTCCGGAGACGGAACCTACCCGGGCGCGGCGCTTCGGTCGCGATCCGACGGCTCGATATGCCTTAGCTCGCCCGAGATCAAAGCGTACTGACATGTCCCGACTCCCGTCAAGACGCCCATCCGGGCGACGCTGTCTTCGGTGCTTCCTCCGCCCTCCTGACCTGACAGCGGCGTACGTCGCCCTCTGCGCTCCGTCGCACCCTTCCACGTTCTCGGCTTGTTCCCCGCACGCCGTCCGCCCCCTGCCGCTCACTCCGCACCACATCCCTGTGCTCGCTCACGTGCATTGTGGGGCATTGTGCGTGTCCATCGCAGTTGACACGCTGCCCGTCTCCTCTTGTACAGCCCGCGCTGTCGACGATGCGGCTCTCTCTATGCGTTTCCCGGGCGCGCCGCCACCCGTCCGGCGAGCAGTTGGGCCTGCAGGGCAGAGAATGGTTCGCTGGGGCACGATGTGTCTGTTCGGTCGGCATGTCCGCTGCGGGACGAGGCTGCGCGAGTTCTGCCTCAAAACCAGGGTGCATCACAACGCTGAACTGACCGCTGCGCACGCCGTCGCTGCGCGCCGCGCTCGGGTCTGCTGCTGAGGAGCGCCGGTTGGTTGACTTGGCATACCGGGTGCGTAGGATAGACATGCGTCGCGGCGGAGACCTTCCCCCCCCAGGTCCGTCGCGACGTTTTTCATTTCCGGCCGCCCGTTCCCGCCTCCAGACCGGCATGGCCGCGTGCTTTCTCCTGGGATGATCCTCGGAGCACAGCGTTTCACGCCCTCTGAGGGTTAGCCACGCTCCGTCTTTGCTGGAACCGTCCGTCCCGAAGCTATATCGAATGTTCGAGCTCAGCCGCGACGCGCGAGGTGACCAGAGGCGGCAGAGGCGGCAAAGCCAGCAGAGACTGCGGAGGCGACAGGCGCGACAGATGTGACGCCGGGTCAGCGCCGAAGAGGGCGTCGAGAATCCGAGCTCGACCGCAACGAAGGTGTTGACGACCGGTGCCCGCCAGCGCGAGCCGCCGGGAGCGAGCGCGAGAGCCCGGGTCGGGCCTCGGTCACGCGCGCGGCGCGCGGGAGGCGAGCGACACGCGCGCCGCGCGAGAGGGGGGCGCCGCGCGCGAGGGGAGCGTCGCGCGCAGCTCGCCGCCGTCGAACACCCAGAGCTCGCCGGGCTGCCCCGGGGTCCAGGTCTCGTTCGCTGTGAGCGGGGTGGTCGCGACGACCGCGACGCGATCCTTCGGGCTCGTCACGGCGGAGAAGTCGACGCGGACGTCGTCGTCGACGAGCGCCGCGACGCCGAACGGGGCCTTGCGCACGATGTAACAGAGCCGGGTGGCGCAGCGGGCGAAGAGGTGGCGGCCGTCGCCGAGCAGGAAGTTGAACGTGCCATCCTGGCCGAGCTCGCCGCCGAGCGCCGCGACCGCCGCCCAGAGCTCGCTGGTCCGGCGCGGATAGCCGGGGAACGCGCTGCGGAGCCCCTCCAGCAGGTAACAGAAGGCGTGCTCGCTGTCGGTCGTGCCGATGGGGTTGAAGCGGCCCAGCGCGCGGCGCCGCACGCGGGGCAGCGTGCCGTTATGCGCGAAGACCCAGTGCCGGCCCCAGAGCTCCCGCACGAACGGGTGCGTGTTGGCGAGCAGGACGTCGCCGCGGGTGCGGCGCCGGATGTGGCCGATCGCGAGCAGCGTCTTGATCGGGGTCTCGCTGAGGAACCGCGCCAGCGGGCTCTCCGCGGCGGGGCTCGGATCGAGGAAGACGCGCGCGGCGCGCCCCTCGAAGAACGCGAGACCCCAGCCGTCGGCGTGCGGGCCGGTGCGGCCGCCCCGGTGCCGCAGACCGTTGAACGAAAAGACGATGTCCGTCGGGACGTTGCACTCCATGCCGAGGAGCTCGCACATGCTCGCGGCTGCACGATACCACCGCAGGAGGTGGCTGCGACCGGCGAGTCGATGCGCCGGAGAGGTCTGCCGCCAGCGCGTCGATGCGCCGGCGCCCTCCGACCGCCGCGCGGCGGGCCGCGCGCTCCTGGCCGGCCGCGCGGCGGGCGGGGCGCCGCGTCAGCGGTTCGCGTCGGACTGGAACGACGAGCGCGGGATGGAGTGGACGAGGTCGATGACGGCCTTCACCGTGTCGACAGGCGTCTCGGGGATGATGCCGTGGCCGAGGTTGAAGATGTGCCCGGCGCGCCCGCCGGCCTCGGCGAGCACCGCCCGCGCGCGGCGCACGGCGACCTCCCGGGGCGCGCAGAGCAGCAGCGGGTCGAGGTTGCCCTGCACGGCGCGATCGTGGCCGATGCGCTGCCACGCCTTGTCGAGCGGCGTGCGCCAGTCGACGCCGATGACCGTGCCGCCGGCGTCGCGCTGCGCCTCGAGCAGCGCCCCCGTGTTCGTGCCGAAGTGGATGACCGGGACCCCTGTCGCCTCGAGGTCCTGGAGGATGTACCGCACGTGCGGCTGCACGTGCTCGCGGTAGTCGTCGATCGAGAGCGAGCCGACCCACGAGTCGAAGAGCTGCACCGCCTGCGCGCCCGCGGCGACCTGCGCGCGGAGCAGGCGGCGGACGACCTCGGAGATCTTGCCCATCAGCGCCGACCACGCCTCGGGATCGCTCCACATGATCTGCTTCGTGAGCCGGTAGTCGCTCGATTTGCCGCCCTCGACGAGGTAGCTCGCGATGGTGAACGGCGCGCCGGCGAAGCCGATGAGCGGCGTCTTGCCGTCGAGCTCCTTGCGGATGAGCCGCACGGCGTCGAGCACGTAGCCGAGGCCCTCCTCCGGCTCGAACACGCGCAGCCGCTCGATGCCCGCCCGGTCGCGCACGGGCTCGTGGATGACCGGGCCCTCGCCCTTCGCGAACTCGAACGGGGCGCCCATCGGCTCGAGCGGCAGCAGGATGTCGGCGAAGAGGATCGCCGCGTCCATGCCGAGCCGCAGCGGCTGGAGCGTCACCTCGAGCGCGAGCTCGGGCGTCTTGCAGATCTCGAGGAGCGTGTACTTCTTCCGGAGCTCCCGGTACTCCGCCATGTACCGGCCGGCCTGGCGCATGAACCACACGGGCGTGACATCGGTCGGCTCACGCCGGCAGGCGCGCAGGAAGCGATCGTGCATGGCTGGCTCCAGGATGGGTCGAGGGACGCCCTCGGGGCGTTCCTTCATGTCCGTTCAGCCACCCCCCGGCAATCAGTTTCTGGACGCTTCCCAGCGCCGCGGGGAGCGCGGTGGCCGGCCTCCACGGCGGGCGGCGCGAAGGGTGGGACCCAAGCGCTGGCTCGGTCGCCGTGTAGACTGGGGACATGGCGCGTCCCTCCAGACCTCCCGGCTTTGACATGACGTACAGGCCCGAGAAGCGCATCGCGTTCGGGCCGCCGCTGAAGGAGCGCATCCCGGCGCTGCTTTACTTCGCCTTCGCCCTCGTCGTGACGGCGGTGATCCTCTATGGCCAGAACGCCCCCTCGAGCTCTCGAATTTTCCAGTACGTGGTCGAGGGGGACCGGCACCGGCTCGTGTCGTCGAGCGTCTGCGCCATCATCCTGTGCGTGAGCGCGCTCGCGGCGGTGCTGCGCGAGCAGATGCGCGGCGTGGTCGTGCACCCGGACGGGATCGAGCTGCGCGAGCTGCTCGGGTTCGGGCTGCCGCGCGTGCGGCGCTTCGCCTGGTCGCAGATCGACAGGATGTCGGTGCCGCCCGCGCGGGCGGGCGCCGGAGACGCGGGGGCGGACAAGGCGGAGGGCAAGCTGTCGGGCAACATCCGGCTGGATCTCTGGGACGGGTCGCGCACGTGGCTGCCGGACGTGGGCGACAAGATCGCGCTGTCGGTGGTGCTGGAGCGCGTGGCCCTGGCGCGGGCGATCCCGATCGAGGGGGGGACCGGGCTGATGGACGACCTCGGCAACCCGCTGCAGGACGACGGCTGAGCCGGCTCAGGCCGCGCTCGCGCCGGCCTTGCGCTGCGCGAACTCCTCGCGCACGGCCCTCCGCAGCTCGGGATCGAGCAGGAGATCCGCGCACGTCATCGCCATCGCCTTGGCGGCGATCAGCATCGAGTCCTGACCGGCGGGGCTCGCGGCGCGCGCGGCGAACGCGTGCTGGTGGCAGGTCGTCTCGTCCTTGCCGCAGATCGCGATCCACGGGTGGATGGCGGGGAGCGCGTGGGAGACGTCGCCCATGTCGGTCGAGCCGGTGCCGACGGCGGGGTCCATCTCCAGGGGGGAGCGGCCGAGGGCGCGCAGGTGCTCGCCGAAGCGGCGCGCCATCTTCCGGTTGTTGACCATGTTCTTGTAGCCGCCCTGGTCGACGAGCGTGAGCTCGACGCCGCTCGCCATGGCCGCGCCGCGGGCGCAGCGCTCGACGATGGCGCGCACGCGGGCGAGCTCCTCGGTGTCGAGGGCGCGGACAGAGAACTCGGCCACCGCGAGCTCCGGGATGATGTTGACCGCCTGGCCGCCGCTCTTGATGAACCCGTGCACCCGGACGCCGTCGCGGAAGTGGACGCGCTGGCCGTCGATGAGGCGGAAGGTGTCGAGGCACGCGGTGAGCGCGCTGTTGCCGTCCCACGGCGCGAGCGCGGCGTGCGACGGCTTGCCGCGGAACTGGAGCTCGAGCCAGGTGCTGGCCAGCGTGTCGTGGGCGAGCAGGTCGCGGTCGAACGGGTGGAACATCATCGCGGCGTCGACGCCCTCGAACGCGCCGGCCTCGAGCAGCCTGATCTTGCCGCCGCCGCCCTCCTCGGCGGGCGTCCCGACGAGGTCGATGGTGCCGGCCACGGCGTCCCTCTGCCGGGCGAGCGCGAGGAAGGCGCCGAGCGCCCCGGCCGCGATGAGGTTGTGCCCGCAGGCGTGGCCGATCTCCGGGAGCGCGTCGTACTCGGCGAGGATGGCGAGGTGCGGGCCCTTGCCCTGGCCGATGCGCGCGCGCAGCGAGGTGGGCATACCGCCGAGCCCGCGCTCGACCTGGACGCCGTGCTTCTCGACGGCCTCGGCGATCCACGCAGCGGCCTTGTGCTCCGCGAACCGGAGCTCGGGGTTCGCGTGGATGCGCCCGGCGATGTCGCGGAGCTCGGGGGAGAGGTCGTCGATGTCGCGCTGGATGCGGCTCGGGTCGAGGCTCATGGCGAGGCGATACTACTCTGGATCTGCGCGCCGCGCCTGGGCCATGGTGGCGCTCAAGGAGTCAGGATCTCGCATGCACGGACCGCGCTGTTCCTCGCGCTTCCTCGTCTGCTCCCTCCGCCTCTGCCTCGGGGCGATGCTCGCGCCCGCCGCGTGCGACGTGCCGGCGTGCGCGCGTGCGCGTGCGCTTCAGGAGAGCGCGCCGGCTGCCTCGACCGACGCCGCTTCGCCTGGGCCGTCCCAGGCGGCGCAGGCGCAGGCAGCGCCCGCCCGCGTCGTGGTCGAGGCGAGGGCGATGGGCACGAGCCTGGTCCTCGCCGCCTACACGAGCGACGTGATGGATGAGGCGGCGATCAGGGGCCGGCTGGAGAAGGCGGTCGCCGAGATCCGCAGGCTCGAGGGGCTGATGACGACGTGGCGGCCGGAGAGCGAGCTGTCGCGGGTCAACGCGGCGGCCGGCAAGGGCGCGGTGGAGGTGAGCCCGGAGTCGCTCGCCGTGATCGAGAAGAGCCTCTGGATCAGCGAGCGATCCGGGGGGGTCTTCGACATCACGTTCGAGGCGATGCACGGGCTCTGGAAGTTCGACGAGGACATCGACGACAACGTGCCGCCGAGGGAGGACGTCGAGAGGGCGCGCGCGCTCATCGACTACCGGCAGATCGCGATCGACAGCGCGCGGCGCACGGTGATGCTCGCGAGGCCCGGGATGCGGCTGAGCCTCGGCGGGATCGCGAAGGGGTACGCCGTCGACGCGGCGGCGCAGGTGCTGCGGGCGGAGGGGCTGACGTCGTTCTTCGTGCAGGCGGGCGGCGATCTGTACATCGCGGGGAAGAAGCCGGACGGCTCGCGGTGGCGGGCGGGGGTGCGGGATCCGCGCGGCAAGGACGCGAACGACTACTTCGCGATGATCGAGGTGGAGGACCACGCCTTCTCGACGGCGGGCGACTACGAGCGGAGCTTCATCAAGGACGGCAGGCGCTACCACCACATCCTCGATCCGCGGACCGGGTTCCCGGCGACCGAGAGCCGGAGCGTGACCCTCTGGGCCAAGGACGCGCTGACGGCGGACGCCATCGATGACGCGGTGTTCATCCTGGGGGCGGAGAAGGGGCTCGCGCTGGTCGAGGAGATCGAGGACTGCGGGGCGGTGATCGTCGACCGGAACAACAAGGTGTGGGTGTCGAAGCGGCTGGAGGGGAAGGTCGAGGTGCTCCGGCAGCCGACGGAGGGATTGTAGAGGGCGCGGGCGCGGCGGGAGCCGGGGGCGAAGGCGCCCCGCGCGCTCCGGAAGCTTCCGGGGCGCGTCGGAAGGCTCCAGCGGGGTGCCGAGGGTGATGAGCTGGAGCTCCGCGATTGCGCATGACGCTCGCTGCCATGGTGGCGGCTCCTCCGTCATCGAGCCTCACGTCACCACGCTCCGCGGGGCTCGCAGCGACCGATGGGCCGCGCGCAAGAGCCCAGGGCAGGGCCAGAGCTCGCGATGCGCGGCGTTTCAGCCCACGATGAGTTCGTCCAGCGTCCCTGCGACGAGGACCCGCTCGGCCCACACCGGGAGCTGCTCCCCGGAGGCGGCGAGGACCTGCGCCCCCTCGCCTCGGGCCGGGGCAGCCCTCACCGCCCCTTGTAGACCGGCTTCCGCTTCTCCGCGAACGCGCGCAGCGCCTCCAGGCGATCCTCGCTGCGCAGCGTCTCGTCGTAGTGCACCCGCTCGATCTCCAGACCGTGCTCCAGCGGCACGTCGTAGCCGTCCTCGATCGCACGGAGCGCCGCGGCCTGCGCGATCGGCGCGCCTGTCGCGATCGGCTCGATCCACGCGATGGCGTCGTCGACCACCGGCGTCCCCTCGGGCGACACCCGGTTCACGAGGCCCCAGGCGAGCGCCTCGGTCGCCGTGAGCCTCCGGCCGAGCAGGATCATCTCCTTCGCCCGCGCCTCGCCGACCACCCGCGGCAGCCGCTGCGTGCCGCCCGCGCCAGGGATGATGCCGAGCGACGTCTCCGGGAGCGCGAGCTCGGCGTGCGGCGCCGCCACCCGGAGATCGCAGATCAACGCGAGCTCCAGGCCCCCGCCGAAGGCGACCCCGTTGATCGCCGCGACCACCGGCTTCGGGCTCCGCGCGAGCACGCCGAGCTCGGTCCGGTACAGGCCGACCTGACGGCGGACGTCGTCCGGGCTCATGCCCTGCCGCTCCTTCAGGTCGGCGCCGGCGCAGAACGCCTTGTCGCCGGCGCCCGTGATCACGATCGCCCGCACCTCGGGGTCGTCCGCGAGCTCGCGCCCGAGGCGCCCGAACGCGAGCAGCGCGTCGCGGGAGAGCGCGTTGCGGCGATCCGCGCGGTCGATGGTGAGCACCGCGACCGCGCCGCGGCGGTCGAGCTTCACGGGAGAGGCCTCGGACATGACGCCTCCCTAGCCGACCGCGGCGGCGCGGCAAAGGGGCGCGCTCACCTCGCGTCGGCCGCCTTCTTGGCCTTGCTCCCCGCCGCCTCGAGCTTGCCCAGCCGCGCCCGGATCTCCGCGTTGTCGCGGCGCAGCGCCTCGAGCTCGTCCCGCAGGCGCTCGAGCTCGCGCTTGCCCGCCCCGCCCAGGTCGCGGAGCACCTCGCGGATCCGCCGCCGCACCCGGCCGTCGAGATCGCGGTCGAGCTGCCGCTGCAGCGCGCCCCGCGACCGGCCGTCGCCGAGATCGCCGAGCGCGCGCGCGACGTCGACCCGCAGGTACGGATCGGGCTGGTCGAGCAGCTCCTCGAGGAGCTCGCGCGTCCGCCGATCGCTGGAGAGCTTCGGCAACGCCATGATCGCCGCCCGGCGCGCCCGCGTCGGGATGCCGTAGCGCGTGCGCGCCGTGAGGTGCGGCACGGCGCGCTCGTCGCGCAGGTTCGCCAGCCCGTCGATCACGCCGCAGCGGACGACCTCGCCCCACGAGGGGCGGTCGAGCAGATCGATCAGCGTCTCGAACCCCGCGCCCTGCCGCGTGGCCCCGAGCGCCCGCGCCGCCTCGGCCTGCACGAGGTAGCTCGCGTCGCGCAGGGCCAGCCTGGAGAGGGCCTCCGCGGCCTTCGCCGACCTGAAGTTGCCGAGCGCGGCCGCGACAGCGCGGCGCACCTTCGGGTGCTCCACGTCCGCGCTCCCCTCGAGCAGCGCGAACGCCGCGCTCGACTGGAGCGCGCCGAGCGCGCCGGCGGCAGCGGCGCGCACCGCCCAGAACTCGTTCGCGTCGGCGAGCGCCTGCCCGAGCGCCCGCGCCGTCGGCGGGTCGTCGCGCCGCGAGAGCGGCTTCGCGGCGAGCAGACGGCCGCGCGCCGTCGGCGCGTGCGCGAGCTGCGCCCGCAGCAGATCGGCGGGCGCGTCGACCTTGACCTCGCCCAGGATCCTGAGGTCCGGATCCACCACCACGAAGCGAGGGCGCCGCGGGAGCGGGATGACGAAGGTGTGCGCCTGCTGATCCACGCGCCGCACCTCGCGGCGCACGCTCGAGCCCTTGCCCTCCGCGAAGCCGAAATCGAGCGCCAGGTCGAACGCGAACACCGGCGGCGTCGAGGCCTCCGGCTGGAGCGCGTGCTCCCGGCTCGGGTGCTGCCCGGGCGCCTGCGTCTGCTTCACGGTCACCGTGCACTGGTCGCCCTCGAGCTCGATCTTCACGTCGAGCTCGGGGTGGCCGGCGCGGAAGACCCACTGCTCGAAGAAGCGCTCCAGCGACTTGCCGCTCACGTCCTCGAGCGCGCGGGCGAGATCCCGCGTCTCCGCGACCCCGCGCGCGTGGCGCGTGAGGTAGGTGTTCACCCCGCGCCAGAAGAGCTCGTCCCCGAGCTCCCGGCGGAGCAGGTGGAGCACGAGGCCGCCCTTCTCGTAGAGGTGCCGGTCGAAGACGTCGAGCGGCGCGTCGTAGTCCTGACAGACGATCGGCCGCCGGTAGCGCCCGCGCGCCTCGCCGAGGTAGGAGTCGAGATCCGCCTTCAGGCTGTGATCGTACTCGTCGGCGCCGAGGTGGTGCTCGCGATAGACGTGCTCCATGAACGTCGCGAAGCCCTCGTTGAGCCAGCCGTGCGACCAGTCACGGCAGGTCACGAGATCGCCGAACCACTGGTGCGCGAGCTCGTGGGCGATGAGATCGTCCGACGAGACGTCGAGCGCCGCCCGGTCGTCGAGCAGGATGTGCTCGTACATCGTGGTGGCGGTCGTGTTCTCCATCCCGCCGAAGATGAAGTCGCTCACGACCACCTGGGCGTAGCGGCGGAAAGGGTATTTGACGCCGAGCTTCTCGCTGAAGTGGCGGATCATGTCCGGCGTGCGCGCGAACGTGCGGCGGCCGTCATCCTCGCGCCCTTTCGGCACGAAGTACGCGAGCGGGATGTCGAGCGCCGCGTCGTCGATGCGCGCGAACTCGCCCGCCACCAGCGTGAACAGGTAGCTCGGGTGAGGCTCGTCGAGCCGGTAATGGTAGACGCCCGCCTTCTGCGACTTCGCGTCGCTCTCGAGCTCGCCGTTCGACAGGCAGTACCAGCCCGGCGGCACCTCGGCGCGGAGCTCGGTGGTCTGCTTGATGTGCGGCTTGTCGATGCAGGGGAAGATGTGGCGCGCGTCCTCGTCCTGGCACTGCGTCCAGACCTGGCGCGGGCGGTCGGGGACGTGCTCGTCGGGCTGGAGGAAGTAGAGCCCCCGCCGCGGCGTCGCGCGGTACCGGACAAGGATCGACGCCTCGGCCGCGTCGAGCGGCACGGCCACGCGGAGCGTCTCGCCGTCGTACGAGTGCTCGGCCGGCTGGAACGCGCCGCCCGCCGCGTTGCC
>NZ_JEMA01001133.1 GCF_001589285.1 Sorangium cellulosum | reverse complement strand
GCAGGTGAAGGAGCCCGGCGTGTTGGTGCACGCCGCGTTCGCGTCGCAGTTGTCCGTGNGGTGCACGCCGCGTTCGCGTCGCAGTTGTCCGTGCCCAGGGCGCACTCGTTCACATCGGTGCATGTGCCGCTCTGGCAGGTGAGGCCGTCGCAGCACGGCACCGTGGGGTCGCACGGCGCGTTCACGGCCAGACAGCCCTGGCCGCCGCAGGTCGGGTCGTAGCTCGGCGAGCTCGGGTCGAGGCTGGTGACGTAGTCCTGGGCGTGGGCGCTGTGCGCGTTGATGCATGCCTGTTCGCTGACGCGAATGATCGTGTACGGCTTCGTCGCGGAGCCGGTCTTGTGGCAGATCTGGACCGTACCGTTGACGTCAAAGTAGTTGCACTGATCGGGGGTGAGCGCGTCATGGGCCTCGCCCACGGCCTCGTCGTCATCGCCGCCGATCACGGAGGGGTCGGCGCTGGTGCAGCTCACGACCAGCAGGGTGGAGAAAGCAGGGATCGTCAGATAGCCGAGAAGAGAGCTCTTGCGATGGCGCATGTCTTGTCCTCTGTTCTTGTTCAAATAGGGTGCCGCGCGCTGCGGAGCCTGCGCTGGCTGGAGCAATCTCAGGTCACGCACTTCAACGATTCAAGATCGATGCCAGCGCGAATGCGCTGTTTGTGGAGGTGATGTCGAGACAGGCCCCTGGGCGTCTATCGCGTCGCGTTTCGCGCGCGCCGCCGCACGAGCCACCGGCTCCCGCGCCGAGATCGCGCAAAAGCCGTTGCACACCGCCATATAGGGCCCGTTTGCCCGGCATGGCTCACGCCGCGATACCGGGCACGAACAGCCCCGGGGCCCAGTCGCGCTCCGCTGCCGCTGCTGCTGCTGCTGCTGCCTGTATGCCTCAGCCGCGGAGCGCGCCCCTCACTGCCATGAACGACTGCGGACCTCTGTCGAGAACGACGGAGGAGTACCCGCTGGCATCGTACGGACCGGGCGAGTCACGTAAATGGAAAAATACGGCGACCCACGCGATTCACATGTGTGATTCACACTTGTGAATCACCCGTCAGCAACACCACAGGCCTGGTCGACAGCACCGTGCTCACCCAATGATTGCACGGGGAAACGGCTCCAAACCTGAGAGATCCCATCGAATTCTTCGGGAAATTCACAGGGAGACGGGGAGGCGGGGGAGGGAAATCTTCAATACTCCCCGTCTGCCCCCGCTGAAGAGGAATGCAAACGAGGGGATCCCTCAGAGCCTCAGATCACCCGATCTTCGAGCGGCTCCCCCCGCTCGAACCGCCGCAGGTTCGCCAGGAAATGCTCCACCTGCGCCAGCGGCTCCTCGCGCCGCCCGCCGGCCGCGTGCGGGGTGACGTAGCAGCCCGGCGCGCGCCACAGCGGGTGATCCGGCGGCAGCGGCTCGGGGTCCGTCACGTCGAGGTACGCGCCGGCCAGGCGGCGCGCCTCGAGCGCCTCGAGCAGCGCCGCCTGGTCCACGGTGGCGCCCCGGCCGACGTTGAAGAACCACGCGTCCGGGCGCATCCGCGCGAGCAGCGCGCGCGAGACGAGGCCGCGCGTGCCCTCGGCCGCGGGCAGGCTCGAGACGACGTGATCCGCCCAGGCAAAGGCGTCGTCGAGCGCCTCGGGGCCGACGACGCGGCCGGGCTCGTCGCCGCGGGGGCGGGCGCGCAGGATGCAGAGCTCGACCTCGAACGGGGCGAGCAGCGCGGCGAGCCGGCGGCCGATGGCGCCGAAGCCGAGGAGCAGCACCCGCCGGCCGCGCAGCAGCGCGCTCCGCGAGCGCACCTTGGCGTCGGGCCAGCCGCGCGGGCCGAGCTGGTTCTCGAGGCACTCGGGCAGCCGCCGCGACGCCGCGAGCAGGAACGCGAGCGCGTGCTCCGCGCACGGGTCGGCGTAGACGCCGCTGCTCGTCGTGAGGACGGCGCCCCGCGCGGCGAGCGCCGCGCGCACGGCCGCCACGTCATAGCGCGTGTAGCCCGCGGTGCTGAGGTGCACCCAGCGCAGGCGCGGGGCCGCGCACACGTCGTCCGGGTGCGGCTGGCCGAAGACGACGTCGGCGCCCAGCACCACCGGATCCCGCCCGACCACGGCGAGGTTCTCCGCGGAGCGCGCGGCCGGCATCGCGAGCTCGTGCGGCGCGACGCCCTCCGCCAGCAAGCGCTCCGCCTCCGCGGGGAACGTCATGGTGCAGGCGACGACCATCCGGCCCATCGGCGCGCCGCTCACCCGTGCATCGCTCCCTTGTGCATCGCTCATCCGCGCCCCGCTCATCCGTGCACCGCCCGCCCGAACTCCCGCATCCACGCCTCCTCGTCCGCGGTGAGCGGCCCCCTCGCGAGCGCGTCGAGGTTCTCCTCGATCTCGGCGCGGCTCTTCGGCCCCGAGAGCGCGAGATCCACGTGCGGGCTCGAGAGCTGGAATCGATAGCAGTCGCCCGCCGTCATCGCCGGGCGCTCCCAGCCCTTCGGCTTCTTCAGGAGCCGCCGCCACGCCGTCGCCGTGTAGGCGAGGACGCTCGGCCGCGCGTCGCGCACGTGCGGGAAGATGTCCCGCTCCGCCCCGGGGTGCGCGGCGTTGTAGCGGATCATGAGCAGGTCGAGCGGCGAGGAGCCCGCGAGCTCGCCCGCCCGCGGGCGGTCGTGGATGCTCACGCCGAGCGCGCGCACCTTGCCGCTCTCGCGCAGGTGCAAGAGCTCGCGCTCCGTCGCGCTCGTCCACGCCGATCCGACGCCGAGCCAGCCGAGCAGGTACACGTCGAGGTGATCGGTCCCGAGCTCCCGCAGGAGCTTCTCGGCCCCCCTGCGCACGCCCCAGCCGAACCAGCCGACCTGCGCGACGCCGACAACCGCCACGCTGTCGCGGCGCCGCGCCAGCGCCTCGCGCAGCGGATTGCGGAGGCCGCCGGCGCGCAGGGTCCAGAAGAAGAGGTTGACGCCGCGATCCATCGCCGCGCGCACGCCGTCCTCGTCGATGCCGTAGTTCGCCGCGAGGCCGAGCCGGAAGATGCGCTTGCCGCGGAGCGCTGTCGGCGCGCGGTGGAGCCAGTCGTCCATGCGGCGGATCCTACACCACCTCAGTCGATGTCGTCGTACGCGCGGTAGAGCACGCCCGGGATGCGCGGCGCGCGCACGTCGAAGCCGAAGCTGTTGTCGACCGCCTCGAAGAGCTCGATCGCGCGCGCGAGCCCCTCGGGCTCGCCGGCGCAGGGAGCGCCGCGGCGCGCGCGCCGGCGGTCTTCCGAGCGGATGGGCGCGCGGAGGAGCGGGAAGCCGCGCGCGGCCAGGGCGACGGCGAACGTCCCGGGGCCGAGGCGCGCCACGTCGGGGCGCTCGCCGCGATAGGCCTCCATCCGGGGCGACTCCACCCATCCGAGCCGATCGCCGTCGCGCGAGGCGCGGATGAGGTGCTCCTTCCGGCCGTCGACGACGACGCCGAACGTGGCCTCGCTGTCGCCGATCTCGATGTCGTGCGCGGGCAGCCCGCGGCGCCACGTGAACTCGAGCGCGTGCGCCCAGCCGGCGACCCACATGCGCAGGCCGAGATAGAACCGCACCGCGCGCTGCCACGTCCACGGGGTCAGCACGCGCAGCCCCGGCGCCCCGTGGGCGCGCGCGACGCCGTCCGCGCGGCGGAGCGCGGCGCCCGCGACGCCGCGCCCCCGGTGGGCGGGCAGCACGTAGAGGCTCGACACCTCCAGCTGCGCTCCCCCGAGCGCGCCCGTCGACAGCGCGATCGTCCCGACCCGACAGCCCTCCTGCGTGAGCCAGTACGGGACCACATAGCGCGCGCCCGCGTGAGGCGCGCCGAGCTGCACGCCGTCGCGCGTCGCCCTCACCTCCCACGTGGCGCGGAGCTCGGCGCCGCGCGCCGCCGGATCGACGCGCTCGGAGAAGCGGCCTTCGACGAGCGACGCGAGCTCGCAATCCGTCCACAGGCGCGCCTCGGCGTCGTCCATCGCCAGCGGCTCGATCGCGCCCTCCGCGACGAGCACAGCGTGAATCGCGCTCATGCGCCGCTCTGCGTCGTCGTCCCCCACCGGCCGTGAGCGCGACAGTACCACGGGCGAGCCCATCGAGCGCCGCGCCCGCCGCGCAGGAGCGCCGCGCCCGCCGCGCAGGAGCGCGACGCCAGCGCGCTCGCGGGCCCGCGGGCGCGCCGCACATTCGCCGCCCACGGCCGCCCCGACATGTGCGAGACTCCCCGGCGACCGATGGGCCAGGACACCTCTCTCCGGTGCGCCGGCTGCAGCGCTCCGCTCCCGGAGAACGCCCGCTTCTGCCCCTCGTGCGGCCAGCTCGTCACCGACCCTGGCCCCGGCTACGCCGCGACAGCGTTCCCCGCGACGCAGCTCGGCGCCGCGGGGCTGCCGCCGCCCTCTCTGCCGCTGCCGCCCGTGCGGCTCCTGCCCGGCACGGAGATCAGCGTCTACCGCATCGAGTCGACGCTGGGCGAGGGCGGCATGGGCGTCGTCTACCGCGCCCGCGACCGCGCGCGCGAGCGCGTCGTGGCCGTCAAATGCCTGCACTCGAACCTCTGCGGCAACCCCGAGATCCGGCGGCGGTTCGCGCGGGAAGCGCGGGTGCTCCGCTCCTGGAGCCACGAGAACGTGGTCTCCGTCTACGACTTCGTCGAGCGCGATCACCTGCTCGCGATCGTCATGGAGTACGTCGAGGGGTCGACGCTGGTGCGGCACCTCGAGCGGTGGCGCGGGCGCATCCCGTTCCAGGAGATCCGCGCGCTGTTCGGCGGGGTCCTCGACGCCATGGATGACGGGCACCGGATGGGCATCATCCACCGCGACCTCAAGCCCGACAACATCCTCGTCACGACCGGCAAGGACGGGCTGACGCCGAAGATCGTCGACTTCGGCATCGCCAAGATCCTCGAGGGGACGACCTACACGCTGAGCGGCGCGTTCCTCGGGACCTGCTGTTACATGTCGCCCGAGCAGGTGAAGAGCCCTCACGCCGCGGACCCGCGATCGGACATCTACTCTCTCGGCGTGACGCTCTACAAGCTGTCGACAGGGCAGGTGCCGTTCGACAGCCCCAACCACTTCGCCGTGATGATGGCCCACGTCGCCGACCCGCCGGCGCCCCCGTCGTCGCTCCGCCCCGACCTCCCGCCGGCCCTCGACCGGCTCATCCTGGACGCGCTCGCGAAGGATCCGGCCGGGAGGCCGGCGTCGTGCGCGGAGTTCCGGGCGCGGCTCGACGAGGCGCTCGCGGCGTTCTCGCCCTCCCCGGCGCGCCCCACGTCCGACGCGCGCGAGCTCGCGCCGACGGTCCGCGAGAAGACAGGCGAGCAGATGATCCTCGTCCCCGGCGGGCCGTTCCTGAGCGGGCAGCAGCGCAGGAGGGTCCATGTCGACGCCTTCTACATGGATCGCACGCCGGTCACGAACCGGCAGTTCAAGGCGTTCGTCGACGTGACGGGGTATCGCCCCGACGACGCCGACGCGAGCCGGTTCCTCTCCCATTTCAGGCGGGGCGAGATCCCCGCGGGCCTCGAGGACCACCCGGTCGTGTACGTGTCGTGGGACGACGCGCGGGCCTACGCCAACTGGGCCGGCAAGCGCCTGCCGACCGAGGCCGAGTGGGAGAAGGCAGCGCGCGGCACCGACGGCCGCAAATACCCCTGGGGGCGCGCCGAGCCGGGGCTGACGCGCGCGAACCACGACAACCGCGAGGGCGGGACGGTGCCCGTCGGCTCGCTGCCGGGGGGCGCCTCGCCCTACGGCATCCTGGACCTCGCCGGGAACGTCTGGGAGTGGTGCGAGGACTACGACGATCCGCACTTCTACGCGGACGGTCCGACCCACAACCCGCGCAACACCCGGCCTCCGGACCGGCCGCTGCTCGTGATGCGCGGCGGCTCGTGGATGTACGGCGCGCAGTCGCTCCGCACCTGGGCGCGCACGAGCTTCGAGGCGCACTACCGCTTCGCCGACGGCGGCTTCCGCTGCGTGCGCACGGCGTCGTCGAGCTGATCGGCGCCGGCGGCGCGGGCGCGGGCGCGCGGGCGGCTCACGAACGCCTGGCCAACCCGGGGCGGCGCGGATAGAACGGCCGGCGCAGATGAAGAAGGCCACGGCGAGCGGAGGCGTCCGCGTGCGGCTGACCGGCGTACGGCGCGTCTTCCCCGTGCTCGACGACGCGGGCCGCGCGCAGGGCGGCGGCGCCGCCGGCGTGGTCGCGCTCGACGGCATCGACCTCGACATCGCGCCGGGCGCGTTCGTCGCGCTGCTCGGGCCATCGGGGTGCGGCAAATCGACGTTGCTGCGCCTCGTCGCCGGCCTGGACCGCGCCGACGCCGGCGCCGCGGTCGTCGAGGCCGAGGAGGGGTCGGGCGGCGCGATCGGGGCGCGCGCGCGCGCGCGCGCCCCGATTGCGTACGTCTTCCAGGACGCGCACCTCCTGCCCTGGCGGAGCGTCCTCGAGAACGCCGCCCTGCCGCTCGAGCTCGCCGGGGCGCCGCTCGAGGAGCGCCACGCCGCGGCGCGGGCCGCGCTCCTCCAGGTCGGGCTCGACGACGCGGGCGCGCGCTATCCGGCCGAGCTCTCCGGCGGCATGCGCATGCGCGTGTCGCTGGCCCGCGCGATGATCACGCGCCCGCGGCTGCTCCTGCTCGACGAGCCGTTCGCCGCGCTCGACGAGCTCACCAGGGTCCGGCTCGACGATCAGCTCCGCGCCCTGTGGGCCGAGCTCGGCATGACCGTGCTCTTCGTGACCCACTCGATCACCGAGGCCGCCTACCTCGCCGAGCGCGCCGTCGTGCTGTCCCCGCGGCCGGCGCGCGTCGTCGCCGACCGCACGCTGCTGCTGCCGGACGAGCGGACGGCCGCGCTGCGCACCGAGCCGGCGTTCGCGCGCGAGGTGCGCGCGCTGCAGGAGGCGCTGGAGAGCGGCGGGGCGTGAGGCGCGGAGCGGGAGGCGCAGGGGGCCTCCTGGCAGACCCCTTCCTCGCCCCTGGACCGCCGCCGCCGCGGGCCCCCTCACCTGCGCTGGACTCCCGGCGTGTCGACCATGGCCAACGCGATCCGGATTCACACGCAGGTCACCTCCGAGACCCTCCACATCCCGGAGCTCTCCGCCCTCGTGGGCAAGAACGTCGAGGTGATCATCCTCGAGGTGGAGTCGGCCCCGCGTGGGCCCACACCGCCGGCGCGCGAGCTCGGGGCGCTCCGGGGGCTGTTCGAGGTCCCCGACGACTTCGACGCCCCCATCCATCGCAGGCAGATGGAGCCGTCGTTGCCGCGCGCCCGCTGAGCCCGTCCCCTGCCCGCCGGTCCCGCGCGGCACCCGCGGCCCCTTCCCCGCGCCGCTGACCTCCGCCGCGCGCGACGCCCATCGTGCGCAGAGCTCCCACTCCGCGCACGATGCCGCGCGCGAACGCGCTTCCCTGGCGACAGCGCGCCCGTACAATCGCCTCATGCCCATGCGCCCCCGGCGGTTGCTTCCCCTCGCGCTTCCTTCGTTGTTGCTCGCTGCAGCGGCCTGCAGCAATCCGGAGATCGTGACGCCCCCAGGCGAGGGCGGCGGAGGCGGGGACGGCGGCAGCACCAGCGAGAGCACCGGGGTGTTCGTCGGCTCGACGGTCGGCTCGGGCGGCGCGGGCGGCGAGAGCGGCTGTGAGGGCGTCGACTGCCGGCCGGACCAGCGCTGTGAGCTGCAGGACGGACAGGCCGCCTGCGTCGACAACACATGCGACGACCTCTCGTGCGGACCGACCGAGGAATGCCAGACGACCGCAGAAGGGGGCGCCATCTGCGTCGATATCGGCTGCCGCAGCGATCTCCAGTGTCCCATCGACAGGTATTGCAACGGCACCGTCTGCGTCGCCGACGCCTGCACCGCCGGCGAGCGCGCCTGCGACGGCGACAGCCTCCTCCTGTGCGTCTCGAACGGCAGCGCCACGCGCGAGCTCTTCACGTGCGGCGGAGAGGCCTACTACGAGAGCACGTGCACCGACGACGGCATGGGCAGCGCCAGCTGCCCCTGCGAGGACGACTGGGACTGCCCCACCTACGCCTCGTGCGAGGTCGGCACCTGCTCCGGCACCGGCGACGCGCCCACGTGCCTGCTGGAGCCGGAGCCGTTCGCGAACGTCCTGCCGCAGATCGAGATCCAGTGGGGAGGGAAGAACCGCGCCAACTCGAGCGCCGCCGACAGCCCCTTCCCGACCTCGGCGCAGAACGTCATGACGCCGCTCGTCGCCAACCTCGACGACGACAACGGCGACGGGCGCATCAACGAGCTCGACTTCCCCGAGATCATCTTCACGACGTTCTGCGGCTCGACGTACTCCAACAGCGGGGTCCTCCGCGCTATCCACGGCGGCGGCCCCGACAAGGGGCGCAACTACTTCGCGGTGCTCGGCACGCAGCTCTGGAAAGAGGGCGATCCCCTCGACGTGGCCTACCGCTGCGGCGACGCGACGCTCATGCCGACCGCCGCGCTGGCCGTCGGCGATCTCGACGCCGACGGCGTGCCGGAGATCGTGGCGATCACCGAGTCATCCGGGCTCCAGATCTTCAGCAACACCGGCGAGACCCGGCTCCTCGCGAACAACCTCTGGACCGGTTACAACGAGCCGGCGCCGTCGATCGCCAACATCGACGGCGAGGGGCTGCCGGAGATCGTGGTCGGGGCGAACGTGTTCACGCTCCACATCGACAGGATGACCCGGGTGCTCTCGATCGTTGACCAGTTCAAGGGCAACCTGATGCAGGGGATCCAGGGGAGCCCCACGAACCCGGCCAACCGGCTCGGCCCCATCACGTGCATCGCGAACCTCAGGGACGACCACCGGCTGGAGATCGTGGCGGGCAGCACCGCGTACGCCCTCCCCCGCCCGCCCCCCGGCGTGACGAGGAGGGCCGAGTGCGCGCCCCCCTACGACGACCCGGAGGCGACGGCGTTCTGCAACGGGGAGCTCCTCGTGGCCTGGGACGGGCAGACAGCGAACCAGCTGGGCACGGTCCAGATCCCGAACGAAAGGCGCGACGGGTTCTGCGCCGTGGCCGACGTCCTCGGGGTCGACAAAGCCGCCGCGCCGGGCCCGAACAACCCGCTCGACCAGGAGCCGGAGGTGATCCTGTTCAACGACGGGTACTTCTACGTGCTCGACGGGAAGGACGGCACGATCCTGCGCCACACGGTGATGGGCACGGGCGCCACGCGCGACGGCGGGGCGCCGAACGTGGACGATTTCGACGGCGACGGCTTCCCCGAGATCGGCACGGCGTTCGGCCTCCGCTACGTGATGCTCGACCTCCAGGAGCCCACCGCGGCGTGCCCCGCGTGGCCCAACCCGCTCAACGACGCCGGCACGGGGCTGGCCAACCCCCCGCGCACGCCGAACGGGCTGCCGTGCGATACCGACGAGGACTGCGGCGCCCCGGGCGCCGCGACGTGCAACCAGCAGGCGCACACCTGCGTCTGCTACCACAACGGCTGGCAGCGCGAGACCGAGGACAACTCCAGCCGCGCCACCGGATCGAGCGTGTTCGACTTCAACGGCGACGGGGCCGCCGAGGTCATCTACAACGACGAGTGCTACTTCCGCATCTACGACGGCGTGGCCGGCGGCGTCCTGTTCAAGGAGCACTCCCCGAGCCGCACCCGGTCCGAGTACCCGATCGTCGCCGACGTCGACAACGACGGCAACGCGGAGATCGTGTTCGCCACCTCCAACGAGTCCACCTTCTGCTCGGCGGGCACCGACTACAACAACGGCCTCGAGGTCTGGGGCGCGCAGAACGACCTCTGGGTCTCCGCCCGCCGCATCTGGAACCAGCACAGCTACCACGTGACGAACGTGCTCGAGAGCGGCGGCATCCCCACGCGCGAGCCCGAGAGCTGGAAGACGTACGGCGGCCGCGCCTACAACACCTACCGCTCGAACCCGCGGTCGTACGGGATCGCGCCGGACCTCGCGCTGAGCGGCATCCAGGTCTCGTCGCCCGACGCGGCCTGCGGCGAGCTCACCGAGAACGTCCACATCACGGTGCGCGTCGACAACCTCGGCGACCTCCGCGTGGGCCCCGGCGTCGTCGTCGGCTTCTACGGCGAGTGGGACTCCCCGGCCGCCGACGAGCCGCTCTACGACGCGGAGCTCGCCCCGCTCCAGGCGGTCCTCCAGACAAGCATCGAGCCGCACAGCTCGCTGCTCCTCACGGTGAGCTACAGCGCCACGAACAACGCGCAGGGGACGCTGCCCGCCCGCGTGCGCGCGGTCGTCGACGAGAGCGGCATCGAGCGCGAGTGCAAGGAGGGCAACAACGAGCTCACGTTGCCGCTCGACGCCGGCAGCGCGCTGCCCGACCTCCAGATCGAGATCGGCCGGGTGACCGACGCGAAGTGCCAGATGCAGCAGGTCGACGTCCCGACGACGATCCTCAACGCGGGCTCCGCGCCGGCCAGCGACGTGCGCGTCCGCTACTACGCCGGCGATCCGGGCCAGGGCGGGACGGCGCTCCACGAGGAGGTCGTCCCGGGGCCGATCGCGCCGGGAGAGAGCGTGGACCTCACCCCCACCCTCGGCGACTTCCCGTGGAACCTCTCCATCCTGATCTACGGCGTTGTCGACCCCGACGGCGCGATCGACGAGTGCAACGACGGGAACAACAGGGACGCCGCCTCGGACAAGGTCGAGTGCCAGCGCATCCAGTGACGCGCCGGCGACGGCCCTGACGCCGCCGCCGCGCACGAACGCCGGCGCCCGTCGGGGGCGCCGGTGCTATGTCTGTCCGCCGCGCCGCCCCCGGGCGCC
>NZ_JEMA01001132.1 GCF_001589285.1 Sorangium cellulosum | reverse complement strand
CGGCGAGAGTTGCGGCCTGCCCACCAGCTTCCGCTGGCAGTCGAGCGGCATGCTGGTGAGCCCGAAGTCCGACGCGACGCACAACATCGTGTCCATCAAGGATCCGACGGTCTCGTTCTTCAACGACCGATGGCACATCTACGCCACCACCGCGAACACCGCCGGGAACTGGCAGATGACGTACCTGAACTTCACCGACTGGTCCCAGGCCGCGTCCGCGCCGCAGTACTACATGGATCGTACGCCCGGCTTCAGCGGCTATCGGTGCGCGCCGCAGATGTTCTTCTTCAGGCCTCAGAACAAGTGGTACCTCATCTATCAAGCGCAGCCGCCGCAGTTCTCCACGACCACCGACCCGAGCCGCCCGGAGACCTGGACCAGGCCGCAGAACTTCTTCGCGTCCACGCCCGCTGGCATGCCCAGCCTGCCCATCGATTACTGGGTGATCTGCGACAGCGCCAACTGCTACCTCTTCTTCACGGGCGACGACGGCAAGATGTACCGCAGCCAGACCACCGTGCAGAACTTCCCGAACGGGTTTGGCCCGATCTCGATCGCCCTTCAGGACTCGAACCGCAACAATCTGTTCGAGGGGAGCTCCACGTACAAGATCAAGGGCATGAACAAGTACTTGACCCTGATCGAGGCCATCGGCCCGACGGGCGCCAGGTTCTATCGCTCCTTCACCGCCGATCGCCTCGACGGCACCTGGACCCCGCTCGCGCATACGTGGAACGCGCCGTTCGCAGGTCAGAACAACGTCACCTACGCGCCGGGCGTGGCTGACTGGAGCGACGACGTCAGCCATGGAGAGCTGGTGCGCGACGGCAACGACGAGACAGCGACGATCGACACCTGCAATCTGCAGTTCCTGTACCAGGGACGCAATCCGAGCTCGGGCGGCGAGTACTCGCAGCTCCCGTATCGCCTCGGCTTGTTGCAGGCGGTTCGTTAGAGGGCCGAACCTGTTGGAGTTCATCGAGCTCCAACAGGTTGCCCCGCCTCCTCGATCAGCTTGCTCGCCCGTGCCAAGCTCCTGGCNTCGATCAGCTTGCTCGCCCGTGCCAAGCTCCTGGCTCGCTGCTGCGCGCCGGAGGTCGAGCGGGTCTCTGCTGACGCCCACATCGCAGCGCGGTCCCTTTCCGTGCCGCGATGTGGGCGAGCGCGTGCTCGACAGCTGTCCGCTGCCGGGCACGGGGGCGATCTGAGTCAAGGCGAGCGACGATTCGGGTCGCGCGGCAGGCTTGCCGACACGCCCTACTTGCTCACCGACAGCACGTTGAGGTGCAGCATCTGGCCGGTGGTCGGCGCCGTGTCGTACGGCGGCAGCCCCTCGAAGTAGTCCTTGGTCCAGTTGGCGATCTGGCGTTCGTTGCCGTCGTTCATCACCACCTTGACCGTGGCGCCGCCGTTGACCCGGATCGTCGCCTCGTAGTCCGCCTTGTGAATGTCGTGAGCGCGGTACTGGTAGTTGTTCAGCCAGTACGTCTGGCGCGGCTCGCTCACCTCGATCGAATATTGCTGGTAATTGATGGCGTCGCCCGGGCCAATTCTGCCGCCGATCATGAACGGCTTCATGGGCATCTCGCCCCCCACGATGTCCGTCGGCTCCCAGACCCCGCGCACCCGCAGCGTGACCGAGTACGTCGTGTCCGGATCGCCGCCGAAGGTCACCTGCTTCTCGATGCGCTGGGTGTTGGGCGGATGATTGCACGTCGCCATGGGGGCCAGCGGCAAGGGCGTCGACGGGTCGCAGGGGGCATCGACAAACAGCTTGTCCAACCCGCTCGCATAGCTTGCCAGATCTGGAGCGGCGCCGCCGCTGCCTGCATCGACGGCACCGCCG
>NZ_JEMA01001131.1 GCF_001589285.1 Sorangium cellulosum | reverse complement strand
CCCACGAGGCGCCCGCCGCGCCCGCCGCGGCGCCGAAGACGGAGCCGCAGAGCAAGGTGGCGGCGGCGCCGACGGTGACCGGAAATCCCGGAGACCTGCCGTCCGCCATGCAGGCCGCCGTGGGCGACAGCGGGGAGAAGCAGCCTTCGGTGGAGTCGGAGGCGCCGGTGCCGGCCTCGGGTTCGCTCCGGCAGCAGAACATCCCCGAGCAGCCGTCGCAGGGCTCGGTCCAGGCCGCGCTCGGCTCGGTCATGGGCAGCGCGAGGGCGTGCGTGGCGGGCGCGGACGACGTGTCGCGCGCGCAGATCACGTTCTCGTCGGCCGGCCAGGTGAGCAAGGTCAGCGTGAGCGGCTGGGCGGCGGCGAACGGCCAGTCGAGCTGCGTGCAGTCCGCGCTCAAGGCCGCGAACGTGGGCCCGTTCTCGAAGCCGTCGTTCTCGGTCAGCGCGACGATCCGGCCCTGATCGAGCCCCGCACGCGAGGACAAACGTCCTGGTTGACATGAGGGGTCGCACAGGTAGAATGCGCGCCCCCATGGTTTCCGCGACTCAGCAAACCCAGCGCATCCGTCAACGCAAGGCGCGCACGTCGGGCACCCGCCGCAAGCGCTTCGAGCGCGCCAACGGCACCCCGAAGTTCCCGATCCATCCGGCGGGTTACGATCAGAACGCGCCGGATGCCCTGCGCGCTGCCACGCCCGCCGAGGCGCAGGCGAAGAAGTAGGAGAGCTTTTCTCATGGCCAATCACGCATCCGCCGAAAAGCGCAACCGTCAGCGCATCACGAGGACGGCGCGCAACCGCGCCACCAAGTCGGAGCTCCGCACGACGGTCAAGAAGGCGCGCATCGCGCTGAAGGGCGTCCCGCAGGAGTCCGCCGCGCAGGTCACCGCCGCGGTGAGCGCGCTCGACCGCGCCGCCTCGAAGGGGACGATCCCTGCCAAGCGCGCGTCGCGGGTGAAGAGCCGCCTCGCCCTCGCCCTCCACAAGGCGAGCGTCGCTGCCAAGACCGCCGCGAGCTGAGCAACCCCCTTCCGCACGTACGTCCCGCTCACCGCAAGGTGAAGCGGGCGTCGTCGTTTTGTCTCCTCGCAGCACCGCAGCCCCCCGCTGCCGCAGCCCCCGCTGCCGCAGCCCCCGCCGTCCCGGCGTCACGACCCCGGAGCGCGTGGCCCCGTCCCCCCCTCTCTCTCTCTCCAACCCAAACGCTAGCCGGCGGGCACCCGCACAGGAGACGGGTCCAGATCGGCGTTTTCGGCGCGGAGGCGTACTCCTGTACGCCGAGCACCGAAAACGCCGAGATGGGCCCGTATCCGAAGCGGGTGCCCGCCCCTCAATGAGCGTCGGCCCAGGTGAGGCCGTGGCCGATGTCGACGACGAGCGGCACGTCGAGCGGGAAGACCGACTCCATCGCCTCCCGCACCTTGGCCTTCGCCTCGTCCACCGCGTCGGCCGGCACCTCGAACGCGAGCTCGTCGTGCACCGTGAGCACCATGCGCGCGCCGGGGACGACGGGGCGCGGGACGCGCACCATCGCGAGCTTCAGGAGATCCGCCGCCGTCCCCTGGATCGGGGTGTTCTGCGCGATGCGCTCGGCCTGGGCGCGGCGCATGCGATCGCTGCTGCGCAGATCGGGGAGCAAGCGGCGCCGGCCGAGCAGCGTGCGCACGGACTCGGAGCGCTTCGCCTCGGCCATCGTCCGCTCCATGAACTCGTGCACGCCGCGGTAGCGCGCGAAGTAGGCGTCGATGAACCGCGCCGCCTCCGCGCGCGAGATGTCGAGGCGCTTGGCCAGCGCCGACTCGCCCATCCCGTAGATCACGCCGAAGTTGATCGTCTTGCTCCGGCGGCGCATCTCGTCCGTGACCCCCGCCTCGTCCACGCCGAAGATCTCCATGGCCGTGCGCACGTGCACGTCCTGCCCGGTGCGGAAGGCGTCGACGAGCACCGGATCCTTCGACAGGTGCGCGAGCACGCGCAGCTCGATCTGCGAGTAGTCGGCGCTCACGATCACGCTCCCGGGCGGAGCGACGAACGCGCGACGGATCATCCGGCCGAGCTCCGTGCGGATCGGGATGTTCTGCAGGTTCGGGTCCTGGGATGAGAGCCGCCCCGTCGCGGCCACGGCCTGGCCCCAGCGCGTGTGGATCCGGCCCGTGACCGGGTGCACGAGGCGCGGCAGCGCGTCGACGTACGTGCCCTTGAGCTTGGCGATGACGCGGTGCTCGAGCACGACGCCAGGGAACGGGTGGTCCTCCGAGAGCGTCTCGAGCACGTCGGCGTCGGTCGAGCGGCCGGTCTTCGTCTTGCGCTGGGAGCGCAGCTTGAGCTCGTCGAACAGGACGGCCTCGAGCTGCTTCGGCGACGCGAGGTTGATGTCGTGCCCGACCATCTCGCGCGCCTTCGCCTCGAGCGCCGCGAGCTCGGTCGTCATCTGCGCGCCGAGCTGCCCGAGCGCCTGCGGGTCGCAGAGGACGCCCGTGAGCTCCATCTCGGCGAGCACCGCGGAGAGGGGCAGCTCGATCTGCACGAGCAGGTCCTCGAGCCGCTCGGCGCGGAGCCGCGGGCGCAGCTTGTCGGTGAGCGAGAGCGCGACGTCGGCGAACGCGGCCCCGTAGCTCGAGGCCTCGCCGAGCTCGATCTCGTCGAGGGCGCGCTGCGCCTGCCCGCGGCGCTTCGGGGCCACCTCGTCGAGGGTCTGCATCTTGACGCCGAGCTCGCGCTCGGCGAGCTCGTGCAGCTGGTTCTTCGCCTCGGGATCGAGCAGGTAGCTCGCCAGCATCGTGTCGAAGGCGACGCCCACGAGCCCGATGCGGTGCCGCAGGAGGATCACCTCGCAGAACTTCACGTCGTGGCCGACCTTCGGGAGCTCCGGATCCGCGAGCAGCGGGCCGAGCACCGCGTCGATGTCGCTCATCGAGAGCTGGGCCGGCGCGCCGAGGTAGCGGTGGCCCAGCGGGACGTAGACGGCCTGCCCGGGCTCGCAGGCGAGCGCGACGCCGCAGACGTGGGCGCTCATCGGCTCGCGGCTGGTCGCGTGCACGTCGAGGGCGAGGCGGCCGGCAGCGCGCGCCGACCTGGCGAAGGTCTCGAGCTCCTCGCGCGTCGCGATGACCCGGTAGGTCGCCGCCCGCGCGGCGGGCTCCGGCGCGCGGACGCTCTTCAAAAAGCGCGAGAAGCCGAGCTCGGTGAAGAGCTCCCGGAGCTTGCCGGTGTCCGCGCCGCCGTAGCGCAGCGTCTCCAGATCGAGCGTGACGGGCGCGGCGCCGTCGAGCGTCACGAGCTTCTGCGAGAGGAGCGCGTCGGCCTCGTGCTGCTTGAGCGACTCGCGGATGCGGGGCTTCTTGACCTCGTCGAGGCGGGCGTACAGCGACGCGAGCGAGCCGAACTGCGCGAGCAGCTCGGCGGCCGTCTTCAGGCCGACGCCGGGCACGCCGGGCACGTTGTCCGAGCTGTCGCCGACGAGCGCGAGCAGGTCGCGCACCTGCTCCGGCGGCACCCCGAACTTCGCGACCACCTCGGGGGGCCCGTAGACCTTGTCGCGCATCGCGTCCCAGAGCATCACGCGGTCCTCGTCGACGAGCTGCATGAGGTCCTTGTCGCTCGACGCGATGACCACGCGCAGCCCCCGCTCCTTGGCCCGCGCGACGGCGACGGCGATGAGATCGTCCGCCTCGAGGCCCTCCTGGACGAAGATCGGGATGCAGTACGCCTCGACGATCTCCCGGCACCGGTTCATCTGCACGCCGAGGTCGGGCGGCGGCGGCGGGCGGTGCGCCTTGTAGCGCGGGTCGAGGTCGTCGCGGAACGTCTTGCCCCCGGGGTCCATCGCCACGCCGAGGTACGCCGGCTTCCGCTCGTCCACGAGCTTCGTGAGCATCGCGACGGTGCCGAACGTCGCATGAGTCGGCTCGCCGCTCGGGCTCGAGAGCGGGCTGATCGCGTGGTAGGCGCGGAAGACGTAGCCCGAGAGATCGATCAGGTAGAGGACGTCCGGAGCTCCGGCCGGGGGAAGCGCGGTGGGGCGCGTCGACATGACCGACCCTTAGCACCTCGGCGCGCGGCGGGTTCAGTGAACCACGACGTCGCGCCGCATTGTCACGTCGAGGATGTGGCCTCCCCGGTCGACGCCGACGGTGACGCGCGTCCCCGCCCGGCCGCGGAGGCGCTGGATGCAGTCCGCGAGCGGGAGATCCGCGGCGGGCTCGCCGTCGATCCGGACAATGACGTCGCCCTGCGCGAGCCCGGCGAGCGCAGCGGGCCCGCCCTCGATGATGCCCGCGATCGTCACGCCGCTCGGCGAGAGCGAGAGCATCGCGCCGATGCCCGTGAGCTCCTCGCGCGAGCCGCCGTCGCCGAGCAGCCGGATCTCGATGTCGGCGCGCAGCGAGCTTGCGCCGCGCGCGTCGAGGCCGGGCACGATCTTGGCCATGTACTGCTCGTGGCGCACGCGCACCGAGAACGGCCCGCTCGCCGGCACGCCCTGGAGCTCGTAGTCGCCGTTCGCGTCCGTGAGCGCGAGCGAGATCGCGTTGGCGCCGGACGATGTCGCGGAGTCGAGCTCGACCTGGGCCTCGACGACCGGCGCGCGCGACTCCGCGTCGACGACCCTGCCCCTCAGCGTCGCGCCCTGCGGCAAGACGATCCGCACGAAGCGGGCGGCGCGGCCCGCCTCGACGTCGATGGGCGCGCTCCGCGCCGGCGGGCGGCCTGCCGCGCTCACCGTCAGCACGTAGCGACCCGGCGCGAGCTCGTCCAGCTGGAAGGCGCCGCTCGGATCGGACACCTTGCGCGCGCGGCCGTTCACGCCGGCGTGCGCGCCGGAGCCGACCGGCAGGAACGACTCGATCGCCAGCAGGTACGCCTCGACGGGCCGGCCCGATGGATCGACGACCTCGCCCGCGATCGAGCCCGTGCCGATCAGGTGGAGGACGTTCTCGCCGCCAGCGGCGACGCGCGTGGGCTGGGCGTCGCCGAACGGAGGCTGCGCCGCTGTCGCGGTGCAGCCGTCGGCCTCGGGCGGCAGCTCGAAGCGCCCCTCGGCGTCAGCGCTCGCCGACAGGCCCGGCTCATCGCTGCAGCGCACCGTGGCGCCGGCGACGGGGCGGCCCTCCGGATCGACGACAACGCCGCGGACCGGCCCCGCGCTGGCCGCCGTGGTCTCGCGCGGCGGCGGGGGAGGTGGCGGCGGCGGCGGCGGCTCGGCCTCGACCTCGCGCGGCGCGGCGTGCTCCGGTTGCGCCGGGGCGAGCGGCGCCGGCGCGAGCTCGCGCCGCGCCGGCATCACGGGGACGGGGCGCGGCAGGAGCAGCCAGACGAGGAACGGCGCGATCAGCAGCGCGACGGAGAGCAGGGCCGCGGAGAGCCAGGCCCTTCGTTGCGCGCCTGCCGTCCAGCTCTCCGCCATGCCGTCCTCCGCTGCCGGCTAACGGCCGGCGTCGACCTGGCCCGTCCCCTCGCCCCCGCCCTCGGGGGCGCTCGGGTCGGCCTCTCCGGCGGGCGACGCCTCGTCGGCGGGGCCGAGCGCGGGGGCCTCCGGCTCCGCGGGCCACGGCGTCTCGCTGGAGGAGCCGCCGCACGCCCCGAGGAGCAGCGCGAAAGGTAGGAGCAAGGTGCCGGGCCGCATGGCCGGCATCCTAGCTCGTTTCCGAGGGGAGGTCATAACGACCGGGCTCTTGGCCCGGTCGTTGGGCGAGCGCGCAAGCGCGCGAGCGCGGCGGCTCAGCGCATGGACAGGTTCGTCCGGGCGATCCAGAGGCAGGCGGCGGCGTTGACCGCGCACCAGACGACGAGCGCCAACCGGCCGAGGGGGCCGGCGGCCTCGCCCAGCGTGACGACGGAGGTGAGGTAAGCCGCCGTGCCGACGGCGAGGCCCGCGATCGCCGGACGGAGCTTCTTCACCCCGAAGAAGAGCGAGGTCAGGCCGAGCGGGATGAGCGCGTTGGCGAGCGGCAGCCAGCGGTGGACCGACGCGCCGATCAGCAGGTCGAGATCGGCGATCGGACGGGCCAGCACGTCGACGGCGAGATCGACGCGCGACAGGAGCCACGGCGCGAAGAAGAAAAGCCCCGGCCCGGCCGCGAGCGCCGGGAGGAGGAAGCTCACCTGCCACGGGCTCGCGGCGTTCGCCTCCTTCTTGCGGGCGCGGCGGCCGACCCACGTCGCGAGCAGGAGCAGCGCGACAAGCCGCACGACGGCGTGGCTCTGCGTCACGCGCGCGACCGAGCTCGCGGCGTCGAGGACGCCGGCGCCGTAGAGGAGCTTGCCGTCGGCGGAGCTGTCGACCATGCGCGCGCCGGCGCGGATGGCGTCCTCGACCGCGCGCGGGTCGGACACGCCGAGGCCCACGAGCAGCGCCGCCGCGCCGGCGACGTGGGGCGCGGCCATCGAGGTGCCGTTGTACGCGGGATAGGGGGCATCGCAGTCGCCGCGGCCGCGGTTGCAGATGGTCTGCTGCGTGACGTTCACCCCGGGCGCCGCGACGTCGACGCCCTGGCCGCGCGAGGAGAACCTCGCGATCTTGTCGTTCGCGTCGGTGGCGCTCACGCCGATGACGCCGTCGGAGGCGCCGGGGTACTGCACGCGCCCGCCTGTGTTGCCGGCCGCCGCGACGACGACCGCGCCGCGCGAGATGGCGTGGTCGATCGCGCTCTGGAGGACCTTGGAGTTGCGCGGGCCGCCGAGGCTCAGGTTGATGACGTGGGCGCCGTTGTCGGCGGCCCACCGGATGCCGTCGGCGACGTCGGCTGTCGTGCCCCAGCCGCTCTCGTTCAGCACCTTCACCGGCATGAGCCGCGCGTGGAACGCGAGCCCCGCGGCGCCGATGCCGTTGTTGGTCGACTGCGCGATCGTCCCGGCGACGTGCGTGCCGTGGCCCTGGTCGTCGTTCGCGTGGTTCGTCTTGGTGACGAAGTTCCAGCCCTCCACGCACTCGGTCGAGGCGAGGTCGGGCGCCTTGACGAAGGGCCCGTGCGTCTCGCACGCGATGCCGGTGTCGACCACGGCGACGGTGACCCCGCGGCCGGTGGCGAAGTCCCAGGCGCGCTCGGCGCCGACGCGCGCCATGTGCCACTGGTCCTTCAGCAGCGGGTCGTTCGCGACGAAGGACGCGCGCACCCGGGCGAGCGGCTCGGCCGCCTCGACGCGCGGATCGCGCGCGAGCCGCTGGAGGGTCGCGCTGACCGGGCCCTCCACGGTGGCGATCTGGATCCGGGTCTCGGAGGCGAGCGCTGTCGGGAAGAGGCGCAGCGAGAAGTCGCGCGCGAGCGCCGCGAGCGTGCTGTCGTCGAGGTCGTCGCGCGCGTCGACGACGATCTGCCCCGGGATGTCATAGCTGGTCTCGTCGAGCTCGGAGGCCAGGCCGTACAGCGGCTCGCCCTCGGTCGCGACCGGCTCGTTCAGGACGCCGAAGCCGCTCGGCGACGGCTCGGCGTCGACCGGCAGCCCGGGGTTGGCGTAGCGCGGGAGGCGCGGCTCCAGCATCCCCGGCGAGCGCGCCGCGAGCGCGGTCCCGGCGCCTCGGCCGTCCGTCCCGTCGGCCCTCGCGGCGCCGGACACGGCGACCAGCGCTGTCGCGGCGAGCAGCGACGCCGCGAGCGCGCGTCCGGCTGGATGAATGGCGGTCCCCGACCCACGCTGAAGGCGAGACTTGTGCATAGCGGCTCCTCGACGTCAGGGTAGCGCTGCTGCCTGCGGGCAGCCATCGCCGTGGGGGCGCGAAGACGCGCTCACGGGGCGCGCGCGGCGGCGCGGCAGCGGCGTCCGGTCGCCTGGATATCAGCCTGGGGCGCGGTGCCGCCGGGCGTCATGGGCGGTCGTCGATGAGCGCGGCCGTCCTGAGCGCGCTTCGGCTCACCGCGCTTTCATGAAAGAGCCGCCGCCGGAGGGAGGAGGCGCCGCGCGCGGGGGTGGCGGGGGTCCCCCCACAAACTCGCGCCTTTTGGTGGGCTATTGCCACACAGAAGGATGAGGTGGGCTGGACGGGAGTCGCTGCGATGCGGGCCGGCGCTCGGGTTTGTGGGGCCCACCCCCGCGCGCGGCGCCCCCTCCTCCGGCGGCTCCGCTACGTCCGGTGAGGAATACCGGGCGGGCAATTTCTGGATCAGATCCGCGTGGTCCAGAGTCCGGCCATCCACGCTTCGACGTCGGTCACGGTCCGAGGGATGTCGAGCGACAGGTTCCGATGGCCGGTGTCGGTAACGAGGATGTCGTCCTCGATGCGGACGCCGATGCCGCGGTAGCGAGCCGGGACCGTCTCGTCGTCGAGCTGGAAGTAAAGGCCGGGCTCGACGGTGAGCACCATGCCCGGCTTCAGCTTGCCGTACTTGTAGACCTGCTGCCGCGCCTGCGCGCAGTCGTGCACGTCGAGGCCCAGCATGTGGCTCACGTTGTGGAGCGAGTAGCGCCGGTAGAACTGCTTGTCTTCCTTGAGCGCCTCCTCGGCGGAGACGGTGAGAATGCCGAGCCGATCGAGGCCGCGGGCGAGCACCCGCATCGCGGCGCGGTTCGGCTCCATGAAGTCGTTGCCAGGCTTCACCTCGGCGATCGCCGCCTCCTGCGCCGCCAGCACGAGCTCGTAGATCTCGCGCTGCTCCGGGGAGAACTTGCCGTTGATCGGCAGGGTCCGGGTGATGTCGGCGGTGTAGAGCGCGTTGCCCTCGACGCCGGCGTCGAGCAGGAGGAGCTTGCCCGGCTCGAGCGCGCCATCGTTCCGCGTCCAGTGCAGGATGCAGGCGTGGTGGCCCGACGCGGCGATGGTGCCGTACCCGACGTCGTTGCCCTCGACCCGGGCGCGCAGGTTGAAGATGCCCTCGACCTCGCGCTCGCTCCGCCCGCCGGGAAGGGCGCGGATGACGTCCTCGAAGCCACGCTTCGTCGACGCGACGACCGCCTCGAGCTCCTCGACCTCGAGGGCGTCCTTGAGGAGGCGCATCTCCGAGAGCGCCTCGCCGAGCTGCTTGTCACGGTCGTGCTGGGCGAGGAGCTTGTCGACCCGCTTCGAGATGCCGCGGAGCACGCGGTGGGGGCGCGTCACCGTGCCGACGAGGCCGCTCAGGTAGGCGTCGAGCTCGGGGAGCCCACGGCACTCGTCGACGCCGAAGCGCGCGCGGCTCTGCTCGACGCCGAGACGGGGGCCGACCCAGAGCTCCCCCTTCACGCGATCGGTGAAGAACGTCTTGTCGCTGCGACCAGGGTTCGGCTCGACAAAGAGGATGTCCCGGTGCCCGCCCCCCTCCTGCGGCTGCAGGACGAGCACGCAGTCAGGCTCGAGGTTGCCCGTCAGGTAGAAGAAGTCCGAGCCGGGGCGAAAGCGGTAGTGCGTGTCGTTGGCGCGGACCTTCTCGTGGCCCGTGGGGATGATGAGCGTCTCGGCCGGGAAGAGCTTCGAGAGGGCGCGGCGGCGGGCTGCGAACACCTCCGCGTGCGCTATCGGCTCGGGGAGCTCGCGGGCCGCAGGGGCCCACTGATCCAGCATGAACGCGACCAGCGCCTCGGGCAGCGTCGAGTCGTGGCTCGCCGGCTTGGCGTCGCCAGCGACCGCGGCAGCGGGCGCCTCGCCCGGACCGCTGCCGGTGGGCGCGCTGTGGGCAGGATCGGCCTGGAGGGGAGCGGCGGCGGTCTCGGGCGTGTGGCTCATGAGGCTCGAACTATGGGTCGATCAGGCGCGGTCGTTCAAGCCAAAGCGCGCGCCCGACCCGCCGCGCGGATCCCTCCGTGCCGGGGGCGGCACGTCACGCGACCGAGGCGCCGCCGTCGATCGCGAGGATCTGGCCGGTGATGAAGTCGTTCTCGGCGAGGAACACCACGGCGCGCGCGATGTCCTCGGCCTCGCCGAGGCGCTGGAGCGGGATGCGCTCGCGGAGGCGAGCGAGCGTGGCCTCATCGTAGGACGAGGGCGGCAGGACCGTCCCGGGCGCGATGCCGTTGACGCGCACGTCAGGGGCGAGCCCCACGGCGAGGCCGCGGACCAGGTGCGCGAGCGCGGCCTTCGAGACGGAATAGGGAATGTAGTTCCTCCAGGGGCGCTCGGCGCTCAGACAGACGATCGCGACGACGCTGCCGCGGCAGGCGCGGAGCGCCGGCGCGAGCTCGAGCGTGAGCAGGTACGGCGCGGTCGCGTTGAGCGCCATGGCGCGATCCCACGCGTCGGCCGACAGCTCGGCCGGCGGGACGCGATCGAAGTTCGCAGCGTTGTGGACCAGCAGGTCGAGCCGGCCAGACGACCAGTCGAGCGCCGCGCGGGCGAGGCCGGCGAGCGCCGCGCGGTCCTGGAGATCCGCCTGGAGCGCGACGGCGCGCCGCCCGAGCGAGCGCGCCTCGCCGACGATCGCGTCCGCGCCGGCGCGGCTCGTGGCGTAGTGGACGGCGATGTCGGCGCCCGCAGCCGCGAGCAGGCGGGCGGTGGCGGCGCCGAGGCGGGTGCCGGCGCCGGTCACGAGGGCGACACGGCCGGTCAAGGGTGCATGGGGCATGCGGGGGTGTGTAGCAGCCGATGCGCGGCCCCGCGCGTCGGGGCGACGGCGCCGGGCGCCGACGTTCGTCGGCGTCCGAGGGCGTGGATGGCCCGATGGCGCGCGCCGCCGTTTTTTTCTCCCGCGCCGCGCGCCGTGGCACGCTGGCCCGGCTTTGCCGACGCTTCCGACACGCCGAGTAGCCGCAAAGGAACGCTCCCTGGAGCTGCCGCGCCGCCTGGGCGCTGTCGCCGCCGCGCTGCTCTGCGCGGCCGGGTGCACGGAGAAGCTCGAGTCCGTCGATCTGCCCGACATCGGCCTGCCGGGCTTCCTTGCGCCCGGGACGAGCGCGCCGGCGAGCGCCGCGCCG
>NZ_JEMA01001130.1 GCF_001589285.1 Sorangium cellulosum | reverse complement strand
GTCGAGGGCGCCTGGGAGGCCGCCGGCGCCGAGGCGGAGCGGGGCGGCGAGCGCGCGGTCCTCGCCGCGCTGGAGGCCGCGCGCCGCGCGCCGCCCCGGAGCTTCTCGCACCAGGCCGGCTGGGTCCTCATCGCCTTGCAGAACGCCTTCTACCAGCTCCTCCACGCCCCCTCGCTCGAGCGCGGGCTCGTCGAGACCGTGATGGCCGGCGGCGACACCGACACGAACGCCGCGATCGCCGGCGCGCTCCTCGGCGCGGCGCACGGCCGGGACGCTGTTCCGGACCGCTTTCGCCGCCTCGTGCTCTCCTGCCGACCGCTGCCCGAGGCAGGGGCGAAGCGCGCGCGCCCCCCCGAGCTCTGGCCGGTCGACGCGATGCTCCTGGCCGAGGCGCTCCTCGCCGCCGGCCAGCGAGCGCAGCCCGAGGAGTGCGATCCGCCGGAGAGCTTCCGGACCGGGGATATCGGCTAAAAATTCAGTATTTTCGTAATCTTAGCGGTATCCGGCGAGCCTCTTCAGCGCTTCAGCGCATGCCGGATCGGCCGGCAGGGCGCCGCTCAGCCTCCGGTCGGGCGCTCCAGGTGCCCGCCGAACTTGTGGCGCATCGCGGAGAGGACCTTCTCGGCGAAGGTGTGATCGTGGCGCGAGCGGAAGCGCGCGTAGAGCGCCGAGGAGAGCACCTCCGCGGGCACCGCCTCCTCGATCGCGGCCATGACGGTCCAGCGGCCCTCCCCGGAGTCCTGCACGAAGCCGCTGTACCCGCCGAGGTCCGGGCTCTCGGTGAGGGCGATCGCGGTGAGGTCGAGCAGCCACGAGCCCACCACGCTGCCCCGCCGCCACACCTCGGCGATCTCTCCGAGGTCGAGGTCGTACCGGTGCTCCTCGGGCAGGCGCGGGGTGGCCGCGTTCTTCAGGATGTCGAACCCCTCCGCGTAGGCCTGCATGAGGCCGTACTCGATCCCGTTGTGGACCATCTTCACGAAGTGGCCGGCGCCGACGGGGCCGCAGTGGAGGAAGCCCTCTTCGGACGTGCTCTGCGCCTCCTGCCGGCCCGGCGTGCGCGGGATGTCCCCGGTCCCCGGCGCGAGCGTCCGCAGGATGGGCAGCACCAGCGAGAACGCCTCGGGCGCGCCGCCGACCATCAGGCAGTAGCCGCGATCGATCCCCCACACGCCGCCGCTCGTCCCCACGTCCACGTAGCGGATGCCCCGCAGGGCGAGCTCCCTGGCGCGGCGGACGTCGTCCTTGAAGTAGGTGTTGCCCCCGTCGATGATCACGTCGCCGGGGGCGAGCTGCTCGCCGAGCTCCTGGACGACGCGCTCGGTCGGGGCGCCCGCGGGGAGCATGACCCAGACGACGCGCGTCGGCGCGAGCCTCTCCACCGCCTCGCCCAGCGAGGAGGCCGCCTCTGCGCCCTCCGCGGCGAGCTGCTTCACGCTCTCCTGGTTCAGATCGAACGCCACGACCTCGTGGCCGCCGCGCATGAGCCGGCGCGCCATGTTGGCGCCCATCCTCCCGAGTCCGATCATTGCGAGCTTCATCTCTCACGCTCCTGTCTGCGATCGCGGGCGTACCACGGGGGCCCGCCTCCGTGTCCGGGCGCTTTCCCGGAGGCGGTCACCGCGGCTTGTGTCGGATGGCGCCCATCGCGTGCTCGAGGGCGCTCTTCAGCGTGCTGAACACCGGGATCCCGTCGAGGCTCCCGCCGGCGTCCAGGATGCGCCTGACCATCCCTGCCGGGACGCCGGAGACGATGCACTGGCTGCCGAGCAGCCTCGTCGCCGCGAACAGCCGGAGGAGGTGCTCGATGGTGGACGTGTCGGCCGCCTGCGCGCCGGTGAGGTCCACGATCATGAACCGCGCGCCGTGCGCGACGATCGCGCCGAGCACCTCTTCCATCATGCGCGCCGCCCGCGCGCCGTCGACAGTGCCGATCACGGGCAGCGTGAGCACGCTNAGTGCCGATCACGGGCAGCGTGAGCACGCTGTCCCACACCTGGATGATCGGCGTCGACATCTCGAGCATCGCCTCGTGCTGCGCGCGGACCCGATCGAGCTGCACGCGCAGCTCGATCTGCACGCGCTCGAGCTCCTCGTTCTGCTCGCGGAGCTGCGCGCTCGCGTCGGCGAGGTCGAGCGAGTTCTTGAGCATCGTGTAGGTGGCGCCGACGTACAGCGCGTACGTTGTCGCGCTCGCGAGCGCCTTCCGGTCGATCTGGCGCTGGTCTTCCAGCGCGAACAGCATCGTGCCGATGGTCTTCTTGTAGACCTGGATCGGCACGTGGAACACGACGTCCGGGTCCTCGGCGAGGAGCCACGCGCGCGCGATGTCCGCCTCCCGCGCCTCGGTCCAGGGGCCCTTGAACCACGCGGCGCGCTGCGCTTCCAGGGCCGCGATCATCCACGCGTCCACGACGACGCCGCCGCCCTCGGGCGCGCCGTACGCGAAGGTGCCGTGCTCGTACCTCGCCGCGATCCGGGCGCCGCCGCCGTCGTTGCCGAGCACGACGCAGAGCCGCTGGGACGGCACGATCCAGCGCGCGCTCGAGCAGACCTCTTCCCACAGCGATCTCAGGTCCGGCTGGCTCGCGAGCTTGAGGAGGATCTCGTTCAGGACGCCGAGGACGATCCACCCGCCGCCGCCGCCCTCGGAGGGCTGGCCAGACTCTGGCATCGACATCAGCAATCGGGGTCGAGCGGGAGGCCCGCGGCGTCGGTCCGTGGTTCGATGTTCTGCGAGGAGGCCGCCCTCATGACGGTCTCCCGGGTCGCTTCCTCGCAGAGCCCCGCCTCGCCGGTGCGAGCGACGGGCTCAGGACCAGATCGAATCTCGGCACGGTGCACACTCCTCGCGCTCGGCGCGCGGGCGCATCTTACCCCGCAACCCGCTCGCGGTGGGAGGTCTCTCGCCTGCCGCGCGCCGCGCCCGCGCCCCCTCACGCCGGCTCCGCGGCGTCGCGCCGCGTCGTTCCTCACCGATGCAGCGCCCGCGCCGCGGCGGCCTGCCTGCCGAGGCGCGATCGCCCTGGGCGGCCGGGATGCCGCCGCGCTCGCGGCCGCGGCCGGGCAATACGCGCGGCGCCGCTGCGTGCTACCGCTAGGGCATGAAGATCAAGGCACGTGACGGCAAGGTGTATGAGGTCGCCTCTGCTCCGCCCGGCGGCAGTCACGAGGTGCGGCTCGACGGCAAGCTGGTCGGCTCGTTCGTGCTCCTGCCGGACGAGACGCAGGTCACCGTGAAGAGCAAGCCCGCGACCGACGCGCTCCTCGTGGACATCGCCGATCGGTTCGTGGCCGAGGGCGGCGCGCCCATGGGGATCAGCTGATCCGGCCTCGCCTCTGACGCGCGCGGCGGCGCTGCCGTGATGCTCCTGCCGCGGCCCCCAGGGCCGCGTATGTAGGGACTTCACGGCAGGCTCCGAGGTGAGTCTGCCGCCTCCCCGGACCGCATCCAATGACGCCGACGCGCTGAGGCCGAACCGCCGCTCTGGGCCCGCGCCTCCTCGGCGCGGCGGCTTCCGCGCGCGGGGGCGCGACGCCGCGATCAGACCCGGTGGCGCCTCTCCGGCCGATGGACGGCGCGCTGTCGCGTGGCGTGCCGCTTGCTCTGATAGGCCGGTATGAATCTCGGAACGTGCCTCTCGCTCGCGATCGGGCTCGGCGTGCTGTCCGCCGGCGGGCGCGCCAGCGCTTGTGACCCGGTGGATACCAGCGTCTCGGAGGGCTTCCTGCGCGCCGGCGCACCGACGGAGCTCACCGCGGATGGCGCTCCGGCGGAGCTCACCACGGTGCCACGCAATGTGGCGATCGTGATCTGGGGCGACCTCCCGGAGCTCTCGCACCTGCTGGTCGAAGAGGCGACCGGCGCCTCCGTCACCGGTGCGGGCTCCGACGTTCCCGTCGCCCCGCCGGGCTACAGCGTGCTTCGCCCCGCCGAGACGCTGGCGCCCAACACCACGTACCGATTGCGCCTGAGGCCCACCGTCGAGCGCCTCGTCCGGACCTCGGACGTCATCGACGACGCCGCGCCGAGCGCGCCGGTGCTCGCGCGCGGTGACGTCGAGTTCCAGGCGAACGAGCCCGCCTGCGGAGCGAGCAGCTGCGGGGACATGAGCACGTTGACCTTCGATCTGGCCGAGCGAAGCGAGGACGATCACTCGCCCGCGGAGGCGCTGGTCTACGCCGTGTACGTGGGCTTCAGCCCGGAGCAAGCGCGCTCCAAGGCGCAGCCGGACGCGTGGCTCGAGGGCGACGCGATGCTCCTCTACGTGGACGACGATCACGTAGGTCGCGACGTCTACATCGCTGTCTCGGCGATCGACGAGGCCGGCAACGAGGGCGAGCGAAGCGAGGTGCTGCAGGTCGAGCACGAGGCGTCGGGCTGCGCTTTCGCGCGGAGCTCCACGCCGAAGGCGGCGCTCATCATGCTGCTCCTGGCCGTCGTCGCGCCGCTCCGTCGCGCCGCGCGCAGGGCGCCCCGCGCCTGGGCGGACGGCGCGCCCAGGATCGGAGGCTGAACCTGCCAGCGCCGGTCAAGGCTCGCTCCGTGTCCGCCTCTTCTCCTGTCGGTATCCGGACAGCTCAGCGCACGCCCGATCGTCACCGCACATCCCACCCGCACCCCGCTCGTCAGCGACCGCCGGTCGGAGCGGAGCACCGCAAAAAAACATCAATGCCCACCTGAACGCGCGCCGCGTTACGCCGCGCTGCGCCGCATTCAATTGCAAGCGGCATCACCCGATCCGTGCGCTGGCGCCGCGCCGCGGCCCCGGCGCCGAACCGTACGCCACGCGGCGCCATGCCGGGGCAGAGCGCAAGCGAAACCCCATCATGAGCGTTGTGCGCTGGGCGCGGGAAGAATATAAGAAGTACCATGCGACACATCCGTACGAGCGCCGCGCGCGCTTGCTTTGTGCTTTTCCTGCTCGCGGTGTTCCCCGGCACGGCGTTGGGGGCGGCGACCGCGATCACGTTCAACATCAACCACGCCGATTGCGGCAGCGCCGAGTTCGCGCTGTATCTGAACGGGGTTCTCCTCGACACGGTCGCGAGCGACAAGCGTTGCTATTGCAACAATATGACGCTCACGAAGACGTTCACGGATCCCGCGGTGCTCGCCCTCTACGATCCGGCCACATGCAATGATGTGCGGGTCGATATCAACCGCGGCCAGTCGGTGTTCCTCGGCTTCGTCAGCATCGACGTCGCGTCGACCGAGGGCTCGTCTCGCCTCTGCCTGTTCGATGCGCTCTCCAGCCGCACCCCGTGCGCCGATCGCAACGTCTGCGACGCCTATCACCGCTCGGTCACGTCGCTCGGGAACTACGACGGGGACGGCGTCGCGCCGGGCATCGGCGTCGGCTGCGACAACTGCGCCTACCACAAGAACGCGGACCAGGCCGACACCGACGGCGACGGGATCGGCGACGTCTGCGACCCCTGTCCGCGTGGCGACAGCGACGGCGATGGCGTCTGCGACGCGACCGACAACTGCCGTGTCGCCGCCAACCCCGGCCAGGCAGACCGCGACCGCGACCGCGTCGGCGACGCCTGCGACAACTGCGCCGACGCGAGCAACCCGGACCAGGCCGACGCCGACGGCGACGGGATCGGCGACGTCTGCGACCCCTGTCCGCGTGGCGACAGCGACGGCGATGGCGTCTGCGACGCGACCGACAACTGCCGTGTCGCCGCCAACCCCGGCCAGGCAGACCGCGACCGCGACCGCGTCGGCGACGCCTGCGACAACTGCGCCGACGCGAGCAACCCGGACCAGGCCGACGCCGACGGCGACGGGATCGGCGACGTCTGCGACCCCTGTCCGCGCGGCGACACCGACGGCGATGGCGTCTGCGACGCGACCGACAACTGCCCGGCCACCCCGAATCCAGACCAGGTCGACAGCAATGGAGACGGCCACGGGGACGCGTGCGTCGGCGTGTGCGTCACCCTCCAGCGAGGCGCCTCCGGCCAGGTCGCAGACGCGCTGCTCCTGGAGGCGTACCCCGATTACAGCGACGGCCAGAGCCCCTACAACGCCACAGGCACGGCGCACGGCGCCCGCCAGCAAGCGCTCTACTGGTTCGGGCTCGACGGCATCCCGGTCGGGGCCACCGTCACCTCGGCGGAGTTCGGCGCCGTCGCCTTCGGATCGAGCGACCAGATCGTCCGCGTCCACCGGGTCACCGCGCCGTGGAGCGAGGGCAACGTCACCTGGCGCAGCTTCGCCGCGAGCTACGATGGGGCCGTCGAGGCCGACCTCGGCTGGGCCGGCCCGTACGCCGTGACAGCCGACCTGACCGAGCTCGTGCAGGCGTGGGTCGACGGCGCCGCGCCGAACCACGGCTTCCTCCTCGAGGAGGATCCCACCGGGACCACGTCCTACCGCACGAGCGACCACCCCGACCAGAGCGACCGCCCCTGGATCGAGGTCTGCTACCTCGCTCCCTGAGCTCCGCCCCGCGGCTTCTCGCCCGCGCCGTCCGCGTCCGCCGGGTAAGGCTTCCCGAGCGCCGCCGGAGGCGTCGCGTCGAACGCGCGCAGCAGCGGGCGTCGCGCTGCGTCAGGGAGCAGCGCGCCGAGGCGCTCCAGCAGCCCGCTCGAGGTGAGCGCCAGGACCACGATCATCAGCGCGAACGGCGCCACGCTGAAGACCTGCGTCGGCACCGACGGCAGCGCGCTCTGGCCGAGGCTCGCCATCGACGACAGCACGCCGAAGAGGTACGCGCCGAGCGCCGCCCGCACCGGGTGGAAGCCGCCGAAGATCACGATCGCGAGCGCGATCCAGCCGTAGCCCGCCGTGTGGCGGTGGCTCCACCCCGCCTTGAAGTCGAGCGAGTAGGCCGCGCCGCCGATGCCCACGAGCGCCCCGCCCACCAGCGTCGCCGCGGTGCGCACGCGCGTCACGCGCGCCCCGCGCGCGTGGGCCGCCGCCGGCTGCTCCCCGACGGCCCGGAGCAGGAGCCCCGCGCGCGTGCGGTACAGGAAGAGCCACGCGCCGGCGACGAGCACGTAGCTCGCGTACACCACCGGATCGCTCTGGAAGAACAGCGGCCCCAGGACCGGGACGTCCCGCAGCACGGGGATCGACGCGCCCGACACCGTCGGCCCGGGCACGCGCACGAACGGGCCGCCGAGCACCGACGAGAGATCCGCGCAGAGCATCGCCAGCACGAAGCCGATCGCGATCTGCGACCGGCCCAGGTGGACGCCGCCGATCGCCACGACGAGCGCGACGAGCGCCCCGATCGCGGCCGCGGCGGCGAAGCCGGCGAGCACGCTCCCTGTCGTCAGGGCGGCCGCGAAGCCGACCATGGCCGAGAGCATCATCGCGCCCTCGGCCGACAGGTTGATGACCCCGGCCCGCTCGGCCAGCGTCTCGCCGACCGCCGCGTAGACGAGCGGCGTCGACGCCGCGAGCGCTGTCGCGAGGAGCGGCAGGAGCTCGGCGGTGAAGTCCATCAGGCCTCCTCCGGCCGGCCGCGGCCGCGCATGTTGCGCACGTTCCAGGGCGACAGGATCGCGAGCAGCACGAGCACCCCCTGGAGCACGCCCGAGAGCGAGGACTCCAGGCCGAGCGTCATCGGGAGCTTCAGGCTGCCCACGTTGAGCGCGCTGAAGAACAGCGCGATCGGCGCGACGAGCGCGGCGCGCCGGCCCGCGAGCATCACGACGAGCAGCGCCAGGAACCCGAGGTTGCTCGAGACGTTCGGGATGAGCCGGTGGAAGGTCCCGAGCACCTGCAGCGCGCCGGCGGCGCCCGCGAGCGCGCCCGAGATCGCGAACGCGAGGAGCACCTGCCGCGCCGCCGGGACGCCGAGCACCTCCGCGGCCTCCGGGCTCAGCCCCACCGCCCGCAGCCGGAGCCCGAAGTGCGTCCGCCCGAGCACCACCGCCGTCCCGACGAGCGCGAGCGCCGCGAGCAGGAGCGCGGCCGGGCTCAGCTCGGTGCCGCCCAGCGTGGAGAGCCGGAGCGCGGCGTCGAGCGGCTCGGTGCCGGCCATGGACGCGACGCCGGGGCGCTTCCACGGCCCGAAGACGAGGTAGAGGACCGCCCCCTGGGCCACGAAGTTCATGCCGAGGCCCGCGAAGATCTCGCTCACCCGGCCGTGCGTGTGCAGCGCGCCCGTGAGCGCGCCCCAGAGCACCCCGCCGAGCGCCCCCGCGGCGACGCAGAGCGCGGCGACGGCGCCCGCAGGGAGACCCGGCCACAGCGCGCGCGCCGCGCCTGTCGCGCAGAGGGCCCCGAGCACGAGCTGCCCCTCGACGCCCAGGTGGTACAGCCCGGCGCGAAATGTGAATAACAGGCCGCTGCCGCAGAGGAGCAGCGGCGCCAGGGTGGCGAGCACCCGCGCCGCTTGCTCCGTGGAGCCGAAGGCGCCCTCCCACAGGCTCGAGGCGACCGCCGCCGGCGACGCCCCGAGCACGGCGCAGAGGCCCGCCACGAGGGCGAGCGACAGGACGAGCGGCGCCAGGCGGGGAGCGAGCTCGGCGGCCCACGCCCTGCGCGCGCTGGGCCCCGCCCGGTCTTCGGGCCCGGCGCTCATTCGCCGTGCTCCGCGGGCGCGGCGGGCGCGGCCTCGTCGAGCTCGCCGCCGATCATCCGCCCGAGCCGGTCCGGGGTGAGCTCGGCCGCGCGGACCGGCCGCGAGACCCGCCCGCCGCTGAACACGAGGATCCTGTCGCTGTAGCGCATGAGCTCGTCGAGCTCGGACGACGCGAACAGGAGCGCCGTCCCGCCCTTGCACCGCGCGAGGAGCTGCTCCCAGACCCAGCGGGCCGACTCGATGTCGAGCCCCCGGGTCGGGTGCTCCAGCAGGAGCAGCGCGAGGTCCGCGGGGAGCAGCGCGAGCTGCGTGCGCTGCTGGTTGCCGCCGGAGAGCAGCTCCACGGGCGTCTCCGGCCGCCCCCGGATCCGGAACGCCTCGATCGCGCGCTCGGCGGCGCGGCGGATCTCGCGGGCGCGGAGGAAGAGCCCCGGCCGGGGCGCGCGGAGCGCGACGTGCTCCTCGATGGAGAGGCCCGCGACGAGGCCCTCGCGGCGGCGGTCCGCGGGGAGGTACCCCACGCCCGCGCGCAGGAAGGCCTGGTAGGGGCGGCCGGCCATCTCGGCCTCGCCGACGGCGACGCGGCCGCGCCGCGGCCGGAGCAGCCCCGCGCAGGCGCGGAGCAGCAGGCGCTGGCCGCTCCCCTCGAGGCCCGCGAGCCCGAGCACCTCGCCGCGGCGGACTTCCAGGCGCGGGACGCGCAGCTCGATCCGGTGATCGCCGAACCGGACATCCTCGAGCGAGAGCGCCGCGCCGCCGCCCGCTGTCGGCAGCCGCTCCGGCGGCGCGAGCGCCTTGCCGAACATCAGCGCGACGAGGCGGTCGGCCCCGGCCGGCATCTCCGCCTCTCCCGCCACCTTGCCCTGCCGCAGCACCGTCACGCGGTCGCAGAGCGCCTCGACGTCCGAGAGCTTGTGCGACACGAGGACGATCGCCTGGCCGTCCTGCTTGAGCCGCCGCAGCGCGGAGAACAGCGCCTCCTGCTGCGCGGCGGAGATCCCTGTCGTGGGCTCGTCGAGGAGCAGCGCGCGGACGCCCAGCGAGAGCAGCCGCAGCAGCTCGATCTGCTGGCGCTCGCCCAGGGTGAGCCGGGCGACCTGCTCGTCCGGGTCGACGGGGAAGCCGAACCGCGCCGCGAGCGCGAGGAGCTCGTCGCGCGCCGCGCGGCGCGGGAGGAAGATCTCCGCCGCGCGCGCGCGGCTCAACGCCGAGCGCGCGGCGCCTCCCGCGCGCGGCCTCGCGACGAGGAAGCTCTCCAGGACGGTGAGGGGCGGAAAGTCGAGCGGCTCCTGGTGGAGCACGCCGACGCCGGCGGCGAGCGCGTCGGCCGGGCTCGCGAGCGCGACCGGGCGGCCGTCGAAGAGAAGGCGGCCGGCGTCGGGCCGGAGCAGCCCGCCCAGGACGCGGAGCAGGGTGCTCTTGCCGGCCCCGTTCTCGCCGAGCAGCCCGTGGACGGCGCCCGCCTGGATCGTCAGCGACACGTCGTCGTTGGCCCTGACAGGGCCGAACCGCTTCGTGATGCGCTCGATCTCGATCCGCATGGAGCGCCGCCCGGCGCGGCTACTTGCTCGGCCCTGTGATCCCCTGGACGAGCTGCGGCAGATACCAGATCTGCTGGGGCGTCGCGGCCTCGCCGTCCTTCAGGAACTCGGCGCCGTCCTGGAACTTGAGCGGCCCCTTGAAGAGGTCGACCCCGCCGGCGAGCGCCTGGATGAACGCGTCGAGCTGCGCCTTCTGCTCGCCCAGGGCGGGGCCGGGCAGGAAGCCGATGACCGACGCCTCCCCGTTCAGGTCGCGGAGGTCCGGCGCTGCCCAGACGAACTCGCTCGTGTACTTGCCAGCGCGCGATTTCTCGATGACGTCGCGGTAGAGCGGCGCCCAGTTGTAGTAGGCGACGCCGAGGCAGATCTCCGGCGCGAGATCGCAGCCGGCCTTGTGGTCGTAGTGGACGTACTTGACCTTCTTGCCAGCCCCGCTCGCCTTCTTGGCCTGCAGCGCGGCCTCGGGCGTGTCGAGCCCGGTCAGGAGCACGTCGAAGCCGCTGCTGTAGAAGTCGTCGGCCACCTTGGTTGGATCGAGCGTGACGCCCGGGATGTTGAACCAGAAGCCGATCCAGGTGACCTTGAACGTGAGCTCTTCCGGCTTCCTCTTCCTGTAGGTCTCCCAGCAGTGCCGCGCGCCGAGGTACGCCGAGGTGACGAGCCGGCGGGTCTCGTCGTTGACGAGCGGGCCGAGATACCCGATCTTGCCCGTCTCGGTGCCGAGCGCCGCCGCGCACCCCGCGATGTGCTTGGCTGTCTCGATGCGCCCCATGATGTTGCCCATGTTTGCCTGGGGCTTGTGGTTCTTGCCGTCTTTCCAGGCGTAATCGCCCGAGACGTGGATGACGTTGATCAGCGGGTGCTTGCGCGCTGTCTCGAGGGCGTCGTCCTTGTAGTCGTCGGAGTTGTAGACAACGACCCTGGCGCCGCGGGAGATGAGGTCGTCCGCGACCTGAGAGCCCTTCACGTTGGGGCGGTCGGCCGGGTTCACCTTGTCGACGTACTCGAAGCTGACGTCCGGCATCTTTGCGAGGACCTCGCGGATGCCGTCGTAATGGGCCTGGTTCCACCCCTTGTCGTTGTAGGGGCCGACCAGCACCATCCCGACCTTGTACCCCGCTGTCGGCGCGGCCTCGCCCGCCGGCGCGCCCGTCGGGGCCGCGGCGCTGGAGGCGGCGGCCTTGTCGGAGGACGGGCTCGTGCCCCTGGAACAGCCCTGGGACGCGCCGGCCAGCAGCGACAGCGCCACGGTGAGGACGGTGGCGGAGGGGTGGGGGACCGCGGGCGACGTCAGCGGGCGATGTGTCACCTGCGCATCGTGGGCGGGAATGCCGCAGGGTGTCAAGATACAGCTTCGGTGGACGACGCTGCGGCCCCTGCGGGCGACCCGGACCGCGCGGGCGGCTACCGTGTGGTGGATCACAGAACTACGATGCTCGGAGCGAGGTGAATGCGATGCGCGGGGTGCCGCTGCCGTACCTGCGTTGTCTCGGGGCGGGGCGCGTATCCGCGCTGGCCCCGCTCGTGGTCGCCGGGGTGGTCGTCGCGGCCGCCCCGCCGGCGCAAGCATGGGAGTACGATCTGCTGATCAGGGGAGGGAGGGTCATCGACCCGGCGAACGGCCGCGACGGGATACTGGACGTGGCCGTGAGCCACGGGCGCATCGCCAAGGTGGCTGTGGACATCGACCCTGCGCGCGCGCGCGCCGTGGTCGACGCGGCGGGCCTCGTCGTCGCGCCCGGGTTCGTCGATATCCACACGCACGTGTTCTTCGGGACCACCGACGGCACCTACCTCCACAACAGCTACCAGACCGTCGCGCCGGACAGCTTCGCGCCGCGCAGCTGCACGACGACCGTGGTGGACGCGGGCAGCTCCGGCTGGCGCGACGTCGAGCTGTTCAAGGCGCAGACGATCGCGCACTCGAAGACCCGGGTGCTGGCGTTCCTCAACATCGTCGGCGGCGGCATGCGCGGCGGGCAGGCCGAGCAGGATCTCGGGGACATGGATGCGGCCAGGACGGCAGCGGCGGCGCGGGCGCACCGCGACGCGGTCGTCGGCGTCAAGGTCGCGCACCACGCCGGGCCGGCGTGGGATCCCGTGCTGCGGGCCGTCGAGGCGGCGCGGGCGTCCGGGGGGCGGGTGATGGTCGATCTCGGGCGGCACGTGCCCGAGCTCTCGCTGCGCGACCTCTTGCTGACGCACCTCCGGCCGGGGGACATCTTCACGCACGTCTACGCGGACATCCCGGGGCGAACGCCGGTCGTCGACGCCGGCGGCCGCGTGCGTCCGTACGTGCTCGAGGCTGCGCGGCGCGGCGTCGTCTTCGATCTCGGGCACGGGGGCGGCAGCTTCGTTTTCGATCAGGCAGTGCCCGCGCTCGCGCAGGGCCTCCTCCCGAGCTCGATCAGCACCGACATGCACCTCCAGAGCCTGAACGGGGCGATGGGGGACATGGTCAACGTCGTGTCCAAGATGCTGAACCTCGGCATGTCGCTCCCCGATCTCATCCGCCGCAGCACGGCGGACCCGGCGGCGATCCTCGGCAGGCCGGAGCTCGGCACCCTCGGCGAGGGCGCGGCGGCGGACATCGCTGTGTTGCGCCTCGAGACGGGGCGGTACGGCTATGTCGACACGAGCGGCGCGCGCATCGACGGCGAACGGCGGCTCGAGTGCGCGATGACGTTGCGCGACGGGCGGGTGCTCTGGGATCGCGACGGGCTCACGGCCAGGAGATACGATGCCCTCAGGACACCGCGGCCTCGGCGGCGGCCGGCGGCGCGTCGACGGCGGCGCGGGCCGGCCGGAGCGGGTGCGTCTCGACGCGCCAGATGCCCTCGTCCGTCAGCCGGATGGCCGCGAACCGCGCGACCCCATCGAGGTGCCCGTCCGTCTCGTGGCCCAGCGTCGACGAGGGGTGCGCATAGACGCTGACGCGGCCGCCGCTCTTCGAGCGGTAGTGGCCGAAGAACGCGAGGTGCTTGTGCCCGTGGAGGATGAGGGCGCTGTTCTTCCTCGGGTTCTTCTGCTGGTACGCCGCGAGCATCTCGAGCAGGCGCGGCCCATCCATGGCGATCATGAACGTGTCGTTGAGCGAGATCGGCCCCGCGAGGCGCGCCACGTGGTGGTGCAGGAGCACGACGACGGGGCCGGATCCCCGCCGGAGCGCGCGGGCCAGCCGCCGGAGCTGGCTGCCGCCGATCTGCCCGATAGCGTTCGAGCCCACGAACCGCGACCGGTAACGGTTGGAGTTGAGCCCGAAGATCCGGATACCGCCCTCGAGCTCGAGCCGCCTCGGATAGAGGCCGGCGATCGCGCGCAGCCGCCGTCGCGCCCGCTTGCGGGCCGGGACGTGCAAGCCGGGCTGGAAAGGGCCGCGCTCCACGCGGGTGAGCACGTCGATGAAGCGCTGCTCGCGCTCCGCCCGCTTCTTGAGGTACGGATCGGGCGACGTGCCGACGTTGATGGCGACATCGTGGTTGCCAGGCACCATGAGCACCTGCGACGACGCCGGGATGCCGGAGAGCGCCGCCTCGAGCTCGTCCCACTGCGCCTCCTCCCCGAGATCGGTCATGTCGCCCGTCAGCGCCACGAGCGGCGGATTCATGGCGGCGATCTCCGCGACGAGCCGCCGGAGGCGGCCCGTCAGCTCGGCGGTGTCGGGGCGAGGGACCCCCTCGGGCCACGCCGCCGACCCCTCCTCGATCTCGTACGGCTCGCGGCCGTCCACGGTGATGTGCAGATCGGAGATCTGGCAGAGCACGAGCCGCCCGCCCGGGATGGCGTCCCCGGGGTCGGGGAAGAGCGTCGCCGCGCCGCCATACCGCAGGATCACGCGGGTCGCCTCGCCCAGGGCGGACGCGAGCCAGGCGTAGAGCGAGATCCCGAGGGCGAGCAGGGCGAGCGCCGTGCACCCGACCAGGACGAGCGCGGCGCCGCTGCGGAAGGAGAGCCTGCCGCCCGCCGGGAACAACGCGAGATCGGACGCGATGAACGAGGCGATCGACCCCTCGGGCCACGCCGCGGCCCAGCCCGGGACGCCGATGTCGAGGAAGTCGACGAGCAGGCCACCGGCGACGCAGAGCGCGGCGACGACGACGAACAGCAGGATCAGGCGGTCGCGGAGGACGTCGATGACATCGACCATCTCGCCGAGCCGCCCCCGGAACGACGACCGGAAGTAGCGACTCCCGTAGGAGACCTTCTTCCATGTCTCCGGCCGCCACACGTGGCCTCGGCTCGCGAGGCGCGAGGCGACAACCGCGAGGGCGAGGGCCAGCGCGAAAAGGACGAGCACCGGCAAGAGCGCCAGGTAGAGGACTCGGAGCGCCGCCCTTCGCACAGCGTCCCATTTGACGTGCCCCGGGCAGCACCGTCAAGCCACCGATCGGGCCGGAAAGCGGCCGCGCGCGCCCCGAAATTTGCCGAAATCGATGGATGCTCGTAGCTGGTAGCGCGAGATCGCGCGCCGATGTCCTGCCCCCAGACGCCGAGAGATCCGGCCTGCGCGCCGCGGCCGCCGGCGCCGAGCGATCCGCTGCCGGCGCTGTCGGCCGGCATGCGCGCCGTCCAGGCGCGCGCCCGCGGCCGCGGAAAGACAGCCGCCCTC
>NZ_JEMA01001129.1 GCF_001589285.1 Sorangium cellulosum | reverse complement strand
CGGCGCCGGATCCGACGGCGGCGGCGCGCTCTGGGCGAGGGCGGGCGAGGTCAGCGAGAGCGAGAGCAGCGCCGCGGTGGGCAGGAGCAGCAGCGATCGTTTCATGGCGTCACCGTGAACTTGAACGTGAGGTGCTCTGCGCCGCTCGACGTGTCGTATTCCGCGCGCGTGCTCTGGTTCGTCTTGGGGTCGAAGGCGAAGATCTGGAACTTCCCGCTGCCGTTCCGGACCCTGAAGCGGAATACGTAGTTGCCGGGCTCCAGATCGAACTCGGGAAAGACCGTGTTGCGGATCGAGAACGGCCGCACGCCCGCCGGATCCATGTCCGGTGGGGGGTCCTCGAACAGGTAGCCGACCGCGCTGAGGTGGTACTCGTCGCTGTGGAGCTTGAGCTTGATCCTCTTCATGGGCGATCGCGATCCTCTCACACGCGCGCGGCACGGTACAGCGGCTGAACGGCGCGCGACGCCCTCACCAGGGGATCGGCTGTCGCTGCTGGAATGACCTGCCGGTGCGGCGTCGCCGGGCCGTGCCGGCGCGCTCGGCCGGCGGCCTCGGAGCGGACGCCGCGTGACGTTGGCGCCTCCCGCCGCGCGGCGGCCGGCTGGGCCAGGCACGGACCGCGGGGACAGATGAAACGGCGATGTCCCGTCGCGCCCTGCTGATGCAGCGCGGCGGCGCCGGGACGCCGAGGTGCGGGGGTTCCTCGAGCTTGTCAGCAGCCGCTCGCAGCCGCGGAGCTGTCGTGGAGCGCCGCGTCCCCGGAAGCTCGTCCGTGGCTCCGGGATGGNGTCCCCGGAAGCTCGTCCGTGGCTCCGGGATGGGAAGAGAAGAGATTGAACCACAGAGCTCGTCCGTGGCTCCGGGATGCGAAGAGAAGAGATTGAACCACAGAGGCACAGAGGGCACAGAGGGGAGAGTGAGGAGAGATTTTAATTCTCTCTCCTCTGTGCCCTCTGTGCCCTCTGTGCCCTCTGTGCCCTCTGTGCCCTCTGTGCCCTCTGTGGTTCGTTGGAACCATCTTCAGAGCGCTTGGCCTCTGTCGCTGAGCTTAATCGGTTCACCTGTTGGAGCGTCGATCCGCCAGTTCGCTTTTCGCTTCACCCCAGGACCCGAGCCCGGCCGCCGAGCGCGCGCAGGAGCGCCCCAGAATGCCCCGCGAGCCTCTCGCTCCTGGCGCGACGGCCGCCACGCTCGCCGCATGAGCGACGGTTTCGATGCGGCCGGTCGGCGCGCGCGCCGTCACCTGCGCACGACGAACATCGCCGCGAAATACCCGTCCGTGCCGTGCACGTGCGGCAGCAGCCGGAACGCGTCGCCGCCGCCCGCGAGCTCCCGCGCGATCTCCGCGTCGAACGGCGCCGGCTCCAGGCGGACGCCGAGGTCGTCCTCCGCCGGGGCCGCGAGCCGCGCGGCCACGGCCTCGCACTCCTCGCGCAGCACGCTGCACACGGCGAACACGAGCCGGCCGCCGTCCCGGGCGCGCGTCGCGGCGCGGCGCGCGATCGCTACCTGCAGGTCGGCGAGGCGCGCGAGGTCGTCCGCCTCGCGCCCGAGCGCGATCTCGGGGCGCCGCCGCAGCGTGCCGATCCCGGAGCAGGGGGCGTCGACGAGCACGCGGTCGTAGCCCTCGGGGACGTCGCCCGCGCCCACCGTCCAGTCCACGGCGTAC
>NZ_JEMA01001128.1 GCF_001589285.1 Sorangium cellulosum | reverse complement strand
GCCCTGCGCGCGGGGGCGCGGCCGACGCCTCGCGCGCCTCGCGCACCTCGCGCGCCCCGCTCGCGCTGCCGGGCGCGCCGCCGCACCCGCTGCTCCGGGTGAGCATCGCGGCGCTGGGCGTCCAGGGGCTCGAGGGCGAGCTCGAGATCATCGAGGGGCCGGCGTCGGATGTCCGCCTCGTCGGCCCCGACGGCGCCGAGCGGCGCCACGAGGTGGAGCTCCCGATCCCGCTGCGCGTCCTCGCGCGCGCCGCCGCGGCGGACCCGCCGAGGGACGAGGCGCGCGCGCTGCTGGCGCGCCTCGCCAGGGCCGCGGGACGCCGCCTGCTCTCGCTCGCGCCGCGCTTCGACGAGCTGCCGCCGTTCGCCCGGAGCCACACGCGCCGCGCCGTCCTGAGGACGCTGGCCCAGGGCAAGCGCGTCGTCGCGGGCGCGGCGAGCGCGCCGCTCTTCCACGACCTCGACGGCAACCTCTTCTCGCTCGACGACCTCCGGCGCGACCCGCTGGCCGGGTGGCTGTGCACCGCCACGCCCCCGCCCTACCCGAAGCAGCGCTACGGGCGCCCGGTGCTCGCGCTGAGCAGGCCCGAGCGGCTGCAGCTCGCGACGGCCGTGCTCGTCAAGGACATCACCGACGCTGTCGCGCGCGACCGGGCGACCGAGGAGCGCCTCGCCGCGCCGCCGCTCGACGCCGTCGGCCTCGGCGCGGACGCGCGCGCGGCGTGCCTCGCTGTGTTCCCCTTCGCGCCGGAGGCCGGCGCGAAGGAGGGCGCGCCGGCCGCGTACGGCGAGATCGGCCTGCTCGCCCCGGAGCACGCCGGCGCGGCGGGGATCGCGGTGCACGTCGGGCGCCGCCCGCTCTGCGCGCTCGACCCCGGCGAGGGCTGGCCGCTCTGCGCGGCGATCAACGACGACGCGCTCGAGCCGAACCTCGCCTTCGACGGCCTCAAGGCGGGCGCCGACGCCGCGAGGCNTCGCCTTCGACGGCCTCAAGGCGGGCGCCGACGCCGCGAGGCTCCGCCAGGCGGTGCGCGACGCCGCCGCGCGGTGGCTGCGCGCGCGGCTCGCCCCGCCCGAGGACGCGCTCGCGACCCGGTGGATCGACGTCGCCACCACCTGGCATCGCCCGCTGCTCGTGACCGGCGCGCTCTGGCTGCCCGCGCGGTGGCCCCGCGCGCCGCGGGTGCTCGTCGCCGCGCCCTCCGCGGAGATCCTCGGCGAGGGCGCCCCGCGCGGCGCCTTCACGCCCCGCGCGCTGCGCGCCGAGGGCGCCGCGGGCGGGCTCGTCCGGGAGATCGCGCCTGTCGAGGGCCTGCTCCTCGTCTGGCCGCTGCACGAAGCGCGCTGGGACGCCGTCGCGGAGATCGCGATGGAAGCAGCCGCTTCGATGGCGGCCGAGCTCTCGGACGAGGCCGCCGCCGCGCCGTACCTGTGGAACCTGCACCTGCTCGGCCGCCTCTCCGGCGGCAAGCTCGCCGCGCGGACCGCCGCCGGGGAGAGCGTCGGCCCGGCGGAGATCCGCGCCGAGCTCTCCGCGACGGGCTGCGTGTGGATCACCGACGGCCGCGGCGGCGCGGACGGCGATTTCCCCGAGGGGACGCCGGCGTTCGTGCTGCTCGACGACGGCTCGCCGCTCGTCGAGGTGCTGCGCCACCGCGCCGCCCGGGGCGCGCTGCGCGAGCTCGGCGCCC
>NZ_JEMA01001127.1 GCF_001589285.1 Sorangium cellulosum | reverse complement strand
CGAGGGGGGGCGCGCGGCGTGGGCGCCGAGCAGGTAGAGCAGCGAGCGGGAGCCGTCGAAGGCGAGCGGCGCGTTGCAGCGCTTGCAGGTGGCGCTGGGATCCTTGCCGCCGCGGAGCAGGTCGGCCTGCCTGTCGACCTCGACGAGCGCGGCCCGGATCGCGCCGCACGACGCGCAGCGGCCCTCGACGACAGCGGACTCGACGCGCGCGAGCTGCGGCCAGGTGGGGCTCGCCATGCGCTCGGCGAGCAGCCGGGGACAGCCCTCGATGCGGATCGCCTCGACCGAGCCGTCGAGCTTGCGGAGCGCCGCCTCGAAGCGCGCGGCGCCGTCGGAGGTGACGCCGGGGACGCTGCTCAGGTCGAAGACGACCTGGCCCTCGAGGCCGTCGATGATGCGGCTCCAGCGGAGCGAGGCGGTCATCCTGCTCCCTACCTTGAGCCGCGTGACGCGCCCCTCGACCGACTTCTCCACGGCGTCGCCGCCGACAGGGTCGTCGCCCTTCTCGAGCTCGAGCAGGATCGACCGCACCTCCGGCGGGATCGCGCCGGCGCCGTGCTGCGCGACGAACCCGAAGTAGGTGGCCGCGTCGTCGTCGAAGGCGCCGGCGCCGCCGCAGCGAGGGCAGGCGGCGTCGGGCGGCTTGCCNGGCGGCGTCGGGCGGCTTGCCCTCGGCGAGCGAGGCCGCGTCGTGGGCGCAGTCGACGAGCCGCTCGAACTGGGCGCCGCACGACTCGCAGCAGTAGGGCGCGTAGAACGAGACGACCTGCCCGCCGCCGGTGAAGCGCCGGATCATGCTGATCTGGTTGATGACCGGCTCGGAGCAGCGCGCGAGGTAGAGGGCGCGGAGCCGGGGCTGGGCCGCCTGGATCATCTGGAGCCACTCGCGGACGCCGAACGACGTGATGCGCTCGACGCCGGCGAGGTCGAGCAGGACCTTGCCGTCGAGCTCCCTGGCGAGCGCCGCGCCCTTGAACGACTCGGTCATGCGCCCGGCGAGCCGGACGACGAGGACGTCGCCGACCTTGCGCCTGTCGAAGACGAGGCTGTCGTGGCGGCCGGCGGCGCCGGCGGGCGGCACGCTCCGCGTCGGCGCGGCGCGCTGCGCCGGGAAGGGCGGCGACGAGGACGACCGGTCCACGGCGGTGGACAGGCGCCCCGACGAGACCGGCCCCGAGGCGGGCTCGGCGAGCACGGGGCGCGACGCGCGGTGGCCGTTCGCCAGCACCCGGATGGTGGGCCGCGCCTCGTCGCCGTCGTGCGCGGTGCGCGGCGTCGGCGCGGCGCGCTCGGCGTCGTGGACCCTCGGCAGCGGCGTGAGCGACTCGGAGAGGACG
>NZ_JEMA01001126.1 GCF_001589285.1 Sorangium cellulosum | reverse complement strand
CGCTGGTCGGTTGCGCGGCGCCTGTCGCGCCTGTCGCGCCTGTCGTCGGCTGCGCAGCGGCGCGCGCCGNGCGCCTGTCGCGCCTGTCGTCGGCTGCGCAGCGGCGCGCGCCGGCGCGCCCGCGGGCAGCGGCGGGATGGCCACCGTCTCCGAGGCGCCCGCCCTGGTGACCTCGACGGTCTTCGCGAACGGCGCTCTGCCGGCCGCGGAGGCCTCGATCGTGTGCTTCCCCGGATCCACGGGCACCGGGATGCCCCACTGCGCGCGCCCCACGAGGGCGCCGTCGCGCTTCACCTGGAGGTCGGCCGGGGCGTCCGCGGGCGCCGTGACCGTCAGCCGGACGAGCCGCGGCTCCAGCGCCGTCGCGCGCTGCCGCGCGACCTTCTCGCGCTCGACCTGGCCCGCGGCCCTCGCCGCGCCGGCCACCTCGAGGAACGTCGACCAGGCGCTCGCCGTCCGGCCGAGCTGCTCGTAGCAGGTCGCGAGGTTGAACTGCGTCCCGATCCCCGGGTCGAGCCGCTGGCTCTCCTCGAGCTTGGGGCACGCGTCGGCGTGCTTGCCCTGGGCCATGAGCTGCCTGGCCGCGTCGAACAGCGCCTGTGCTGCCGCCGTATCGGCCCTGGCGTCGCGGCCGCCGCCCACGAGGGCGACGAGGAACATCGCGAGCGCCAGCAGGCGCCCGAGGTGCTGCATGGGCAGGCTCGTCATGGGTGGAGTCCTCACTTGCGATCGTCGAACAGGTTGCCGCTGGCCGGCGCCGCGGCCGGCGGGGCCGGGGCCACGGGC
>NZ_JEMA01001125.1 GCF_001589285.1 Sorangium cellulosum | reverse complement strand
GCCGCCGCGGCGGCGCCGGTGGACGCCGGCGCGGCGAGCGCAGCGCCGGCGGAAGCGGCCCNCGCCGGCGCGGCGAGCGCAGCGCCGGCGGAAGCGGCCCCGGCGGCGTTCGCCGCGTGCATGGCCCCGCTCTTCCCCGGCAAGAGCGTCGACGCCGCGACCGCGGGGCAGATGGCGTTCGTCTGCGCCGAGGTCGACCCGATGAAGGGCGTCGCCGCGCTGAAGGGCCACCTCGCCCAGGCCGCCGGCCCGAAGGGTATCTCGGATGCGACGAAGGAATGGGGCGTGCTCCGCTGGTACGACATGGCGGCCCTCGCCGCCGTGCGCGCCCGTTGCTGCCACGCTCCGCCCCCCCTCGATCTGCCCGACACGCCGGAGGGCTGCCCGCCGCTCGACGCGGCGCTGAACGACCTCGGCGCGGCCGTCTCGTCGGCGTCCGCGCCGGACGATCGGGCGATCGCGAAGGAAGCGCGGCGGTACACGCGGACGGTCCAGTGCATCGTGCGCGTCGGCGCGGCGAGCCGTTACGGGCGCAAGAACAACCCGAACGGAGGAGAGGCTCGCGCCTTCACGAAGGTGCTCGCGCGCGCCCTCCAGGACGCGGCGCCGGGGCGCTGAGCGCGCGGCAGGGCGCTCGGTCCGGCGCGGCCTGGCGCGGGGTCCGGCGCAGCGAGCCGCGGCTCGAGGTGGCCCCCGTGGATCGATCGACCGCCTCGCCGGACGGGCGGTTCTGGGGTAGCGTCCGCGGTCCCATGTCCAACGAAGCGAGCGATCTCCTGCTCGAAATCGGCGTCGAGGAGCTCCCCTCGTCGTTTGTCGAGGCCGCGCTCCGCGCGCTCCCGGAACTCGCCACGAAGCGCCTCGCGGAGCTCAGGCTCCGCCACGGCGCGATGCGCGCGCTCGGCACCCCGCGGCGGCTCGCGCTGCTCGTCTCCGCTGTCGCGGCGCGCCAGCCGGACCTCGAGGAGGAGGTCACCGGCCCGCCCGTCAAGGCGGCCTTCAAGGACGGCGCGCCCACGAAGGCGGCCGAGGCGTTCGCGCAGAAGCTCGGCTGCGCGGTGTCCGATCTGCGCCGCGTCGAGGGGCCCAAGGGCGAGTACCTCGCGGGCACCCGGCGCGAGGCCGGCAAGGCCGCGGCCGAGCTCCTCCCGGAGGTCCTCGCGGCGCTCGTCGCGGCCATCCCCTTCCGGAAGTCGATGCGCTGGGGGACGGGCGAGTTCGCCTTCGGCCGCCCCATCCAGTGGCTGGTCGCGCTCTCCGGCGGCGACGTCATCCCCGTCGAGATCGCCGGCGTGCGCAGCGGCCGCGCGAGCCGCGGCCACCGCTTCCTCGCGCCGGGCGAGATCGCGATCGGCGCGGCGAAGGACTACGTCGAGGCGATGCGCGCGGCGCACGTGATCGTCGACACCGAGGAGCGCGCGCGCCTCATGCGCGAGCGCCTGGTCGCCGCGGCCCGCGACGCCGGCGGGGTGCTGATCGAAGACGACTTCCTGATCGGCGAGAACCTCTCCCTCGTGGAGGAGCCGCACGTCATCGTCGGCGGCTTCGAGGAGCGGTTCCTCGAGCTGCCGGAGCGGGTGATCCTCGAGGTCGCGCGCGGTCACCAGCGCTACTTCGGCGTGCGCGACGCGAAGACGGGCGCGCTGCTCCCGAGGTACCTGGCGGTCGTGAACACAGCGGAGGCGCCCGAGGCGATCAAGCGCGGCAACGACAAGACGATGCGCGCGCGCCTGTCCGACGCGCAGTTCTTCTACCGGGAGGACGTCAAGATCCCGCTCGCGAACCGCCGCGAGAAGCTCGGTGGCATCGTGTTCCAGAAGCGGCTCGGCAGCGTGCTCGCCAAGGCCGAGCGCGTCGAGCGGCTCGCCCGCGAGCTCGGCCTGCTCCTGATGCTGCCCGAGCCGACGCTGATGGCGGCCGCGTCGGGGGCGCACCTCGCGAAGTGCGATCTCGTCGCGCTGATGGTGGGCGAGTTCCCCGAGCTCCAGGGCGAGATGGGCCGCGCCTACGCGCTGGCCCAGGGGGTCAGCCCCGACGTCGCCGACGTGATCCGCGATCACTACCTGCCCAGGGGCGCCGCGGACGCGACCGCGCCGACGCACGCCGGCGCGCTGGTCGCGATCGCCGACCGCCTCGACACGCTCGTCGGCTGCTTCTCGATCGGGCTCATCCCCACGAGCACCGCCGACCCGTACGGCCTGCGCCGCGCCTGCCTCGGCGTGCTGCGCACGCTGCTCGATCGCGAGCTCGATCTGCGCCTCGGCGCCGCGTTCAGCGCCGCGTACGACGGCTACGCGGGCGTGGAGCTCAGCGCCTCGCGCGAGGAGCTCACGGCGCGCCTCGGCGAGTTCTCCGCCGAGCGGCTGAGGGGCCTGCTGTCCGACCGGCTCCCGCAGGACGCGGTCCTCGCGTGCCTGCGCGTGGCCGCGGACCGCCCGCTCGACCTCCGGGCGCGCGTGCGCGCGATCGACGCGCTCAGCCCCGACGTGCGCGCGCGGGTCGGCGAGGTGTTCAAGCGGGCGACGAACATCGCGGACAAGGCCCCTCCGGGCGAGCCGGTCGCGCCGTTCGGGCAGGAGGTGCACGCGAGCGAGACGGCGCTCTTCGCGGGGTACCTGAAGCTGCGGGAGCAGATCGCGTCGGACGTGAAGAGCGGGGCGTACGACGCGGCGTTCCGGGCGGTGGCGGATTTCGCGCCGCTTCTCCACCAGTACTTCATCGACGTGTTCGTGATGACGGACGACGCGGCCGTGCGGGACAACCGGCTGCGGCTGATGCGCGCCCTCTCCGAAACCTGCTCGAGCCTTGCGAGGCTCGAGCTCCTCGGTGAGGCGCCGCGCGCGGCGTCCTGACGGGACGGGCGCGACGCCGTTTCCCCGGGGGGGCCCCGCTGAACTCGCCTGGGAGTTGGAACACCCGGCCTTGCCGGATGCTTCGACTCCCAGGCTCACACATCGGCCCATCTCCCACCCCGCGCGGCGAACACCTCTCCGGGGGCCTACCGTGAACTGGGATCGGGGGCGAACCACGGGCAGCGAGAGCGGATCTCGGAGGAATCGGACCGCGGAGCTCCGTCGGTCACGTTCTCGTTCCTGCGGGCGCGACGCAATTGGTGACAATTTCGGCAACGCTGTCGCAATGAACACGATCGAGGCGCTTGTCGCCTCGGCGCCGCGCCAGCCGACCCGTGAGGTGCTCTGTTGCACGACGAGGGTGTGGTGGGCGGACGCCTCGCGCACCCGATGAAAAAAGCTGTCGTGGAGGTCGGGGCCGGCGGGCTCCTCGCGGTTCTCTCCGGGAGGCGTGGTGAACAAGCGTTGCAGGACGTAAGCGGAACGGGCGCCGCGATCGCCGGCCCGCGAGGGTCGCCGCGGTGCGAGGTCGCGCGCGGGAGCGCGCTGGCCGCGACAGCCGCGGTGGAGTAAAGGGGATTGACCAGGAGGCACCATGGGCATCTCCATCGCGTACAGCGGCAAGCTCCGTGACCCGGCCCTCGTCCCAGAGCTCGTCGGCGATCTCGCCGCCAAGGCCGAGTCCGCCGGCTGGCTCAGCAAGGCCATGAAAGAGCTCGTCGCCGAGAAGCGCGTCACCTGCTCCGGTCTCGAGGGGATCACGCTCTACCCCCATCGCGAATGCGAGCCGCTGCACTTCCATTTCGATGAGGAAGGCACCTTCATCAACCACTACTATCATGCCCTCCTCAGCAACACGGAGATGGCGGACATGATGCGTCAAGCGCTGGCCGAGTCCGCGGCCCTCACCCGCAATCTGGCCCGGAGCTCGCAAAGCACGCCAAGCGGCGGCGGGCCGCGCATCGCCGTCCCCGCCCTGCCGGAGGCGCCAGGAGTCGAGTTCTTCAAGCAGGGGAGCCGCTACAACTGGACCAAGACGCAGTTCGCCGGCCCCAAGGTGCACGTCGCCGTGTGCGCCATCCTGCGTTACGTGAAGGAGCGCTACGCGCCCGATCTCGAGGTCAAAGACGACAGCGGGTACTTCGCCAGCGGCGACTACGAGAAGCTCGAAGCCGAGCTCGCTTACGTCGAGCGCCTCGCCTCGATCACGACGGACGCCATTCAAGCCGCGGCCACGTCGAGCAAGGGCCCGATGACCCTCGACGCGTTCGTGAAGCGGATCAACGAGGAGCTCGCCGAGGCCAAGAACAAGCTGCACTGAGGAGCGGCCAGGAAGCAGGCGCCGGCGCCGCGAGCGCGGTCGGCGGCCTCGCCTCTGCTTCCTCGCCGTGCACCCTGGCGCGGGGGCGCCATGCACCGGTGACAGAACATCACGGCTGGCGCCCTGGCCGGCGGCGGCGTGCCGCCAGCCGGCATCCATTTCGTACCGTCCTCCGTCGCGCTAGGTGACCGGAACCACGATACGGCGCCCCTTCCCCTTCTCGCGCTTCGCCTTCTTCTCGTGCTTCTTCCCGAGCCCGAGCTGCTCCGCGATCGCCTTGCGCGCCTCGCGCGCGAGCTTGCGGACCTGCTTCGCCTCGTCCTGGGTGATGACGCCGTCCTTGGCGGCCCTGTCGACCGCCGCGCGCACCTTGGCCTGGGCGTCGTCGAGCGCCTTCCGGATCTCGGCGCGACGCGCGTCGGGGACGCCGCCCTGCTGCATCTTCGCTTCGATCTTCGCGCGCTGCTTCGCGCTCTTCGCGTCGACCCGCTTGCTGAAGCTGGCGGCGTCCTGCGGGAACTGCGGCCGGCCCTTGCCACGGCCGTGATGCGGCGCCTTCGCGGCCGCCGCGGGGGTCTCCTTGGCCGCAGCCGCGGCCGGAGGGGCGGCGGCGCCGAGGACGACGAGCGCGGCGAGCGCCGAGGTGATGCGAGCGAGCTTGTTCATGGATCCTACCTCTCGAGATGACGCGGTGCGGTGCGAGACCGGGGTCGCGGCCGGCGAGCCGAGGCCCCCGAGGGACCGCGTGCTCGGCCCGTGAGACGTGGCTCGGGCGACGGTATTCCCGCCGCGCGTGGAGCGCCAGTCAGGCACGAAGCTGCACCTCGCCCCGGGGTGGTGGCAGCAGAAATCCTTCTCGGAGGCCGCTTGACACTGCGCGTCGCGTTCGGGTGTGCTCGCTGGTCCTGTCATGCACCTGGTCAACGCCACGGCCGTCCCTGCCAAGCTGATGACGGCGCGCCTCTTCGGCGCGACCCACCGCATCGGTATGGTGGTGGCGAAGGCGACGTTCCGCATCGGGCCGAGGGGGACGGAGCTCGACACGCAGGATCCCTGGCCGCTCCTCGACGACGATCGCGCGACGGAGCTCGGCATCGCGCCCCGCGACGACCTGCCGAGGCGCGACGACGCGTTCGAGGTCGTGCTGCTCGGCGCCGCGCACGCGCCCGGCGGCGAGCCGGTCGGCCAGATGGTCGTGTCTCTCACCGTCGGTGGCGAACGGCGCGAGCTTCTGGTCTCGGGGGATCGCACCTGGGAGAGCGGCGCGACCCCGCGCATCGGCGCGCCGGTGCCCTTCACGCGGATGCCCCTGACCCATGAGCGCGCCTTCGGTGGAACCGTCGAGGTCGAGATCGACCGCGAGGCGTTCGTCGAGGCGATGGACGCCCGCAACCGTGGTGGGCGCGGCTTCGACCCTGCGCCCGCCGTGAGGTCCCTGATGGAGACGCTGAATCCCCCCGACGGGTACCCGCGCTACGATGGGATCCGGCGGCTGCCCAACATCGAGGATCCGAGGACACGGATACGTCTCCCCGAGGACGCGCCCGAGCCCGTGTACTGGGGCGCGGTACCGGTGGACTCCGCGGTCCAGGCGATGCGCACCGTGGCGCCACCCCCGGGAGTCGGGCCCACGCTGCCCCAGTTCGACGACGGCGCCTATCACCGGGCGCACCCGCAATGGGTCATCCCGCTGCCGGCGGCGCGGAGCCGGGTGACTTTGACCGGGCTCACCCCGGGGCCGGAGCCGCTCTCCTTTGCCCTTCCGGCAGTGCGGGTCTTCGTCGATTACGTATCCGGGGTCCGCACCGGAACTCGCGAGCTGCGACCCCATGCGCTCGTCCTGCTCCCGGAGGAGCGGCGCCTCTACCTCGTGTTCCGCCACGCCTTCACCTACGACTACCCCAGCGCGGAGCGCTCCATGCGCCTGCGCGTCGAGCGGGGCGGCTGGTACGAGCCGTCCAGCCGAGGAGGATGAGCCATGGGCGTCCCTGTCCCCGTCACCCGGTCGAACGACCTCAGCGCGGGCTCCTCGAGCCACCTGTTCCTGCCCATCCCGCCCCCGCCGGGGGCCCCACCGACGCTCGCCCCGGCGATCGAGATCCCGATCCCGCACGGATGGCCGTTCGGGGAGGGCGTCGGGAAGGTCCAGAAGACGACCACCGTGTTCGTCAACGGCAGAAACGTGGTGCTCGATCAGCACGATTGCGGGCCTCTCATCCCGCAGATCACGATCCCGCCGATGAACTCGTTTATCCCGGTGCAGCTCCTCCAGTCGAAGCGCGCGGTGATCGTGACCTGCTTCTCCGTTCGCATGAACGGGAAGACGACGGCGTGCACGAGCCACTGGCCGCCGCTCCCGCTGCTCACCTGCGGCCAGCCGACATCAATGCCCGCGACCTTCACGTTCACCAACCTTTGCACGAACGTCCACGTCGGCATGTCGGGGGCCGACCTGATCGGCGGGATCGCCCAGACAGCCGCCACGATGGCGATCGAGCGCTGTTTCTCCAAGCCCCACGGGGTGAGCCTGACGGCGCAGGAGGAGTCCCAGAAGAGCCTCTATGGAGCCGCCGCGAGCCTCCTCGCGAGCATCGTTCAACACGCGATCGATCCACGGTATCCGATGCGCGTCGATGCCACGACGAAGGGCCCCTTCGGCACCGAGATCAAGATAAGCGTCTCTGCGGGATCTGCGGACACACGCAACAACCCGCAGAAGATCTCGATCAGCATCCAGAAGAAGGTGGAAGACCAGATCAAGAGCAGCTCGGTGAGCATCGGCGGCTCCGGCGAGTACACCTGGGACGCGGGCGGCGACACGACCAAGGAGGGGCTCAAGGGCCAGGTCGGCCTCGCGGGCACGGCGCCTGGCTTCGGCGCCAAGGCGAGCGCCGGTGGCGAGTACCACCCCGACGCGCCCGAAGGACAGCGTGGCAAGGCAACGTTCAAGCGAGAAGAGGCGACGCCCTTTGAATCGGAGTCGACGCAGCTCGACTACAACCCCGGAGCGCCCGAAGGCCGAGGCTGCTCGAGCCAGACGGAGACGGTGGCAAGGACCCAGAGCGGCGATCGACGGACGACCGCGGTGAACAACCCCGATGGAACGAGGACGATCACGGTGGTCGACAACAACAACGGCAAGGTCACCTTGACGACCCGTCATGAGACAGGTGAATCCATGGCGCTTCCGGAGCCGGCTGGCAGCGGCGGCAGCCCGCCCCGTGCGGTGGGCACACCGGCATCCGACATCTGGGGTCCTCCGCTGTGAGCGCCGAACGCACCCCCGCGCGCGAGGCCTACGACGCCGTCCTCGAGCTCGGCCCCTGGGAGGGGGTTCGACCGACGGCGTACGTGCTGGTGAAGAAGACGTTCACGATCGCCGCGCGGCGATGCGTGCTCGCGCCGCCGCGACCTCTGCGCAACGATCCCCGGGACGAGCGGCTCGCCCCGCGCCTGCCCGCCGGCGTCGATTTCTGGCCCAGCAAGGCGGCGACCGACTTCGTGGTCCGCGGCGCCGCGCACGCGGCCGGCGGCCGGCCGACGACGCAGATGCTCGTGGAGGCCGCCGTCGGCGCCACGTCGAAGCGCATCGCTGTCTTCGGCCGGCGAGAGATCCGCTGGACCGCGGGAGGTAGGCCGGTCATCGATGACCCGGAGCCGTTCACCGTCATGCCAGTGATCTGGGAGCTCGCCTACGGCGGCACCGATACGCGCGTGGAGCTCCGGGGCGAGGTGTCCTTGTCGCAGCTCGCGCTGGCGTCGATGGGCGCGGATCACCCGGGCACCTACCCGCGGAACCCGCTCGGCAAGGGCTACCTCGTCGAGCCCGCGCCGCTCCATGGATCCGAGATGCCAAACCTCGAAGATCCGCTCGACCGGCTCACGCCAGAGCGGCTCGTGACCGGCGACCCGGCGCTCTGGTACCGGCAGCCGCTCCCCGCGTGCTTCGACTTCGTGCCTCCGCTCGCGTTCCCGCGTCACCTCGGCTTCGGGCCCTCGGTCGAGCCGTGGTTCCCCGCGCCGGACGATGAGCGGTTGCCCGAGGTGCGCCTCGGCGTGCTCCCGGCAGGGTACCGCGCTGCGCGCGAGCCCGGGGTCTCGCGCCGGTTGTTCCAGGAGGCGCCGCAGGGCTTCGTGCTCGACGCGGTGCGGGGCGACGAGGTCGTGCGCGTCGACGGCATGCACGAGGAGCGGCCCTCCGTCGAGTTCACATTGCCCGGCCCTCCGTCGATCGAGTTCGCGCTGGAGGGCCACCGCGTGCCCACCGCCCCCCGCACCCATACGATCGTCGTCGAGCCCGCTGTCGAGCGCGTCTCCATCGTCTACGGGGCCACGGTGGAGCTGCCGCGCACCTTCATCCCGGGCATCCACAAGCACATTCCGGTCGCCGTGACGATCGACGGCGATCGGCCCCTCCGCTACGAGGCCCCGCCCACGATGCGCGAACGGATGTCGTCGAGGGATGCGCCGCGAGAGCGAACATGAGCCACCGAGCCGCCACTTCCTTCCAGGGACACAGGCTCTCTGTCCCCAAGGTGGTCTTCCGTGCCATCGTCCTCCATTGGCAGTACCGGCTCCATGTGGTCGAGAGCACGGGGAGAATGCTCAGCGCGGAGCTCGTGGACGCTTCGTCGACCCACCCCGGCGGCGCCCCGCGCGCTGACCTCTGGAGCGCTTCGCCATGAGCATCGAACGCGCCCTCGCGCGCGCGAAGCCCACGACGCCGCCCTCCCGGACGGCAACCACGCGGAGAGGACGATCGTGATCCAAGCTGCACCCATCTCCTCGCTCACCGACGACCTCGCGTGGAACCGCGCGGGGCGGCTCTCCACGGCGCAGCGAGCCGCGCTCCAGCAGGTCCTGTCCGTCCACCCGAGCGAGAAGCTGGCGTCACTGTTCTCCGCGACGCTCCTCGGGTTCGCCGTGCTCATCGTGGTGCAGAAGGGCGGGAGCCAGGGCCTCTTCGGCTGGGGCATGTGCGCGCTCATCGCAGCGGGCGGCCTTACAGCGGCGTGGATGCCCGCGCGCCGCATCCGGCTACGCGCCCGCCTCCGCGCTGACATCGCGACCGGCGACGTCGCCGTGGTTCTCGGTCGTGTCGCCTGGCGCGCTCACCGATTCCACGGCGACTACGTGATGGAGCCGGCGGACGGGTCGGGACCGGTCCGCGCCGCCGCGGCGCCGCTCCCGCCCGGACCGTACCGCGGTCATGTCCTTCCGCGCTCCCGGCTGCTGATCGCCGCCGAATCGACCGTTGTTCCAGGCGGCGCCTGGTCCATCTCGCTCGGCGTCCCCGACGTGGAAGGAGGGGTCTTCGCCGGACGCCCTGGTAGAACCGCGCTCGCGAATCCTTTCCCCATGGCGCCGCACGTCGGCGATCGTATCGAGCTGTTCCGCGCGCTCGCCAGCGCGCTCAGATTCAACCCCGAGGATCTCGCAGACAACCGACGAGGGAGGATGTCCGTGCGACAAAGTTGGCACCGCCTCACCTCGTCCTTCGTGTTCTTCGCCCCGTTCGTGTTCATCGGGATGATCAATGTGGCCCTGTTCCTCGCCGGCCATGAAGTTGATCTCTCGATCTCCGGACAGGTCTTCCTGGGCGCCGCCGTCTATTACCTCTGGAGAGTCCGCGACGTCTTCACGCGGCGCGTGCTGACCATGGACGGCGTGGTGGCGCGACACGTCCGGGCCACATCTGGCTCCGACAGATCGGCGCAGTTGACCTATACTTATTACCTCGTCGTCGAGCAGCAAAGGTTCGTGGTGAACAAACAGGCCTATCACGCCCTGGTGCCCAACCTCCCTTACCGGCTCTACTTCACCAAGCAGACGCGCACCGCGCTGAGCGTCGATCCCCTGAACACGCCATCGACCCACCCCACCGGCGCCCCGCGCGCCGAAGCGACCTGGAGGGCAACGTGACCGCGCAGCGCATCCCCGACCCCGGCTCCGCCGTGCTCTACGAAGAGCCCTCCCCCGTCGACGAGCTCGTCGACGCCTCTCTCGCGCACCTCGACGAGGCGCCGCCCGAGCCGCTCGCGGGCCTGCGCCCCGGCGAGGTGATCGTCGGCGAGTGCATCGACGCGCGGCACCCGACGTTGATCGGCCGCCTCCTCGTCCGCTGGGCGACGCCCCGCGGCGCGCAGGAGTGCTGGCTGCCGTCACTGCATGGCCTCGCCGTGCGCGCGCACGACCGCGTGCTCGTCTCGCAGCCATCAAACTGGCCCGAGCCCATCGTGACGGGCGTCGTCGACGGGTTTGCCCTGCGCCCCGAAGCGCCGCGCGCGGAGGCCGCGCGCCTCGCGCTCCACGGCGACGAGACGCTGCGCGTCACCACCGCCGACGGTAAGCCGCTCGTCGAGGTGTTCGCCTCGGAGACCGGCCCCGTGATCCGGCTCATGACCGAGGGCGTGGACCTCGAGCTGCCGGGCGCGCTGCGCATCAGCGCCACGAGCATCGATCTCGTCGCCCGACAGGGCGAGGTGCGGGTGAACGCGACCGACGACGTCGTCGTGCAAGGCGAGAACATCCACCTGAACTGATGCCGTAACGGGAGGAGAACGACCAGCATGGCCAGCGACTTCAGCTTCGCATGGGAAGGGGCGAACCGCTCCGACGACGGTCCGTGGCACCATCTCCGGGTGCTGGAATTCCGCGGACGCGAGTCGATCAGCGGGCTATATGCGTTCGAGATCGATCTCGTGCGCCTGCACCATACGCCGGACGTCGATGTGACGGATCTCGTGGGGAAGCTCGCCTCCCTCCGGATCGCGACAAAGGACAGTCCCCCTTTCCGGCTCATCCATGGACAGATCTCGGCCGCCGAGGAGCTGGGTGAGGTCCAGCTGGGCACGCGCTACCGCGTCACGCTCGCGCCGCCGTTCTGGCGCGCGACGATGCTGAAAAAGAGCATCATATATCTCGAGAAGACCATCCAGCAGATCGTCGAATCGGTGCTCGCCCGCACCTCGTGGGGCGCCGGGCTCGTCGCCTCTTCAGGCCAGCCAGCCGAGGACGACGGCGACGAGAGCACGTTCAGGCCGGCGAAGGCGACCTTCGCGTGGCGCGTCATCGACATGGGCCGGATCGCCGACGTGACGGCACGATCGTACTGCGTGCAGTATCAGGAGAGCGACTTCGACTTCGTGTCTCGTCTCCTCGAAGAGGAGGGCATCTCGTACCATTTCGAGCACACGAAGGGCGAGTGTGTCCTCGTGCTCACCGACAACGACGGCGGGCGCCCGCGGCTCGATCCAGCACGGCCGCTCGGCCCCGGCATCCTCGCGCGGGAGGTGAGCGACGTCCGGATGGGGAGCCGCGTGCAGCCGACGTCGGTCGTCCTCAACGACTACAACTGGCGCAAGCCGAAGCTCGATCTGCTCGCGTCGGCGCCGGCCGGCGCCACGGAATCCGCGGTGTACGAGCACCCCGGCCGCTACGAGGAGTCCAGGGAGACAGGCGAGCGCCTCGCGGAGCAGCGGGCGCTGCGCCTCGACGCCGACCGAGAGTGGGCAGCGGCGAGCGGGGCGTGCCGGCTGCTTGGCGCCGGGACGCTGTTCACGCTCGAGCACCCGACATCGAAGTGGAGCGGGTCCTACCTCGTCACCGCGATCGAGCACTCCGCGCACGAGCCGGGCTACTTCGCAGCTCCCGCCGGGCAGGAGCCCTACCGCTGCCGCTTCGAGGCCATCCGGTGCGGCCGGAGCGGGGAGGATGCCCCCTCTCGCTTCGTCCCGGCCCGCGTCGCGCCCCGGCCGCGGATCCACGGCAGTCAGACAGGGGTAGTCACCGCGGAGCCGTCCGATCAGGACGCCGAGATCAACGTCGGCGGGCCCTCGGCCATCGGCTGCGTGCGCGTGCGCTTCCACTGGGACATCGACGTCGGCCGCCACGCGAAGGAGGCGACCTCGTGCTGGGTACGCGTCAGCCAGATGTTCGCCGGCGGCCGCGGGCACGGCGCCATCTGGCATCCGCGCGTCGGCGACGAGGTGGTCATCGACTTCCTCGAAGGCGACCCCGATCGGCCGCTGATCACCGGGCGCGTCTACAACGGGATCAACCTCCCGCCGGAGAACGCGACGAAGCGGCCGACCTACAGCGCCATCAAGAGCTACACGAGCCCCTTCAACGGCAACTACAACCTGCTGTCGTTCGAGGATGCCCAGGGCGAGGAGGAGATCCGCCTGCACGCGGCGCGCGATCTCACCACGGAGGTCACGCGTAGCGCGCGCAGGACCGTGGGCGTCGACGACGCGACCGAGGTGGGCGGCGATCAGAGCACGCAGGTCGCAGGCTCGCAGTCGACCAGCGCGGGAGCGATCACGCAGAGCGCCGGGACGACGGTCGCCGTCCGCTCCGGCGCCGAGATGACCCTCTCGGCCGGGACGACGCTCACTGGATCGGCCGGAGACAACATGTCGCTCGGCGCGGGCGGCAACAACACCATCACGGCCGGGTCCCATCTCTCGCTGGGCGCGCCGGTCATCGAGATCACGGGCGAAGGGAACATCAACGTGGACGCGCCCTGGATCGACATCAAGGGAGGCCCGAAGCTCCGGGCCGGCGCCGCGCTCGTCGAGGTCAACGGCGCCGCGACGGTCCTGATCAACGGCGGCAACTCGATCTCGATCAAGGGCGGCACGGTCAACGTCTCCGGAGGGACGGTCAACGTCGCCGGCGATGGGACCGTGACCATCAAGGGCGCGGTCGTAAATCTCAACAGCTGATCGGGTCGCGCGGAGCGGGCCCCCGCTCTGGGACGGCGCGCGGTGGAGGAACCAGGAAGATGGCCAGAGACGCATCGCAGCTGCCCGGAACGACGCCGGCCGATGCCCGCGAGACGACGCATGGCGGGCTGACCATCGAGCGATACGGCGAGCTCTCCGCGCACCTGCGCCGCTTCCCGCGGTTCGCCAAGACGGAGGTCCTCGCCCGCCTGACGATCGCGGACGCGGACTGGGACGCCGCGGTGTGCGGGTGGACCGACGCGCTCGCCGAGGAGAGCGCCGACGGCGGCGAGGCGCTCTCGAACCGCTTCTGTCGAGCGTTCACCGCCGCCGAGACGCGCCTCGAGCGCGAGCAGCCAACGCTCGCGTCGCTCGGCCCTTGGCCTACCAACGCGCCTCCCGATGTCTCGCCGCCAGCGCCCCCGGCGCTGGCGGTCGTCCCGGCAGGAATGCGGCACTTCACGAGCTTGCGGGAGACGGTCGAGACAGCGCCGACCGCGTCGCGCGGGCCGGCGCTCCCGTTCGCGCCCCGGACGGCCGCAGGACCGGGCGGCCTCAACGAACGCGCCGCGTCCTTCGCGGAGAGCGCCGCGCGAGCGGCCGCGCCTCCGCCCCGATCGGCGTTCCCGCCCGGGGGCCACACCGCCGATCTGTCGACCGCCGTGGCGTCAGCGCTCGGCCAGCGCAATCCGCTGCCCTTCAACGCAGCGCCGAAGGGCGCCGCGCTCCCCGCCGAGGTCCGTCCGGGATCACCGGCAGCGCCCGTGAAGCACGGATCGGAGAGCGGCGCGACGCGCCCTGCGGCGGCGGCGGCCGCCCCCGGATCGGCGCACCCTGGGGACAGCCGCGGGGCGGCACGAGCTGCCGCGTCACAGCCACTCAGCACGGCCAGCGCGGCGGTGCTGTCGCTCGAGCAGCATGCGTCGATGTGCGCCGAGATCGCGGTCGCCCCTGGCAAGACGGCCGAGATCGTCGCGCGTTACGGGCTCACGGAGGCAACACGAGCGCAGACGGACGAGCACTGGCGAGCGCGGATCGCGCAGGAATCCCGTGCGGGGGAGGCGTGGCAGCGGGCCTATACGATCCATCGGGACCGGCTGCTCGGTCTGCGCTCCTGAGCTGTCCCGCTCCTCCGCGCCGCCGATCTGCGCGGAGGAGGTCGCCGAGAGCCTCCGTTCTTCCCCGCCCGCTCGACGCGCCCGCCGTCACGCCATCGACCTCGCCCAGCTCCTGGCCGCGCCGCTGCCGCTCGCGGCCATCGACAGCAGCCGGCTCACGCGCTCCTCGGTCGTCGGGTGCGTCGAGAACCACTTCAGCAGCGAGCTCGCCCCGGCGAGAGGGCTCACGATGAACAGGCTCGCCGTCGCCGGGCGCGCGGCCTCGGAGGGCACGAGCTCGACCCCGCGCTCCAGCCTCGAGAGCGCGCTGGCGAGCGCCTCCGGGTCGCCGCACAGCCTCGCCCCCACCTCGTCCGCCAGGTACTCGCGCGAGCGCGAGATGCCGAGCTGCACGAGCGTGGCCGCGATCGGGGCGACGATCGCGAGGGCCAGGCCGCCGAGCAGGCCCCCGCCCTCCTCCTCGTCGGACTGCCCGCCGCCGAAGAGCCCGGCGAGGCTCACCGCGTGGGCGATCGACGTGATGCCCGAGGCGAACGCCGCCGCGATGGTCGACACAAGGATGTCGCGGTTCTTGATGTGCGCGATCTCGTGCGCCAGCACGCCCCGCAGCTCGCGCTCGCTCAGGAGCTGCAGGATCCCCTCGGTCACGGCGACCACGCCGTGCTCCGGGTTGCGCCCGGTGGCAAAGGCGTTCGGCTGCGCGTCCGGAATGACGTAGACGCGCGGCTTCGGGATCTCCGCCCGACGCGAGAGCTCCTCCACCATCCGGTGCAGGCCCGGCGCCTCGTCCGGCGAGACCTCGGCGGCCCTGTGCATCGCGAGCACGATACGATCCGACATGAAATAGGCGCCCAGGTTCATCGCGAGCGCGAGCACGCCGAACAAGACGAGGTACCCCGGCCCGAGCGCCCCGCCGATGGACACAAGGATTGCCGACATGATGCCGAGCAACAGGATCGTCTTGATCTGATTCTTCATGAACTTCGTTACCTCCTCGGAACCCTGAAATGGAGCGCTGCGAACACCGCTCCACGAAGCGGAACGCCGCGCGCGCCGCTCCCGCGGAACCCACGGAACGAGCGCCGCAAACGCCGCTCCCGGAGCTCCCGGAGATCGATGTGTCGCGCTCCGCGGCATTGCAATGCCGCGTGCCACGATCAGCAGTCGTCCCGTGCGGCGGATTCCCGGCGTCGCGGCCCTGACCGCCCGCCCCGCTCCGCCCCATTTCGCCCCGCCGCCCCGTTTCGCCCCGATCCGCCCGACTCGCCCCGATCCGCCCGTCTCGCCGCGACCTCAGGCCTGCCAGATCGCCAGCAGCCACACCGCGACGCCGGCCGCGCAGACAGCGAGCCCCGGGGCGGCCCGCGGCCAGACCCACTGGCCCGTCACCGTGACCGCGCGCCGCACCACCCAGATCGCCCCGACCACCCACGCCACGAAGGCCGCGACCAGCGCCGCCACCCAGCCGACCCGCGGCGCGTCGTCGCGCGCGAGCGCCTCGAGGTGCTCCCGCGCCACCACGGCCGCAGGCTCGGTCCGCGTCCCCGGCGGGCGAGGCGCCGCCGCCGAGAGCCGGGCGATCGCGGCGTTGGCCTGCGCCAGGTCCCCGGCGTGCGGCGTCGTGAGCCACCGCGTCTCCAGGGCGGCCGTGCGCACCCCGCGCCAGGCGAAGAGCGCGAGGTCGGCCTGGCCGAGGCCCTCGGCCGCCGTCGCGAGCGCGATGAGCCGCTCGTACGCCACCCGGACGTGCGGGGCGCCGGGCGCGTACCAGCCCGCCGCCCGCCGGGCATGGAGCGCCGCGGCGTGCGGATCGCCGGCGCGCAGGGCCTCCGTGCTCTCGGCGATCTCCCCCTCGCCCGCGACAACCACGCGCAACGACGCCGCGCCAAGGAGGAAACCGACGAGCGCGAGGCCGCGCAGGACGCCGAGCACGACCGGGAGCTTCACAGAAAGTCGCGCTTCTTGAAGACGAACGTCGCGACAGCCAGGAGGCCGAGCGCCCAGCCGACGCACGTGATCGCCGCCCAGCCGAGGTACACGAGGAGGTTCGCGTCGGCGACCTCGCCCGCGAGCAGCGGGCGGGGCGGCACGTAGATCTGCAGGTTCGGCACGACCCGGGACAGCGCGCGCCCCGCGGCGCTGATCTGCGGGCCGAAGTACTTCACCGGCAGCCGCGCGAGCGAGTCGGCGTTGCGACCGACAAGGAAGAGGCCCAGCGTGAGCAGCGACGACAGGAACGGCGTCGAGAACGACGAGAACAGCGTGGCGATCGCCGCGACGATGCCCACCTCGAGGAACGCGAGCGCGCTGCCGGCGAGCACGACGCGCCGCTCCGTGGGGGCGGCGGCCGAGAAGAGCACGCCGAGCGCGAGGAAGACAACCGACCACGGGATGAACCCGTACGTGCGCGCCGCAGGGGAGCGCCACGCCGCGAAGCCGAGCACCGCGAGCGAGGCGGCCCCGGCGCCCGCCACGAGCGCCGCAGGACGGCCGGCCAGCACGCCGCTGATCAGCAGCACGAGCCCCGCGTCCGCCAGGATGAACACCGCGAGCGTGAGCAGCGTGCCGAGGTACTTGCCGACGAGGTACTCGCCCCGCCGCATGGGGCGGGCGAGGATCGGGAAGATCGTCTTCTGCTCGAGCTCCCGGTAGAGCGACGTCGCGCCGATGATGACAGCGACAGCGATGCTGAACAGCGACAGCGACGCGACGCCCAGATCGCTGACGACGCGCGGCCCGTTGCGGAGCGTGTAGGCCCCGACGATGATCGCGTAGAAGGCGACGGCGAACGCGACGCCCGCGAGGCCGATCAGGATGCGCGCCCGGAGCGACTCCCTGTAGGTGTTGAGCGCGATCGCGGAGATCCGGCCGAACATCAGGGCGACGTTAGCAAGGGACAGGGGGAGCTTGCAAAGGGCCGCGGGTCACGGATCGGCTGCGTCGCCGGGATCCACGACCCGCACGTCGAGGAACCACAGGCCGTGCGCCATCGCGTGGCCGTCGATCTGGAGGTAATAGACGCCCGGATCGAGCACGAGATCGAGGAAGCTCCGCTGGGGGCCCACACCGATCGTGCAGGAACGCGGCATTTCGGTGCCGGGGCAGGTCGGGCCGCGGCGGACCGAGAGCAGCGTCTCGTAGCTCGACCCGGCCATGTCGAGCACGACCCGCCGGCGCGCGGAGAGCGTGAGCTTCAGGAGCTGGTCCCGCGCGCCGCGATCCTCGATGCCGGCGCTGTCGCAGCCCGCGTCGAAGTCCGCGGCGGCGTTGGTCGTGTTGCCCTGGAAGAAGCCGCCGGACTCGGGGATCTCCAGCGCGCCCTCGCACGCGTCGGAGAACGGGACGAGCGTGGGCGGCGCCGCGGGCCGCACGAACGCGGTCACGCTCACCGGCTGGCCGAGCTGCGACTCCGCCACGACGCGGTACGAGCCCGCCGCGAGGCCGCGCCGCGCGCTCCGGAGCGGGGAGACCTCCCCCTCGCCGCACGCGAGCCGGTCGCCCGGGCCGCCGCACGCCGGCGCGGACAGGGCGATCGCGCCGGTGTCGCCGGACGACAGCTCCTCGACGAGGAGCACGTCGGAGGCGACAGGCAGCTCGAGCGCGTACACCGCGTCGACCGCCGCCGGGCCGCAGCCGAGATCCACGTCGTCCTGGTGGCCGACGAGCGACACGGCGACCGTCCGGTTCGGCTCGAGCGCCGCCTCCGAAGCGCACCCCTCGTCGGGCGGCGGCTCGGTCGGCGGCGAGAGCTCCAGCGTGACGAGCGCCGACGTCGGCGCCGTCGCGGAGACCGCGATCGCGTAGCTCCCCGCGGGCAACGCGCGCCGGAAGAGGTGCGGCGCCGCGGCGGTCTGGCAGGCGAGCTCGTCCTCGGGCAGCGCGCACGCGGCGGTCCGCAGCGAGAGCGAGGGCGCGCCGTCGCCGTCGGTCGAGACCGCATAGACGTCGACGTCCCGGGGCTCGGTGAGCTCGAACGTGTAGACGAGCTCCCCGAGCTCGGTCTCGCACGCGCCCCCGAGATCCCGGGCGGCGTCGAGGATCGTCGCCAGCACCGGCTCGCCCGGCGCGATCGGCGCCGCCGTGCCGCACGTCTCGTTCTCGGGCGCCGGCGAGGGCGGGAGGAACGCGACGTCGACGAGCACCGGCGCGCCCTCCGCGGTCGTCACGTAGACCGGCAGCGCCGTCGTCCGCTCCGGATCGCCGAGGCCGCGGGCGCGGAGCTTCGCGAGCCTGCCGCCGTCCGCCGTCGCGAACGGGCGGCCGCACGCGAGCTCCGTCGCGGCGTCGCCGCACTGGCCGGCGAGCGTCACCGCGACGTCCGTGCCCTGGGTCCGCGCCGTCACCTGCACGTCGACGGGCGGCCCCGGCGGCAAGAGCACCGCGGCCACGACGTCGCGCGTGCTCGCCGGGCGGGGCAGGCCGCACGCGCTGGCGTAGTGGAAGCCCGCGCCCGCCGTCGTCATCGCGTACGAGCCCGGCACCGAGATCTCGAGCGCGTCGGCGCAGGTGTCGTGCTCAGGGGATACGCAGTCGTCCTCATCCGTGTCGCCGTCGCAGTCGTCGTCGCGCTCGTTCCCGCAGACCTCGGGCTGTGACGAGGACGTCGCGGGATCGGCGTCATCGCAGTCGCCCCCGCCGCAGTGCGCGTCGGGATCGCCGTCGAGATCGGCGTCGCGCGGCGCGCTCGAGCACGTCCTCGTCCGCTCGTCGCACGCGTCGATCGTGCACGAGCTCCCGTCGCTGCACCCGATCGGCTCGCCGCGCACGCAGCCGAGCTGCGGGTTGCAGCGCTCGACCCCGTCGCAGTAGACGTCGTTCTGACACGCGCTGTCGTCCGGCGTGAAGCGGCACCGCCCTGCGGCGGTGTCGCACGCGTCGAAGGTGCAGGGAAATCCGTCCTCGCACTGTTCGTCGTCGACGCACGGGCCGCCGAGCGTCGGGTCCGCGGGAGCGAGCCCGCCCCCTTCACCGCCGGCCCCGCCCTCGCCGCCGGCCCCGCCCGCCCCGCCGGTCGACGGGAACGGGCTCGGGGCGCTCGAGCTGCAGGCAGCGCCCGTCAGGGCCGCCGTTGCGGCCGCGCACCAGGCGGCGCCGAGAAGCGCGATACGCATCCAGGAGGAAGCAGAGGCAGAGGAGGTCGAGGGGATCTGCATCGAGCGAGGTGAGCGGCAATGAGCGTAGCAGGGCACCGCCACGTCTGGCATCATGGCGCGCGAATCCGCGGAGCGCGGCGGACAGAGGGACAACAGGGTGACCAGCGACAGATTGACCCGACCCGAGCTGACGTGGCTGCTGGCGCAGGAGGCGCGCAGCGCCGCCCAGAAGCTCCGCCAAGGCGTGGGGATGATCGCGACCGAGGCCACGCCGCCGCCGCTGCCGTCGCAGGAAGACGGCGCCGGCGGCGTCGAGAGCACGCTCAACCGGCTCGACGAGGCGGTGAGCATGCTCGCGTCGCTCCACGGCCGGCCCATGGCGCGCGGGCGGCGCGGCCGCGTCGACCTCACGGCCCTCCTCTGGGAGGTCGCGCCCGAGGCGCGCGTGCAGATCGAGATGGGCGAGGGCACCACCGTGTTCGGCGATGAGACCGAGCTCCGGCGGATGCTCCAGGTGCTCATCGCCCAGGGCGGCGATCCGACAAGCCAGGCCGGCGCGCCCGAGGTGAGCATCCGCCGCGTCGGCGAGGAGGTGAGCGTCCGCGTCAACCTCGGCCCGGAGACGCCCGTGAACTTCGAGACCGAGCGGGTGTGGCTGTCGCGGATGGCGCTCCGCTACGGCGGCCGGCTCGAGCTCGACGGCCTGATGCAGACGCTGACGCTGCCCGCGGAGATCGACCAGCAGCGCCTCGAGGTCGAGAGCCTCAAGAAGGAGCTGGCCGCGGCGCAGGCGCAGGGCGAGGCCTACGCGCGCGAGCTCGCCGCTGTGTTCTCGCGGGTCGAGGGCGAGCGCGAGCGCGGGTCGCTGGCGGGCGTCGTCTCGCGGCTCGGCAGCGATCCGGTGTCGCACCTGCCGCCGAGCGGCGACAGCCTCGCTGTGCTCGTCGCCGCGGCGCGCGTGCTCGGGACGCAGCTCCGCGGCATCCTGTCGGCGATCGGCCGCGACATCGCGCCGCTCCGGAGCCACGGCGGCGACGTGGGCGAGACGGCCTCGTCGGTCGGGCGCCACGTGACCGCGGCCTCGGAAACCGTGAGTGATCTCGCGAGGTTGGGCGCGTGCCCGCTCCACGAGTTCCCGCGCCACTGCGACGTGGCCGACCTGCTGCGCGACGTGGTGAAGGACGACGTCGCGCGCGCCGCCCGCCACGACGTGCGCGTGGTGCTCGAGTCGCCGGAGGCGACGCAGGAGGTGGTGCCGCAGGGCGCGCTGACGGTGCTGCTGCACGCGCTGCTCGACCACGCCATCAGCGCGTCGCCGCCGGGCAGCGAGGTGGTGGTCACGCTCGTCGAGACCCCGAGCGGGGTCGAGATCACCTTCGACGACGCGGGCCCGACGCTCCCTGCCGCGGCGCGGAGCGTGGTGCTGAGCCGCGACTTCGAGGCGGTCGCCCAGGGGCGGCCCCCGGCGGTGCCGCTCATCGCGGCGCACGCGATCGCGGCGCACACGAACTACGGGCTCACCCTCGAGGACGGGCCGCGGGGCGAGACGCGGGTGCGGCTCACCATTCCTCGATCGGGCTGAGCGCTGGAGATCCCGAGAGAGAATTCGAACCATAGAGGCACAGAGGACACAGAGGGAAGAAGGAGAAAAGTTTTTATCTTCTCTCTTCCTCTGTGCTCTCTGTGCCTCTGTGGTTCAATCTCTCTCTGTGGTCCATCTCTCGGGCTCTCGCGCCCGTCGATGGCCTGGTCTAGAGGAACGAGGTCGACGGGAAGTCGACGTCGATGTTGAGCTGAGCTCCCCTCACGATACGGAGGTTCTCGAGCGGCAGCGTCGTGGTGACAGGGCGCTCGTCGCCCCGCTCCACGAGCGTGGCAATGGCCCTGTACTCGTCGGGCGGGAGATCCACCGTGATGCTGAAGTCCTCGCAGCTCGCGTACTCCCTCGCCACCTCGCGGCTGCCCCTGTAGACGATCAGCTCGAAATCGGCGCCCTGGCGGCCGCCGTAACGGTCGCAGACCCGCGGGTCGCTCCTGCGGTTCACCGTCCACTCGACCGTGAGGCTCCCGACGGCTTGCCGGGGACTGGCCCCGTCCCGCACGTCGACGATGCAGCCCGCGGCCAGGAAGCCCGATAAGGCGAGACCGCAGAGGGGAAAGACGCTCTTCTCCTGATTCATCCTCGAACCCGTCCTTTCGCTGCTGCCCCGCCGTCAACGCGGCGTGTAATGACGGCGCCCCCGCTCGCGCGGATAGCTCAGCTCGCGCTCCGGCACGTACCGCGGCGACGTCCGGTACGTCTGCCGGTAGCGCCTGAGCTCCGCCGGCTCCTGCTCGAAGATCACCCAGCCCCGGTTCGTCGGGTAATACCACTGGCCGTCGACCAGGTACGCGTAGGTCCCGCGGAAATAGACGCGCGGATAGGCCGCGATCTCCACCGGGACGGCCTCCGCGCGCACCGCCGGATAGCCGGACACGACATAGCCCTCCGTCCCGACCGTCGCGAGGCACCCCGTGAGCAGCGAGGCGCCGAGCCCGAGCGCAGCCGCCGTGAGAACGGACCTCGCCACGGAGAGAGACGTGGGCCGTCTTCGCACGAGCGAAGTCACCGTGTTGCTCAGTTGGACGTCATGCTTCACGTCATGCTTCACGTCATTCTTCACGTCATGGTTCATGTCATGGTTCACATTCGTGCTCCTCGCGGGGCAGCTCAGCAATGCGAGTGCCAGCGCGGGGCGGCGCGACTCGGGATCTCCGGTGACGGAGCGCTCAGCCGCCAGCGCGCCGCGCGCCGAGCGCGCCGGCGAGCGCGAGCGCGCGCTGGATCTCCGCCGTCGTCACCAGCCCGATCACGTGCTCTCCCCCGTCGAGCACCGCGACCGCGCTCGCCTCGCCGCTCGCCAGCGCGTCGATCGAGCGGGACGCGTCGTCGTCGGCGCGCGCCCTGGGCACGTCGACGGGCATCACCGCGCCCACCGTCGCCGGCACGGCGCCGCGCCCGAGCTGGCGCGCGAGGTCCCAGACCGTGACGACGCCGATCTCCCGGCGCCCCTCGCCGCCCACGGGCTCGTCGATCACCCGCGCGCCGACCAGGTTGTTGCGCAGCAGCCGCTCGGCCACCGCGCGAGGGCTCTCGTCCGCATAGGCGTCGCCGAGCCGATCGGTCATGAACCGCGCGACAGGGACGCCGCGGAGCAGCTCGCGCGTGCTGGAGCGCGCCTGCTCGGCCGAGGCGCCCATGTAGACGAACACGGCGATCAGCACCAGGATGAAGTTCCACGAGAGCAGGCCGAAGAGCCCGAAGACCACCGCCATGCCCCTGCCGACCGCGGTGGCGACGCGCGTCGCGCGCACCGGCCCGAGCCGGCGGAGGAGCAGCCCGCGCAGCACCCGGCCGCCATCCATCGGGAACGCGGGGAGCAAGTTGAACGCGCCGATGATCGCGTTCGTGAGCGCGAACGCCAGGAGCGCCACGCCGACCTCCGCCGGCGCCGGGAGCAGCCGATAGGCGCCGTAGCTGCCGAGCGCGATTCCAAAGCTCATCAGCGGCCCCGCGAACGCCATCCACGCCTCGTGCTCGGGATCGTCGCGCTCCATCAGCGAGACGCCGCCCAGCATCATCAGCGTGATCGAGCGCACCCGGACTCCATTCCTGAGCGCGACGAACGAGTGGGCCAGCTCATGCGCCAGGACCGCGACGAACAGCCCCACCGCCAGGATCCCTCCCCAGGCGAGCGGCGGCAGCCGCAGCGACTCGAGCGGGATCTCGAGCGACGACGCGATCAGCGAGAACTGCGACGCCGCCACATACGCGACGTACGGCAGGAATATCAGCAACGTGATGTGCAGCTTGATCGGGATTCCCCGGATCCTCAGGACAGTCAACCCGTGGTCGAACATGTGCCTCCTGGTGCGTTCGTACAGATGGGGCCGACAAGCGCCTTCGCAAGCCGCCGAGAGCGCACCGGCGCACGGAAAACAGGGCCATTCGCGCAGATCTGCCCTGCAATGCGCAGTCGCGCGCAAGCGGAGGTGGAAGCTGAGGTGGAATGGCCGCGAGCGGCGACGAGCGCCGCGCCGGCTCGATTCCAGCGCTCGCCGCGCGTCGACGCTCCGGCTTCCACGCTGAGGCGTTCACGTGAGTTTCCGTCCCAGGCGTGAATCGTCGCTTGAAATCGCGCAGCGCAGCGCGGCGCGCTCCCCGCGGCGCGCGGATTGGCGTAGCGTGGTGTGTCCGAGGTCGCCCATGCGCCAGCGGGTCCCCGATGCATTGATGGAAGCGAGCGCGGAAGAGCTCACGGACGTCGGGCTCACCGTGCTCGAATCGTCGCTCTCGAGCGGCGTGCCGAGGGACCTCACGGGCCATGTATTCGCGATCGGGCCGGCGGGCTCGGTCGATAGCGGCGTGCCCGGGGCGGACGGCGCGCCGATCCTGAACGGCAATGGGATGATCTACAGGCTCGACTTCGACACGGGCGGCCCGGTCCGGCTGACGTCGCGGCTCGCGCGCACCCCTTGCTATCACGCGGACGCGGCCTCGCGGCCCGGCGCGCGCTTCGAGGCGCTCGGCTTCCGCGACGCCGGACGGCTCCGCTTCTCGCCCCACCTCGGCCTGCGCAACCACCTCAACCACGCGCTCGTGCCCATGCACGCGCCCCGCGCGCCGGCGCGCCTCCTCGTCACCGGCGACACCGGGAGACCCTACGAGATCGACCCGGCGACGCTGGAGCTCGTCACGCCGGTCGGGCGCAACAGCACGTGGTACCCGGCGGTGCCCGTCGATCACCCGTTTCCGGTGACGCTGGCGACAGCGCACCCGTGCTTCGACGCGGCGCGGGGCGAGCTCTTCACCGTCAACCACGGCCGCTCGCTCCTCCCCCGCTTCCTCGCGTCGCTCCCGTGGCTCGACGAGCTCGGCGCGCTGCCGCGCTCCTGGGACCGGCTCGCGTCGGCGGCCGCGTCGATGATCGAACAGCAGATGCTCCGGCCGAGCGCGGAGCGGCTCGATCTGTTCGCGAAGCGCGCGCTCGGGCTCCTGCCCGCGCGCCTGCGCCCGGGCGCGCCGCCAAGCCCGGGCGACCTCCTGGCGCGGCAGGCGGCGCGCCTCGGCGGCACCCCGCTCGCCGAGGCCGGGGGCGATTTCGTGTTCCTGCTGCGGTGGGACGGCCACAACGAGCCGGAGCGGCACCAGCTCGTCCTGCCGGGCGGCGCGCCGGTGCGGATCGAGCAGAGCGTGCACCAGCTCGGGCTGACGCGGCGCTGGGTCGTGCTCGCGGACACGGCGCCCAAGATCGGCCTGGAGAGCGTTGTCAGCCAGAGCGCGCCGGAGAGCCCCGGCGTCGAGCGCCTCCTCCGCGCGCTGCTCACCATGCCCCAGGAGCCGAGCACGACGTTCTACCTGGTCCGGCGGGACGCGCTGCGGCCAGGCGGCGGGCAGGCCGTCGTGAAGAAGGTCGTCGTCCCCCTGGAGACGCTCCATTTCCTCGTCGATTACGAGGACGCGGGGGACCGCATCACCGTGCACGCGGCGCACAGCTGCGCGACAGATCACGGGGAGTGGCTGCGGTCCTTCGACCGGCACGCGGCCAGCAAGGCCCCGGCGCCGCCGCGGCTCCGCGGGATGTCCCCGCCCGGGCAGGCGGACGTGCACAGGATCGGCCGGTACACGCTCGACGCGGCCGCCGAGCGCGTCGTGGATCAGGCGGTGTTCGCCGACCCGGCGCGGGCGCTCGGCGTCGGCCTCTACGCGCACCGGGAGACAGGCGCGTCGTGGATGCCGCCCGACCGCCTGGAGAACGTCTACTGGCGCGGCGTCGGGGTCTGGGACGAGCTCTCGACCGAGTTCATCGACCGGCTCTACGCGGCGCACCCGCACCGGTCGCTCCCCCTGGCCGCGCTCCGGCGGATGCGCGCCGAGGGCGGGCACCCCGACAGCCTGTTCCGGTTCAACCACCGATCGATGCGTATCGAGGATCGCCACGAGTTCCCGCGGCGCGCCGTGGGGTGCTGGATCAGCTCGCTGCAGTTCGTGCCGCGGCGCGGCGGCAGCGGGGCGGACACCGACGGGTACGTTGTCGCGCTCGTCGCGACGGCGCACCGGGCCGAGATCTGGGTGTTCGACGCGACGAACCTGGCGCGCGGGCCGCTCTGCAAGCTCGGGCACCCGTCGTTCCGGCCGGGGCTCACCCAGCACACGGCGTGGCTCAACGCTGTCGCGCCCTGGAGGGGTGGATACCGCGTGCCGGCGGCGGAGGATCACGAGGACTTCGTTGCCGAGGCCCCCGCGGACGGGGTGAAGGCGCTGTTCGAGGAGGAGGTCTATCCGCGGCTCGCGTGAGGCGCGGCGAGCAGCGGCGCCGCAACGCGGGGCCCGAGCAGCGGCGCCGCCGCGCGGGACCCGAGCAGCGCCGCGCCGCGCGCGTCGACCGCGAGGCCGTCGCCCCGCTCGAGCAGCACGCCCACGGCGCCGTCGCCCAGGATCGCCTCGAGGTCGTTTCCGGCCCACGGCCGCCCGGCGCGCAGGCGCGACGACCGCACCTCGCTCGCGACGACGAGCGCGCGCCGGAAGCCCCCGTCGAGGTGCCTGTTCGCCACGTGGAGCGCCGCGGCGAGGCCGCCCTGCGCGGACGAGAGGTCGAGCGCCAGCGCGGGCGACAGGCCCGCCATGCACGCGGCGAACGCCGCCGCGCCGCCGTCGCCCCGCGCGCCGTCGTCGCTCGTCATGATGACGACATCGACGAACGGGTCACGGAGCCGCCCCGCCTCGATGAGCTGCCGCAGCACCGCCGCGGCCATGGACAGCGTGGTCTCCGCCGCGCCGGCGAAGCGCCGCTCCAGGACCCCCGTCGCCCGCTGCAGCCAGTCGGCCGAGCAAGGGAGACCGTAGCTCGCGACGAGCTCGTGGTTCGTGACGACGCGCTCCGGAAGATACATTGCGACGCCCGTGATGCGCACTTGAAGCATGTTCCCGCCCTGCTCCGGCGCCCGCCCCCGGGGCGCGCCGACGATGCAATTCTCCGCCAGGAAGGCTCGATCCGGAGCCCCACCGGCGCCGCTCGGCCAGCGCCGGGTGCGGCGTCGAGCCGGTGCCCCGGACAGCATGAGACAATCCGCCGTCGACACGACAGGCACTGTGCGACGGGCAACAGCTCGGATGCTCCCTCCCCGTCTCCGACGTCAACCACTGGACCATTTACCGAACGTCCTGCGCAAGGGGGAATGACGCCGCTGCGCCCCCGTCCGTTCCCGGAGGAGCGACGCGGAGGCACTGCGCGCCGCGTCGGGGGCGCTCCCGCCGCCCGCGACGCGCTCGCCG
>NZ_JEMA01001124.1 GCF_001589285.1 Sorangium cellulosum | reverse complement strand
GGCGCCGCCCGTACCCGACGCGCCCGACCCGCCCGTGCCATTCGAGGGATCGTCACCGCCGCAGCCGACGGCGGCGAGGCCGCCCACGAGCGCCAGAAGGAGCGGCCCCCCCAGAGACAGCCACGAACGCCTCCAACCAGCCGACCTTGAAGCCAAAAGCATCATCAGCATCTCCAGCTAAAGTTGACAGTCCCGCAGCAGAGACGACGCGCACGGAACCTTATGACCGCGCCACAATCGATGGAGTCCGTGTCCTTGTCAAGCGCAGATGCAGGCCCAGGGAGCGTCGAGATCTCGTGACGTCGTCGCTCCGGGTATCACGCGTTGCGGCGTCATCGAGATCACGCGTCGCGGCGTTGTGAACGCGCCGTATCCCGTGCGTCAACAGCAAAATTTTGCAAGCATACCCGAACAGGCGGCCGCGACAGCCGCGCCGCGAGCGCCGGGATCAACGGGATTTTTATTATAAATTTCGGACACTTGCGCGCGATCGTCTGCCGCCCGGGGCGGGCGGCGGCGCGCGCCGGGGACCGGGCGGCGCGCCTCGATCAGTAGTGCCAGGGAAAGCGCTTGAAGTCGGGACGGCGCTTCTCTAAAAAGGCGTCTCGGCCCTCCTGCGCCTCCTCCGTGCCGTAGGCGAGCCGCGTCGCCTCTCCGGCGAAGAGCTGCTGTCCGACCAGCCCCTCGTCAGGCAGGTTGAAACCGTACTTCAGCATCCGCATCGCGGTGGGGCTCTTCGAGTTGATGATCGCGCCCCACCGGAGCGCCTCCTCCTCGAGCTCGGCGTGGGGGACGACGGCGTTGACCATCCCCATCGCCGCCGCCTGCTCTGCCGTGTAGTCGAGCCCGAGAAAGAAGATCTCCCGCGCCTTCTTCTGCCCGACCTGCCGCGCGAGCAGCGCCGAGCCGTACCCGCTGTCGAAGCTCGCGACGTCCGGGTCCGTCTGCTTGAACATCGCGTGCTCTCGGCTCGCGAGGGTCATGTCGCAGACGACATGGAGGCTGTGACCTCCGCCGGCCGCCCAGCCGGGCACCACCGCGATGACCACCTTGGGCATGAACCGGATGAGCCGCTGCACCTCGAGGATGTGGAGTCGGCCGAGCCGCGCCGGATCGGCCTGCCCCGCGCTCTCGCCCTCGTACTTGTATCCATCCTTCCCGCGGATGCGCTGGTCTCCGCCGGAGCAGAACGCCCAGCCGCCGTCCCTGGGAGAGGGCCCGTTGCCGGTGATCAGCACACAACCCACGTCCGCGGTCGTGCGCGCGTGCTCGAGCGCCGTGTACAGCTCGTCGACGGTGCGCGGGCGAAACGCGTTGCGCACCTCGGGGCGGTTGAACGCGATGCGCACGGTGCCCTGGTCGAGGGCGCGGTGGTACGTGAGGTCCTCGAACGAGAACCCTTCGACCTCACGCCAGCGCGCCGGGTCGAAAATCGCAGAGACTGTCATGGTCCACTCCTTGTAGGCGCGGACCCTACCCGCCTCATGGTGGCCTGGCAACCGTGGGGACACCGACAGTGGGCGCCGGCCAGAGACGCGCGCAGTGGGCGCCGGCCAGAGACGCGCGCCTACCCACGGCTCCGGCCGCTCCTTTCGGTCGCCGCCAGGGGGCCACCGACGCCCTTGACATAAAAGTCGATCTCGTGGACAAGCGAGCTTCGACGCATCGGTGGGGTCGACCTCGCTTTGGCCGCGCGCCCGCGCGCTCCGGCGGACGGCGCTCACCTGCGTTCTGGGAACAGCGGACAGGCGGACGGACGCAGCGGGGAAGCGCGCGCCGTGACCGCACAGGGGAGGACGCGGGCTTGAGCTACGAAAAGCTTTTCCAGGTCTCCGCAGGACTGCTGGCCACGGCGGACGCGCGCGGCCACTTTCAAGATCTGAACCCCGCCTGGGAGCGGACGCTCGGCTGGTCGCTCGACGAGCTCAGGGGCAAGCCGTTCATCGATTTCGTCCACCCGGCCGATCGCGAGGCCACGCTCGCGGAGACGGCCGGCCTCTTGCAGGGCCACACGACGGTCCGGTTCGATAACCGCTATCGGTGCAAGGACGGGTCGTACAGGTGGCTCGGCTGGGCCGCGAGCGTGGACATGGCCGACGCCCCCGAGCAGCGCCTCATCTACGCCACGGCGATCGACGTGACGAGCGACCGGGAGCGGGCGGAGCAGCTCGCGCGGGTGACGGAGCTCGCCACGGTGTACGAGAAGCTGTTCCGGGTCTCGGTGGGCCTGCTCGTGACGCTGGACGCAGACGGGTATTTCCGCCACGCGAACCCGGCCTGGCAGCAGACCCTCGGCTGGTCCCCCGAGGAGATGACCGCGAGGCCGTTCATCGATTTCGTTCATCCCGACGACCGCGAGGCGACTGTCGCCGAGGCCACCGCCCTGTTCCAGGGCCGCACGACCATCCGGTTCGACAACCGCTATGAGTGCAAGGACGGCTCGTACAGGTGGCTGGCGTGGACCGCGCACATGGACGCGACCGAGGAGCCGTCGCGCCGCCTCGTCTACGGCACCGCCCACGACGTCACCCCCTACAAGGAGGTGCTCGGGGAGCTCGAGCGGACGCTCGCGCGGCTCCGCGACTCGATGCAGGCGATGTCGACGCCGCTCATCCCGATCACCGATCGCATCGTGGTCATGCCGCTCGTGGGTCAGATGGACTCGGAGCGGATCGGACAGGTGATGTCGGTCGCGCTCGATGGAGTCCAGTCGACGCAGGTGCAGATTGTCATCCTCGACGTGACAGGGCTCAAGGAGATCGACACGCGCGTCGCCTCCGCGCTCGTCGACACAGCCAGGGCGCTGCAGCTCCTCGGCGCAAGGACCATCCTGACCGGCATCCGGTCGGCGGTGGCGCAGACGCTCGTCGGGCTGGGGCTCGATCTGGCGGGCATCCTCACGAAGAGCACCCTCCAGAGCGCCATCACCTTCGCGCTGCAGAGCGGCCAGATCCCGGCCCACGCCCGCCCCCTGTGACGACCGCCGGCGGGGCGCGCGCAGCGGCGGAGCCCCCGACCACCGCCCGCGCGCGGCCGGTGCACACGCCGCGGCGGCTGGTGTATAAGGAAGCGTGGCAGACGCTCGCACACGCAAATGTCGCATCGTCCTCGGCGAGGGCTCGCTCGCAGGAGCCTGCTGCGCAGCCATCGTGTTGCTCACGGCCGCGCCGTCCTGCTCGACCAAGGTGCGGAGCTTCGACGAGGCCGGCGCGGCTGGCGGCGGCGGCTCGGCCGCGAGCGGCGGCGGCGGTGACG
>NZ_JEMA01001123.1 GCF_001589285.1 Sorangium cellulosum | reverse complement strand
GGCGCGCGCGCCGCCGGGCGCCGCCTGCCGCGCGCGCGTTTCGCCGCTGGACGCGCGGAAGATTTCGGTCACCCTGGCGCTCCCATGACCATCACCGCCCCGTCCGCGGCGGACCTCGCGGCAGCGGGCTCGCCCGGCGACCTCCCCGCGGCCGTGCTCCGGAGCTCGCCCGCGGACTTCGTCGTCGAGGAGCTCCCCGCCTACGCGCCGAGCGGCCGCGGCGAGCACGTGTTCGTCACCTTCCGCAAGACGGGGCGCAACACGCCCGACGCGGTGCGCGCCATCGCCTTCGCGCTCGGCGCCGACCCGGGCAGCACCGGCTTCGCCGGCATGAAGGACCGGCACGCGATCACCACGCAGACCGCCTCGATCCAGCTCCCGCTGGCGCGCGATCCCGCGCCGCTGCTCGCGCAGGCCGAGCTGCCGGGGATCGAGATCCTCGCCGTCGCCCGCCACGACAACAAGCTCAAGCCGGGGCACCTCGTCGGCAACCGGTTCCAGATCACGCTCCGGGGCATCGATCCGTCGGCGCTCCCGCTCGCCGAGCGCCGCCTCGCCGAGATCGGCCGCGCCGGCGTGCCGAACGCCTTCGGTCCACAGCGGTTCGGGAGGGACGGCGGCAATCCGGAGCGCGCGCTCGCGTGGATCGCCGGCCGGGAGCGCGGTCCCCGCGACAAGCGCGAGCAGCGCCTCCTGTTCTCGGCGCTGCAGTCGCGCTGGTTCAACGAGGTGCTCGCGCGCCGCGAGGCGGACGGCACCTGGAGCGCCGTGCTCCCCGGCGATCTCGCCAAGAAGCGCGACAGCGGCGGCCTCTTCCTCGTGCCGCTCGAGGGCCCGGACCTCGCGGACGCCGAGGCGCGCGCCGCCGCGCTCGCGATCTCGCCCACAGGCCCGATGTTCGGCCGGAAGATGCGCTGGCCCGAGGGCGCTCCCGGCGCGCTGGAGCTGGAGGTGCTCACGGCGGCGATCGGCGACCCCCGCCGGCTCGACGCGTTCGCCCACGCCGGGGAAGGCACGCGGCGCCCGCTCCGGCTGGAGGTCGACGGCCTGGAGGTGTGCGCCGCGGGGCCGAGCGCCGGGGAGGCCGACGCGCCCGGCGCGGGCGATCCGGCCGCAGGGCAAGGAATCGTCGTCTCGTTTGTGCTACCGAAGGGCGGCTACGCAACGACCGTCCTTGGGCGAGTCTTTCGGCTCGTCGACGCCTCCGCCCCCCAGCCGTCCACCGGCAGGCCGGGGGCGACGGGCGCCCCCGCTCCAGAGGAGGAGGACGCCGTCGACGAAGGGCAGCCCGGCGCCGGCCCCTAGACCCCTGGAAGCGCGGCTCCCACCCCACCACCCCCATCGGGAAAGGCACCAAGGAAGAAGATGAACCTCGTCGAGTGGCTGCAGCGCATCATGGTCGGATTCGGGGCCGCCTGGGTCATGTGGTTGATGATCGGCCTCAGCGTCATCTCGGTCGCCATCATCCTGGAGCGCGCCTGGTTCTTCTGGTCGCTCCGCGACGATCTCGCCGTCCTCGCGCGGGACCTCCGGACGTCCCTCGACGACTCGATCGAGGCGGCGCGGCGGCGGATGGACGCCTCGCCCTCGGCCGAGGCCGCGGTCGTCTCGGCCGGCCTCGCGGTGGCGCACCAGGGCCCCGAGGCGGCCGAGGAGGCCATGGCCGGCGCGGCGGCGCTGCAGCGCATGAAGCTGGAGCGGCGCCTCGCCTACCTGGGCACGCTCGGCAACAACGCGCCGTTCATCGGGCTGTTCGGCACCGTCATCGGCGTCGTCGGCGCCTTCGACGCGCTCGGCCAGGCGGCGAAGACGCCGGTCGCGCAGGCCGCGTCGCAGGCCATGGCGCCGCAGGCGGTCATGTCGAGCATCGCCGAGGCGCTCGTCGCGACCGCCGTCGGCCTCGCCGTCGCCATCCCGGCGGTCGCCGCGAACAACTTCTTCCAGCGCATGATCAAGTCGACGCTGGCCAACACCGAGGCGCTGACGCGCGTCCTGCTCGCGCACCTCAAGATCGATCCGGCCTTCGCCGGGGCCGCGCCCGCCGTCGCCGCCGAGCCGCGCGGCAAGGTCGCGCGCGCGTCGCGGCAGGACGACCCCAAGAAGGGCGGCGCGGGCGAGGAGGAGCGCTGATGGCCGCCTCGAGCCGCAACGACGATGACGATCTGATCAGCGGCNCGCCTCGAGCCGCAACGACGATGACGATCTGATCAGCGGCATCAACGTCACGCCGCTCGTGGACATCACCCTGGTGCTCCTCATCATCTTCATGGTGACGGCGAAGATCATCGTCTCGCAGTCGCTCCCGCTCGACCTGCCGAAGGCGGCGCAGGGGCAGGAGGTGCAGCTCGTCTTCGGGCTCGAGCTGCACGCGAACGGCGAGACGTTCGCCGACGGCAAGAAGCTCGCGGGCGAGGACGCCATCCTGCCGATCGCGCGCGAGGCCCAGGCGAAGAACCCGGAGCTCCGCGCGGTGATCCGCGCCGACACGACGGTCCCGCACGGGCGCGTGATCCGCGCGCTCGATCTGCTCAAGCAGGCGGGCGTGTCCAAGATCGCGTTCGGCGTGACGCCGATCGCGCCCGAGCCCGGCGCGGCGCCGGGTTCAGCGCCCGGCGCGCCTGCCGCGCCGCCCCCGGCCGCCCCCGCGCCGGCAACACCGAGCCCCGCGCCCTGAGCGCGCCGAGCGAGACGCCATGAGCCAGGCCACGAGCGATCGCGCCGCGGGGGCGCTCCACGATGGGCGCCGCCGGGACAGGCGCGGCGGCGCTGACCCTGGGGGCTCCCCCGAGCCCTCGACCTCGCGCGCTGCCCCGGCCGCGGGCCGCGCGGGCGCCGGCCGGCGCGCCAGGGATCCGCTCGCCGCGGTGCTCGCGCTCGGCGACCGGGCCTCGCGGGTGGGCGCCTTCCTCGGGGTCACCCTGGCGCTCACCACCCACAGCGCGGCCTCGGCCCGGGCCATCGTCTCGGGGTCGCTCCGCGACATGCGGCAGGTTGTCGACGAGATGCGCGCCGGCATCCACGAGTACCTCTGGGCTGTCTACGAGGTCGACGTCACGCCGCCGAAGGTCGAGCAGCCCAAGCCGCCGGAGCCGGAGCCGGAGCCCGAGCCGGAGCCCGAGCCCAAGGTCGCGCCGCCCCCGAAGGCGAACACCCCGGCGCCCAAGGACGATCCGTACGAGCCGCCCCCCGCCGCCGCCGCGGCGGCGAAGGTCCTCACGCGCGAGCCGGATCCGGACGAGGTCCTCGACATGACCGATCGCGGCATCGCGAGCGGCGAGGGGCAGGGCGTCGGCTATGGCCAGGTCGCCGGCGCCGGCACGGCGAAGGCCCCCACGTTCAACCCGAACGCCAAGGTCGGCGGCGTCGTCGGGGGCAAGGGTACGGGCGATCCGGTGCCGCCCCCGCCCCCCGCCGGGCCGGATCGCTCGGCCCCGGCCGGCCTGATCGGCGGCAGCAGCTGGAACTGCCCTTTCCCTCCCGAGGCCGACGTCGACCAGATCGACCAGGCGAAGGTCGTGCTGATGATCACCGTGCGGCCCGACGGGAGTCCGCTGTCGGTCAAGGTCGTCAGTGATCCCGGACACGGTTTCGGGCGCGCGGCGCGCATGTGCGCGCTCAGCCGGCGGTACAGCCCCGCCAGGGATCGCTCGGGCACCCCGATCACCACCACGACGCCGCCCATCACGGTGAACTTCACGCGGTAGGTCGCGCCGCGAGCGCCCTGAAAATTCGCTACGCGGCCGGCGCCTCGGCTATTCTCCGCGGCAGCTTGTGATCGTCCCCGAACGGATCGAGCAGCTCTCGAAGGTCCCCCTGTTCAAGGGCCTCACTCCGGCCGCGCTCGAGCTCATCTCGCGCGTCGCGAGCGAGGAAACGCACGCCCTCGGCACCAAGATCTTCCAGCACGGAGATCCGGGCGACAAGCTCTACATCCTGCTCGAGGGCAAGGTGCGGATCAGCCGCGAGATCGCCGGGATCGGCGAGGAGGCGCTCGCTGTGCTCGGGCCCGGCGCGGTGTTCGGCGAGATGGCGCTGCTCGACGAGGCCCCCCGCTCCGCCGACGCGCGCGTCCACGAGCGTTGCCGTCTGCTCACCGTGTCGAAGGACGCGTTCGAGGACCTGCTCTTCCTCCACAAAGAGCTCGCGTACGAGGTCCTCTGGAACGTCGTCCGGATGCTCGTCCAGCGGCTCCGCGAGACGAACAACAAGCTCACGTTCCTCTCTGTCTCGGGCAAATTCGAGTAAACTGCGGGCTTGATCGCCCAGCGAATGCTCGCAGGCGCGCGCCCCAGGCGGCGCGCCCTGCTGCGCGGAGAGCGGCGATCCGCTCAGGCATTGACGATCCTTTGGAGGAGTATGGCAGCCAGGATGAAGCACGCAGCGCTCGCCCTCGCGCTCTGGATGGGCGCCTTCGCAGGAGCATGTGGCTCCACCACGCCGCCGCCCGAGACGGCGGCCGACAAGGACGACTTCGACGGGGAGTCGAGCCCGGGCGACGACGCGACCGCCGGATCGGAGAGCGCGAAGGCGCAGAAGCCGTCGAAGTCGGAGAAGACCGCGGCGGCGGACGAGGGCGAGGGGGACGAGGCGCCCGCCAAGTCGACGCCGATCCAGGCGACCAAATTCGAGGCGGATCTGAAGAAGATCGGGATCAACCTCAAGAAGATCCCCGAGCTCGAGAAGCTCTCGACCGCGCAGAAGAAGAAGGTGATGCCGCTGCTCCAGAAGGCGCTCGGCTACGACACATGCCAGGGCTGCCACGCCGAAGGCGACTTCAAGAAAGAGACGCGCGACATGAAGGTCGCGCGCGAGATGTGGCGTCACTTCGTTGTGCCGCTCCGGAGCGAGAGCGGCGGCACCCTCTTCTGCGATAGCTGCCACGCAGGGAACGAGCACGTCCTGAACCGCAAGGACAAGAAGGCCGTCCAAGCGTTCATGGAAGAGGAGTACCAATACAAGCTCGCGCGGGCGGACAAGGAGGACATGGAGTGCGGCACGTGCCACGGCGACGCCATGGAAACCAAGATCATCGAGAAACTCTGGAACATCCCGAAATAAAGGGAGCCGCCCGGGCCTCTCGCCCCGAGATCCTCGTCCCGCCGCGGAATAACGCGGGATCCCGCGACCCTGGCGCGCCGCGCCCGGCGGGAATTCGTTAGTATTCTTACATATCCAACGGGTCGGCCTGGGGGCCTGCCGCGCGCGCGGGCCGAGCGCCGGCGTCCGCCGTCCATCTGCGCCGGCGCTCGGCCGCCTCATCCTGAGAACAGATCGCCATGACGGTGGGTCATGCCCCGTTTTCGTACTAGATAGGCTGCATGTGCGGTGTGTTCGGAATCTTTGGCCACCCCGAGGCGGCCAACATGGCCTACCTCGGGTTGCACGCGCTCCAGCATCGAGGACAGGAATCTGCGGGCATCGTCAGCAGCGACGGGGAGCGCCTCTTCGGCCACCGCGCCATGGGTCGCGTGCAGTCCGGCTTCTCTCCGGCCGATCTCGCGGCGCTGCCGGGCGATCGCGCCATCGGCCACGTCCGCTACTCGACCGCGGGCGGCTCGCACCTGAAGAACGCGCAGCCGATCGGCGTCGACTACGCGCGCGGCTCGCTCGCTGTCGCGCACAACGGCAACCTCACCAACCATGAGGCGCTGCGCGAGCAGCTCGAGGAGCGCGGCTCGATCTACCAGACCGCGAGCGACACCGAGTCGATCGTCCACCTCATCGCGATGAGCAAGAAGGAGTCGCTGCGCGAGCGCATCGCCGAGGCGCTGAAGCAGGTGGAAGGCGCCTACTCGCTGCTGTTCCTGACGGAGCGCGAGCTCATCGCCGTGCGCGACCCGCGCGCGATCCGGCCGCTCTGCCTGGGCGAGATGCCGGGCGGGAGCGGCGTCGCCCACGTGGTCGCGAGCGAGTCGACGGCGTTCGATCTCATCGGCGCGCGCAAGGTGCGCGACGTCGCGCCGGGCGAGATGGTGATCATCAGCGCGGAGGGGGTCCGCTCCGAGTTCCCCTTCGCGCCCGAGCCGCGCAAGCTCTGCATCTTCGAGCACGTCTACTTCGCCCGCCCCGACTCGACGATCCAGGGCGTGAGCGTCTACGAGGTTCGCAAGGCGTTCGGCCGGCGCCTCGCGATCGAGCAGCCGGTCGAGCCCGGGGACGATCTCGTCGTGATCCCCGTGCCCGACTCGGGCGTCCCGGCGGCGATCGGCTTCGCCGACCGCGCGCGCGCGCCGTTCGAGATGGGGCTCATCCGCAGCCACTACGTCGGCCGCACGTTCATCGAGCCGCAGCAATCGATCCGGCACTTCGGCGTCCGGCTCAAGCTGAACCCGAACCGGGCGGTGATCGAGGGCAAGCGGGTCGTCGTCGTCGACGACTCGATCGTGCGCGGGACGACGAGCCGCAAGATCGTGAAGATGATCCGCGACGCCGGCGCCCGCGAGGTGCACATGCGCATCTCGAGCCCGCCCACGCGGTGGCCCTGTTACTACGGCGTCGACACGCCGACGCGCTCGGAGCTCATCGCCGCGAGCCACTCCGTGGACGAGATCCGGAGCTACCTGACGGCCGACAGCGTGGGCTACCTGTCGCTCGAGGGCCTCGTCGAGGGCGTGCGGTCGATCGAGGCGCGCGAGGGCGACGCCGCGACGCCGCGGCCGTCGGCGGACAGCTACTGCCACGCGTGCTTCTCGGGGAGCTACCCGATCCCCTTCACGCCGGCCGCGCCGAACAGGCAGCTCCGGATGGTGACCGGTTGACGCTGCCCCGCTCTGGCGATGAGGGTCTGCCGATGACCGAGGGCACCGCCGAGCACGCCAGCGCGGACCGCGCCACACCTGCGCCGCCGCCGCCGCTCTTCGCGCGCGTCGCCGACGAGGTCTCGATCTACGAGGTGAGCCCGCGGGACGGGCTCCAGAACGAGGCGGCGATGATCCCGATCGAGGGCAAGCGGCGGCTCATCGCCGCGCTTGTCGCCGCCGGCCTCCGCCGGATCGAGATCACGAGCTTCGTCTCGCCGAAGTGGGTCCCGCAGCTCTCCGACGCCGAGGAGCTCGCGAGGACGCTCCCCCAGGAGCAGGGCGTGACCTTCAGCGCCCTGTGCCCGAACGCGCGCGGCCTCGAGCGGGCGCTCGCGGTGGGCCTGCGCGAGATCGCGGTCTTCCTGAGCGCGAGCGAGGCGCACAACCGCGCGAACATCAACAAGTCGATCGACGACACGCTCTCGGTGTTCTCGGAGATCGTGCCGCCGGCGCGCGAGGCGGGCCTCGCGGTGCGCGCCTACGTGTCGACGGTGTGGGGCTGTCCGTACGAGGGCGACGTCGATCCCGCCCGCGTCGTGCGCATCGCGGAGCGGCTCATCGAGCTCGGCTGCTACCAGGTCTCGCTCGGCGACACGATCGGCATCGGCACCCCGCGGCAGACGCACGATATCGTCCGCCGCTTCCTGGACGCGATGCCGCCTGAGCGGTTCGCGCTGCACCTGCACGACACGCGGGGCACGGCGCTCGCCAACATCCTGGTCGGCCTGGAGCTCGGCGTGCGCGACCTCGACGCGTCGGTGGCGGGCGTGGGCGGCTGTCCGTATGCGCCGGGCGCGGCCGGCAACATGGCGACCGAGGATCTCGTGTTCATGCTCCACGGGATGGGCGTCCGGACCGGCGTCGATCTCGACAAGCTCATCGAGGCAGGCAACATCGCCGAGCAGGTCATCGGCCGCCCGCTCCCGGGCAAGGTCCACCGCGCCGGCCCCTTCCGGCTGCGCCGCCAGCCGACCCGGAGCTGAGCCGAGCGCCCCGCGAGGCCGAACGCGGCGCGCTCGGCCTCGCGATGGGCAACGCGCTCGGCCGCTGGCAGCCGACGCGCTCGGCCGCGGGCAGTCGACGCGCTCGGCCGCGGGCAGTCGACGCGCTCGGCCGCGGGCAGTCGACGCGCTCGGCCGCGGGGCTGTCAGTCGCCCGCGATGCAGCCGAGCCGGGTGAAGAACACGTGGTGCTCGCCACCCTCGCGATCGTCGCGGAAGAGGATGCCCACGTCGCCCTCCGGCCCGAACGTGGCGATCGGGCCGATGCTGTCGCGGGGCGCGAACGTGAGCCGCTGCTCGACGCTGAGCGGCACGAGGTCCGCGCTCACGGTGACCGCGTAGAGCTCGTAGCCGTCGTTCTGATCGCGGTCGTCCGAGTAGATCGCGAGCACCCGATCGCCGAGCGCGCGCAGGTACGGATACCGCGAGCGGAACGGGCCAGGGCTCGAGATGGCCCTCGGCTCCGCGAGGATCGTGCCGTCCTCCGAGACCGTGGCCGCGTAGATGGCCTTGGGGTTCGCCGACTTGTCGAACCACGCGACGACGTAGCGATCGCGGTTCCAGACCACCGTCGGATAGACAGCGTCGGTCTGGCCGTTCGTCAGCGTGACGATGTCCGAGATCGGGTCGAGCTCGGCGGAGAACGTCCGGAACTGGATGAAGTGGGTGGTCGCGTCGCCCGTGGCCCACGCGACGCCGATCCCGCTCTGGCCCGCCGCGGCGGCGGGCGCCTCGTTGCCGAAGCCGCCCGAGGCATCGGTGAGCTGGACGTTCTCGCCGATCAGGTTGCCGTCGATGTCGATGCGCTGCGCGAACAGGTCGAAGATGCCGTTGCGCTCGTCCTGCCAGACGGGGATGAACTCCGTGCCGTTCCACGTGAGCGCCACGTTGACCGAGAAGCCGAACGCCTCGGAGAGCCGTCGATCGCCGCCCTGGACCTTCTGGCCGTCGGCGTCGAGCAGGGAGAAGTACACCTCGTAGTCGCCGTCGCGCCGATCCTGCCAGGCGGCGCCGTACCGGTCGCCGACCCACACGATGGGCCCGCCGGAGGCGTCGCCGTTCTTCGGCGTGATGATCTCCTCGCCAGGCGGGAGCGGCTCCCCTTCGGCGCTGATCATCGAGCGGTACAGGTTGAAGCCCTGCGTGGTCCCCGTGTAGAGCGCCGCGTAGGACGTGCCGCTCCAGGCGAGGCCGCCGGCGCCGGCCGGCGCGATGTCGCCCGAGATGCGCGTCGCGTCGGCGTCGAGCGGCACGAAGCGCGCCCCGTTATCGACCGTGCCGTCGCAGTCGTTGTCGACGCCGTCGCAGATCTCGCGCCCGCCGGGGAAGGCCGCGGCGCTCGCGTCGTCGCAGTCGTCGCCGCACGCGAGCGGATCGCCGGGGATCGTGCCGGGCAGCGCCGCGCGGAAGCCGTCGCCGTCGGTGTCGAGCGTCGACGGCCCGTAGCTGCACGTGCCGGTCGCGCTCTCGCAGCTGTCGCGGGTGCACGGGTCGCCGTCGTCGCAGTCGACCGGCGCGAGCTCGACGCACGTGCCGCCGCGCCGCGGCGCCTCGCCGCCCGGCACGCCGTCGGGCGACGGCGCCGCGCCGGCGTCGGGCTGCTCCGCCGCGAAGAGCTGGCAGAACACCGGCTTGCAGAGATCGTCGGCGCCGGGGCAGTCCGCGTCCACCTCGCACTCCGGCGCGGGCGGCGGGATGTTCAGCCCGGTCCGCGCGCCGCACCCGCCCGAGAGCGCGCCGCCGGAGGCGGCGATCCCGAGCAGGATCAGCGCCAGCGCCGTTTTCCGATGTGCATGACGAGCCACCGAGCGCTTCGTCACAAGCATCCGCCCATCCCCGCGACGTCGATCGGCTCGCACACGAGCCCCGGACTGCAGCGGCCGTCGCCGCGGAGCTCGCAGAGCTGCACGCACTGCGTGCCCGAGCCGGTCACGACGCAGGCGAACCCGGCGCCGCACTCTCCGCCGCCGCTGCACGGATCGCCCTGCCCACCCGGGCCAGCCGGCGCGCAGAAGGCGCCGTAGATCTCCTGCCCGCACGGCTCGGCCGGATACTGCACGTAGATGAAGCACCCGTCTCCGGGGGCGCAAAAGCCGCTCGATTGATCGTGGGGATCGCACGCGAAGTCGGTGATCGGCTCCACGTCGGGACAGCCGGGATCGTCATACTCTTCGAGCGGGACCGTCCCCGCGTCCTCGCCGCCCTCGCCGTTCTGGACGGGCGGCGCGCCGGCCTCACCGCCGCCGCCGCCAGCGGAAGGATCGTCCACGATGACTGTCTGGCCGCAACCGGCAGCGAGGCCGAGCCCCGGGAGCGGTACGCAGAGAAGTGTCAGGAGGAGCGAGAAGCACCGTCTCATGGCGCCATGCTATCGATTCCTCACGCGCCCGCCATGCATTTGGCGGCGCGGGCACCGTCCTGACGCGAACGCAAGCGGGTGGATCGTTTCCCCCAGGCTGCAATCCCACTTGCCTGTCGGCCGGCGCTCTGATGTATCTCTCACCAATGCACAAGCGCAACCTGCTCAGTATCGCACTCCTCGCTGCTTCCCCCTTGGCGTTCACCCACCTCGTGGCTTGCGGCGGTGACGATCCGGCCGGCGCAGGCGGGGCGAGCTCATCGAGCACCACGTCGAGCACCACCGGAGAGGGCGGCGGCGGCGGCGGCGGCGGTGAGACCGGCGGTGGCGGCGCGGGCGGCGACGGCGGCGCGGGCGGCGGCGAAGGCGGCGGCGGCGAGGTCAGCGGTGAGCCCGCCGGCCACCTGCTGATCTCGGAGATCGTCGTCGCGCCGGGAGCGGCCGAGTTCATCGAGATCTGGAACCCGACCGAGAGAGACGTCGACCTGACGAACTACTACCTTTCGGACAACACCGTTTATTACCTCATCGCCGCGGGCGTTGCCTGGGAGCCGAGCGGCAGCGCAGGTACGGACTTCCTCGTCCAGTTCCCTGCCGGGACCGTGATCGAGGCAGGGAAGCACCTCGTGCTGGCGACCCACGACGGCTTCGAGCTCGAGTACGATCGATGCGCCGACTTCGCGCTTGACTCGGCGCCCATCCCCTGCGGGGGGGAAGACGTGCCGGCCATGGTCGCGCCCACGAACGGCGCGCTCGGCGCGCAGTCCGGCGGGCTGCTCACGGGCGACGGCGAGATGGTGGTCCTCTTCGAGTGGGACGGCACGGAGGGCGCCCCGGTCAAGGACGTCGACTACGTCATCTGGGGCGCGGAGCTCGGGAACTCGGAGATGGCGTACAAGACCGGGAAGAGCGGTTACGCCGATGACACCTCGCGCAACAGCCAGCGGGCGGCTGCGGTCGCCGGCGACCGGCAGAGCATCACCCGCTGCAGCGATCGCGAGGCCGGCGAGCTGCTGACCGAGGGCAACGGCATCACCGGGCATGACGAGACGAGCGAGTGGCTCGACGTCAGCTTCACCGTGGCGACCACGCCATCGCCCGGCGAGGCGAGCGACTGCGAGTAGCCGGCGCGCATCCGCGATCTCCGGCGCGCGGCGTCGCGCGCCGGGACGGCGCTACTGCCGGGTGATCGTCACCTTCTTGATCACGGGCGGGCTCACCGGCCGCTCGCCCTTGGTCTCGACGCTCGCCAGCTTGTGGACGAGCTCCTCGGGCCCGCACTCGCCGAAGATGGTGTAGCCGTTGTCGAGGTGGAACGCCGCCGCGTCGGTGATGAAGAACTGCGCGGAGTTCGTGTTCTTGCCGCGGTTCGCCATGCACAGGAGGCCCGGGCGGTCGTGGCTGCCGTCTTCCCAGACCTCGTCGGGGATCACGTAGCCGGCCTCGCCGGTGCCGTTCTTCTTCGCGTCGCCGCCCTGGATCATGAATCCCTTGATGATGCGGTGGAAGATCGTCCCGTCGTAGGCGGGCTTCTTCTCCCAGGCGCCATCGGGCGTCTTCCAGGGCCTGATCCCGCGCGCCAGGCCGACGAAGTTGGCCACCGTGATCGGCGCCTTGTCGTCGAACAGCTTGCACGACAGCGTGCCGAGATCGGTCTCGATCGACGCGGTCAGCGTCTTGCCCGGCGGGAGGCCCTTCGTGGCGTCGTCGAGGGTCCACTTGCCCTTCACCGGGTCGTCCTCGCTGGGCTTGACCTCGGCGACCGGCTTCGCGCTGACCTTGCGTCGCTGCGGCTGCGGGCGCTCCTTTTTCTCCTCTGCCTTGTCCCCGGCCTGCCCCGACGCGGGCGCTCCCGTCGACGCGGGCGTCGTCTTCGACGTCGGCTTCGGCGCTTCTTCGGCCGTGGGCTCCGGGGTCTTCGAACATCCGGCGAGGACCGCCAGCGCGGCGAGCGTGGCGATGGACTGGGTGGCGAGGGCTCGGACAATCATCGTGCGAGGATTTCGCGCGTCGCGGTCCAGCGGTCAAGGACGAGCCTCACCGTGGTAGGAAGCGGCATGAGCTCGCGCTGCGCCCCCGCGACCTGTCTGTCCACGCTCGCCTCGCTCGTCCCGCTCGCCTCGCTCGCGCCCGCCCTGGGCGCGCTGCTGTTCGGGGCCGCCCTCGGCGCGTGCGAGCGCCGCGTCGACGAGCCGACCCCGCACGCGCCCCGCGCCGACACGCCCGACCGGCCCGCCCCGCAGGTCGCGCCGCCCGAGCCCGCCGCGACGCCGAACGACGGGCGCTGCATCGAGCCGACCCCGGCGACGCCGGAGCGGCCGCCGCCGAGCCGCGTCGGCCCGGATCCCGCGTGCCCCGACGACCCGACCGGCCCGTTCCAGCTCGCGACAGGCAAGGTGATCTTCCTCGACGCGAAGGCGCCCGACGTCACGGTCGAGGTCGCTCGGAGGGAGAAGGAGCGCGCACGCGGGCTCATGTACCGGAAGACCATGCCGGAGAACCGCGGGATGATCTTCGCCTTCGAGCAGCGGACCAACCACTCGTTCTGGATGCACAACACGTGCATCCCGCTCGACATGCTGTTCATCGACAGCGATGGAACGATCGTCGGTATCGAGGAGAACACCCCGACGCTCAACGACTCGACCTTCGACGTCGGCTGCCCCTCGACGTACGTCCTCGAGGTGAACGCCGGCTGGACGCGGCGCCACGGCGTCGTGGCGGGCCAGAAGGTGCGGCTCGAGGGCATCTGACGCTCGGCCCGGCGCGCGACCGGGCGGCGCGGGCGGCGCTCTACATCGCCGCGAACAGATCGAGCTGGCGCGGCGGCGCGAGCGG
>NZ_JEMA01001122.1 GCF_001589285.1 Sorangium cellulosum | reverse complement strand
GCCACCGACGGCGTCCGACAGCGCGCCGCGGGCGACGGCCGCCGGCGCAGCGCGCCCGAGCAAGAAGGCCGAGCCGGAGCACGTGACCGCGGCGCCGTGCGAGACTGCGTGCCGCGCGCTCGCCTCGATGGACCGCGCCGCGCAGCACCTCTGCGGGCTCGCCGGCGACGCGGACCAGCGGTGCGACGCCGCGCGCACGCGGGTGAAGAGCGCGACCGACCGGGTCGAGGCGCGCTGCCCGCGCTGCGCCGAGCGCTAGCCCGACGCGCGCCGCGCCGAGAGCGACGACGTCACGGGGACGGCCCGAGGAGCTGGAGCAGGCGCACGTTCTTGTACACCTCCCCGAGCGAGCCGGCCGCCTTCTGGCCGGCCCTGGCGAGCACGTCGAGCTCCTCCGGGCGAACGTCCACCTGGACCGTGAGCCGGCCCGCTCCATGATCCACGGCGAGCGTCGCGCGCTTCGCGATCTCCGCGAGCCCTGCGCCGGCCTCCGGACCGGCGAGCGCCGTCAGCGCATCGACGTTCGCGCGCTTCTCCTCGAGGAGCTTCCGGAGCTCCTCGGCCGCGTCGCCCGACGCGGCGTCGATCGCGACGGTCGCGGAGAGCCCCCCCTTCGTCGAGGCGCCGAAGGTGACGGCGCGCGGGCCCGTCGAGCCCGTGAGGATCGCGCGGAGGCTCGGCTTGCTCTCGGAGAGCAGGGCGACGCCGAGGACGGGGCGATCCCAGCCGATGTGCGCGAGGCGCGACGTGGCCTCCTCGCGGCTCGCCAGCGACGTGCCGGCCTCCTCGGCGTCGATGCTCGCCCGGAGGTCGGCCTCGGCGCCGTACAGCAGGATCGATCCGTCGCGCACCGCGATCGCGTCCTCGCCGGCGCGGAGCAGGTATTTCACGCCCTTGTACTCCGCCGGCACGTAGCTGTGCTCCGCCAGGCGCTGCGCGAGCTTCCGCTCGTCAAACCGCCCGCGCGCGACAACGAGCGACGGGGAGAGGATCAGCTTGTCGACGTCGAACCCGAGATCGATGCCCGTCGCCTTCTTGATGTCGTCGCGGGTGCGCTCGACGTGCTGCCGCACCGGGCTGCCCTCCGCGCCGAGCGCGTTCAGATCGATCTGGTGCGGGTCGACGATCACCACGCCGGGCGCGCTGCCGTGGACATACTCGAGCAGGGATTCGTCCTTCGGAAACGTGGCGGCGCGGAGGTGCGCCAGGCCGAAGCCGAGGAGGCCTGTCTGCTGGGCGAGCACGATGGAGAACACGAGGCCGAGGAGCACGATGTACTTGGCCTTGCCTCGCTTCTTGGTAGCTCCGGCAGTCCGGGTTGGCTTTGACGCGCTCTCGGTGCTCATCTGTGCTCGCTGCGCCTCCCTGGGGTACCGCGTGCCGCCCGGGTCCGCGAAACCGCCTCCGCAGAGCCCCGAGCGCCGCTCGTCGACCCGGAGCGCGCCGCGGCAGAGCATAACCGGAAGCTGGACGCCGGCCAGGCCTTCCGCCGGGGCCGCCGGACGGATAGAAACGACGCGACGTGCCTGGATCCTCGTCTCCCGATGACGGCCGCGGCGCGCTCGGACCGCCGAGCGATTGCGCCGCGCTGCCCGCCGCCCTCGGCCGCTACCACGTGCAGCGCCTGCTCGGCGAGGGCGCGATGGGGCGCGTGTTGCTCGCGCACGATCCGGTGCTCGATCGCGACGTCGCGCTGAAGCACCTGCGCGACGATCTCCGCATCCCGCGCGACGTCCGCGAGCAGCTCGTCGTGAGGATGCGCCACGAGGCGCGCGCCGCCGCCCGCGTGACGCACCCGAACCTCGTCACGCTCCACGACGTCGGCGAGGATCCGGACTTCGGGCTCTACCTCGTCTTCGAGTACGTCGAGGGGCCGACGCTGAAGCAGCAGCTCCTCGATCGCCCGCTCTCGGCGGCGCAGGCGGCGCGCCTCGCGCGCGAGCTCGGCGAGGCGCTCACGATCGCGCACCGGGCCGGCATCGTTNCGCTCACGATCGCGCACCGGGCCGGCATCGTTCACCGCGACATCAAGCCGGAGAACATCATCCTCTCCGCGAAGGGCGGCAAGATCGCCGACTTCGGCATCGCCCGGATCCCGGACTCGACGCTGACGCACCAGGGAGGGCTCATGGGGACGCCCGCGTACAGCGCGCCGGAGACGTTCCGCGCGGGGAAGTTCTCGCCCGAGAGCGATCAGTTCTCGCTCGCCGCCGTCATGTACGAGGCGATCTCCGGCAAGCGCGCGTTCCCGGGCGACGACGCGGTCTCGGTCGCGTCGAAGATCGCGAGCGACGAGCCGTCGCCGATCGCGCGGGAGCTCGGCGTGCCGCCGTCGCTCGATCAGGTGCTCGCGCGCGGCCTGTCGAAGCGACCCGAGGAGAGGTACCCGAGCTGCGACGCGTTCGGCGCCGCGTTCGCCGACAGCCTCGAGTGGGCCGCCTCCAGCCAGATGCCGAGGCGCATGCTGGAGCCGCCCGTCGCCGCGAGCGCGGCGCTGGCCACGGATCCGGGCGCGCTGCGCGCGGATCCGCTCGACGACGACTTCCCGCCGCGCGAGCGGAAGACGGGGCAGATCGTGCTCGGCGCGGCCGTGGTCGTGGCGACGGCGATGCTGCTCGTCCGCACGGCGATGCGCTCGACGGACACGCCGGTCGAAGCGCCCCCCGCGGAGACGGCGCCGGCCGCGTCGGCCACGGCCGCGTCGTCCTCGGC
>NZ_JEMA01001121.1 GCF_001589285.1 Sorangium cellulosum | reverse complement strand
CGGCAGAACGCACCGTGTCAATATGCTCTTGGCGAAAGCAATGAAAGCACGCCTCTGTCTCCTCCGGTCGCCAGACGCCTCTTCCTGGAGCCTGCGCACAGGAGTCGTCGCAGCAGCATTCGGACGCCTGGCCGCGCTGAACGCTGTTGACGGCTCCTCCCCATGAGCGACCATCGCCCGTTACGCCCAACCAGGAGGGAAACCATGCCCCTGACACGCACCGTGAAGAGCACGCCCGGACCCACGTCATCCAGGACCAGGTCATCCAGCAAGACGCCCGCCCCGAAGCCGACCAAGCGCGCGGCCGCTCCGGCTCACGATCCCACCCGCGACGAGGCGCTCCTCGCGCTGGGACCGACGTACGCGGCCGCCCCCGACATGCCCGTGAGCGTCGCGGAGCGCGAGCTCACCTCGCTTTCGCGCCTCGCGCACGCGCAGCAGGCGCGCTTCTCCAGGATCGGTATCACCGCCGACAAGGTGGATCTCCTCGCCCGCTTCGCGCGGCGCCTCGGCGCGCTCGAGAAAGCGTGGCAGAGGGCACGCGGCGCCGTGAAGCTCACGGCCGCGCAGCGAAAGCTCCGCGACGAGGCCGAGGCGCTCGACGCGAAGCTCGTGGCCGGCGGCCGGTGGGGCTGCCGCAACGACGCCGCCGCCCAGGCAGAGCTCTCGCGCATCGCCGACGGCTCCGGCCTCGCGGACACCATCCAGGACCTGCGCGATCTCGTCGACTTCTGGTCCGACCACGAGAGCGCGCTCGGCGTGACCGACATCACCCGAAAGGATCTCGAGCGCGCCAGAGCGCTCGCCGACGCGCTCGAGGAAGCCGCCGCCAACGAGGCCTCCGACGCGAGCGCCGCGCGCGCGCTGGAGCTCCGCAATCGCTGCTTCTGGGCCGCCGACGAGCTCGCCAAGGACGTCCGCGAGGGCGGCCGTTATGCCTTCCGCGATCAGCCCAAGATCGCGGCAAGGTTCGTATCGCGCCACCGGGCGACGCTGAACCGGCGGTCCCGCCTGAAATCCAAGAAAGCCAAGGCAGACGCGCTCCCCGAGCAGGCTGCGGTGATCTGAGAGCGCCTCGCGCACGTCTCTATCGCTCCCGGGCCCATCCCTATCGCTCCCGCGCCCATCCCTATCGCTCCCGCGCCCATCCCTATCGCACAGCCCCCAGCCCCTTCGCCTTCACGCCATCTCCACGCGCGCGTCCCGCGGTGCCCCGCTCGCGACGCCGCTTCGCCGCGTGCTAGAAGGCCCCGTGCACTTCACCATCTCTCACGACCTCGACGCGCCCCTCGACGCCGTCGAGCTCGCCGTGCTCTCGCCCGAGCTCGGGCCGCGGCTGGCCACCAGGGTCGCCTCGCTCGAGAGCGTCGTGACCGTCGAGCACGCGCTCCGCGAGGGCGAGCTCCTCCGCGTCCTGCGCTTCCAGGCGAGCGCGCCGCTGCCGATCTTCGCGAGCTACCCCGTCGCGAAGGACGCCATGTCCTGGGAGGAGCGCTCGACCTACCGGCTCTGCGATCACGCCGCCACGTGGCAGGTCAGCCCGAAGGAGCAGTGGCGCAGCTACTTCCGCTCCGCGGGCACCTACCGGCTCGAGCGCCTGCCCGAAGGCCGCACCCGCCGCCGCGTCCAGGGCGATATCGAGATCCGGCTGCGCCTGCTCGGCCCCCTCGTCGAGCGCCTCGCCCTCGCCGAGGTCCAGCGGACGTACGACGCCGAAGCAGATACGCTCCGGGAGCTCGTCAGCGCATGAACGACCTACTCCACCCCGCCCACGCCGCCCGCCGTGCCCCCTTCGCCCGCGCAGGCCACCCCGCCCACGCCGCCCGCCGGGCCCCCTTCGGCCGCGCCGCCGCAGCCCTCCTCGGCCTGTGCGCGCTCGCCGGCGCGACCGCCGCGCGCGCCGCGCCGACCGACGGACCCTCGCAGCCGATCCCCGACCCGGGCAAGGCCGTCGCCAGCAGCGACGACACCTCCGCGATCGCCGTCAACCCCGCGAACCTCTCCTTCCTCCCGGGCACCGAGCTCCGGTGGACATGGGTCTCCACGGGATCGACCTCGCCGCTGCCGGCCCGCGGCCACTCGATCGCGCTCGGCGTGCCGCTCTGGTTCGTGTCGACCGGCCTGCGCTTCGACTTCCTCGACCCGCCCGACGCCGCGGCCGCGCCGCTCGACAGCCCGTCGCGCTGGATCCGCTGGGGCCTCGCGCTCGACACAGGCCCGAGCTTCGCCTTCGGGACGACCCTCGGCTGGGGCAGCTCCGACGCGCCGGCGCTCGACGGCTACTTCTCGCTCACCAGCGGCGTCACCCTCCGGCCCGCCACCTGGCTCTCCCTCTCGGCCGTCGCGCGCGACTGGAACCGCCCCGAGAGCCGCCTGCGCCAGGCCATCGAGCGCAGCTACGACTTCGGCGTCGCCGTGCGCCCCGTCGGCGGCAGGCGCGCGCTCGAGATCGGCCTCGAGACCGCCTACGTCGAGGACAGCGACCCCGACGAGAGCGGCGCCTGGGTGCCGCGGGCGACGCTCGGCCTGCGCGTGCCCTACGTGGGCACGCTCCGCGGCGACGTGACGCTGCGCGACCTCGCGGCGGACGGCGGCCCCAGGATCGCCGCCATGGCCGGCCTCGACATCAACGTCGACGAGCTGCAGCTCTCGGCCGGCGGCGTCTTCGGCGACGCGGTCACGAAGAACGGGACCGGCTACTACGTCGGCGCCGCGCTCCGCAGCTTCACCGAGCCGGGCGTCCGGCTGCCCGCCCGCGTCGTCCGGGTCCGCCTCGACTCGACCCCGGGCGTCCGCAGGCACACGCGCTTCCTGCAGCGGCTCTGGCGCCTCGCCGAGGACCCGGAGGTCTCCGGGGTCGCGCTCGTGTTCCGCGCGGAGCCGGCCAGCTCGCTCGCCCACGCCGAGGAGGTCAGCGACGCGATCCGCAACCTGAAGCGCCACGGCAAGAAGGTCCTCTGCCACCTCGAGGACGCCGGCGGGCGCTCGCTCCACGTGTGCTCGCACGCCGACGCCATCGCCATGAACCCCGCGGGCGGGCTGCGCTTCTCCGGCATCTCGTCGAGCTACTTCTACTTCGGCGGGCTCCTGAAGAAGCTCGGCGTCCAGGCGGACATCGTCCGCATCGGCGCGCACAAGCTCGCCGCCGAGCAGTTCGCGCGCGAGAACAGCACCCAGGTCGGCAAGGACGACCACCAGGAGCTGCTCGAGCAGTTCAGCGACGCCTTCGTCGGCGAGGTGAGCGCCGGGCGCCGCATCCCCGCCGACGAGCTCGAGCGGCGGCTCGCGCGCGGCCCGTTCCTCGCCCAGGAGGCGCGGCAGCTCGGCCTCATCGACATGCTCGCCTACGACGACGAGATCGGCCGCGTCGTCGACGAGGTGATGGGGCGCTCGTCGCGCGTCGTCGACGACGCCCCGGACGACGAGGCGCCGGAGCGCTGGGGCCACTCGCCCAAGATCGCCCTCGTCTACCTCGACGGCGACATGATCGACGGCGAGAGCCGGTCGATCCCGTTCCTCGGCGCCAAGCTCGCCGGCTCGTACACTGTCGCGGGCGCGCTGCGCCGCGCGCGCGAGGACAGCACCGTCCGCGCCGTCGTGCTCCGCGTCGAGACCGGCGGCGGCTCGACGCTCGCGGCGGACGTCATCCTCCGCGAGGCGATCCTGACCGCGCGGGTGAAGCCGCTCATCGTCTCGATGGGCTCGTCGGCGGCGAGCGGCGGCTACTACGCGTCGGTCGCCGGCGGCCCGATCTTCGCGAACCGCTCCACGGTCACCGGATCGATCGGCATCTTCTACGGCAAGGTCGACGTCACCGGCCTGCTCCAGAAGCTCGGCGTCGGCATCGAGACGTTCCGCACGACGCCCCGCGCCGACGCCGAGTCGATCTACAGGCCGTTCACCGACGACGAGCGCGAGCAGCTCGGCGTCAAGGTGAAGCAGCTCTACGACCGCTTCATCGCCCGCGTCGTCGAGGGCCGGCACATGCGGCCCGAGGAGGTCGACGCCCTCGCGCGCGGCCGCGTGTGGACCGGCGCCCAGGCCCTGGAGCGCCGGCTCGTCGACCGCGTCGGCGGCCTGCGCGAGGCGCTCGCGGAGGCGCGCAGGCTGGGCCGGCTCCCCGACGACGCGCCCGTCCTCCCGCTCCCCGAGGAGGACACCTCGCTCCTCGGCTACGCCCTCGGCCTGGTCGGCTTCTCGGCGCAGGCGCAGGGCGAGCTCGCGAAGGCGACGATCCCGCCCGTGATGCTCGACGCCGCGCGCGCCCTCACGCCGTTCCTCGTGTTCGGCGCGGAGCGGCCGCTCGCGCGCAGCGAGTTCGCCGGCGAGATCTCGTTCGGCGTGCCCCTCACGGCGCGCGAGGACGAGCCCTCCGCGCACGAGGAGCGCTGAG
>NZ_JEMA01001120.1 GCF_001589285.1 Sorangium cellulosum | reverse complement strand
CCGCGACGCAGGTGGCGGCCGAGCGCCACGTCGCGCCGCTCCTGCCCCCGTGGGCCTGGACGCTCGCGGCCGCCGTGGCGCTCGGCGCGCACTGGATCGTGCGCCGGCGCAGCGGCCTCGCGTGAGGCCGGGGCGCCGCCCGTCGCGCCGCCGGCCACGCGCTCACGCGCTCGCGGGCTGGCTGCCTCGCTTCAGGGGAGCCACGGCCTCTCGAGCGGATCTGCCCTGTCGTGGACCGCGACCTTCAGCACAGCGAAGTTGTCCGCGTTCCCGCTGAGGAGCGCGTGGTTCACGATGAGCAGCGTGCTCTTCGCGTCGTTGAAGGCGACGTTGGCGGGGGCGTCGAGGGGAATCTCGTCGCAGGGGGAGCTCTCGATGCGCGACGTCTCGATCCCGTCCTCGTCGAGCACCGAGATCGCGTTGGCGCCGGCGAGCGTGACATAGAGCTTCCCCGACCTCCCGAACGCGAACCCGTCGGGCGCCTGGCCGCCGGTGTACTCGTGGACGAGCTCCAGATCGGCCTCGTCGGGCGCGTCGACGAGGGGGATCCGGTAGATGGACCCCACGCTCGGATCCGCCAGGGAGAAGGTCACCGACACGTAGACGTGCTCGCGCAGCGGATCGAGCCGGATCCCGTTCGCGCCGAACGGCTGGGGTCCTCCTCCGGCGAGCGCCTCGCTCTGGAGCCAGATCTCCGGCGCGCCGCCCCCGGGCGCATAGCGGAAGATCGTCGCCTGGAACGAGTCGGTCACGTAGGCATAGCCGTCCTCGTCGAAGGCGATGTCGTTCGGGATCGGCGGTAGATCGAAGGGCGTCGGCGAGCACGCCTCTCCGGGCGCGGCCGCCGCGCACGCCGGCAGGTCCGGCAGCGGAGCGCCGTAGCTCTGCTGGACATATCCGTGTCCAGCCTTGGTGAAGCGCAGCAGCCCGAGCTGCGTGCTGAGCGCGTAGACCCGCCCCGGGCCGTCGACAGCGATGCAGCTCAGCGCATGCTCGGCGCCGAGCGCCTCGCCCGCGACCGTGATGGTGCTCTTCAGGTCCTCGCTGTTCGTGCCATAGACGAAGATCTTCGACGGGCCCTTGCCCGCGGTGCCGAACGTCGCCGGGCCAGACACATAGACGCGATTGCCGTCGACAGCGATCCCCTCAGGGAACCCGGGGTTCTGCGGGATCCTGGCGAACGTCTGGATCCCGCTTCGCCGGCTCCCCTCTGCCGGAGCCGCGATCAGCGCCGATGTGGCGGAGAGGAGCACCACGGCGCCATGGACAAGCCCCTTTCCGCTGGAGCGCGATAGTTTTGACAGCACAGAATACAGCATCGAGCCCTCCTGTGTCCGCGAGGCGCGGACCGGGGTTGCTGAAATGAACGGTGTTGGAAGCCAAGGTGCGAGTGGCTCGCCTCATCAAGCTCAAGCTGCGTTCATGAGGGTGGGAGTATATGCCAATGAGTCAATTGGCTGTCGAGCTAAATCTCCCTGGCTCATGAAATCCGCACGAGGGAGTCGGCGCGCGCGGTTCGCGCTGATGAATTGCGGTGTCCTGTCGCCCGGTTGCGAGCCTGCGTCCTTGTCGGATCGCGTGTCGTCGCGCCGCTGGGACGCTGTTGGAGCACGCGGTGGCGCGCTTGTTGCTCGGTTGTTGACAGTCGCGTGGTACAGGCGGGTGTCGCCCTCTTATCGATTGTCATTGAAGCGCGCGTGGCGCGGTGCATATCGCGCGGTCCGGCTCGGCGCGCCGCGCCGGCGTGAGCTCGCGCGCGCGATGNGCCGCGCCGGCGTGAGCTCGCGCGCGCGATGCCATGTCGCCGGCCGGTCCGCGCGACGCGCCGATGCGCGCGGCGGGCCGGCGCGATCACGCGCGCGTCGCGCGATCAGGAGATCGGGAGGAGCGGCAGCGCCGCCCCGAGCCTGGCCAGCTTGGCGGGATTGCGCATGATCCAGATGGCGTCGACGCCGGCGGGCGAGACGTCCAGGCCGATCGCTGTCGCGAGCCGCGCCCCCTCGTAGACGAGGAGGGCTGGCCCGCCGTTGACCGACGCGATCCGGGGGGTCGCGCCCGCGCCCTTCTGCCAGAGGCCCTTCTGCCAGAGGCCGATGACGTAGCGCGTGATGCGATCGCGGCCGCTCAGCACCCGGCGCGCCGCGCTGGCCTTGCCGCCGGAGTCGGGGGTCACGCTCGCGCCCTCGGCGAGCATCGCGGCGAGCGCGCCGGCGTCGCCGCGCGCCGCGGCCTCGAGGAACGCCTCGAACAGACGCCGTCGCTCGGCCTCGGTCGCGCGGAACCGCGGCTGGCGCGCGGCCACCCGCCCCGGAGATCGGGGCTCGGCGACAGGACGAGAGGGCCGCCACGCCTGTGACATGGTCCCGCGAGGCGCTGTCGAGGGGACGCCTACGGCCGCGCCGGCCAGGCGACGGGCGTCGGCACGAGCCGCGGCTCGGTCGTCCCGTTGCCCAGCTCGCCGTT
>NZ_JEMA01001119.1 GCF_001589285.1 Sorangium cellulosum | reverse complement strand
GGATAGCTGGCAGCGAGGCTGCCAGCNCGGCGGCCGCGACCGCTGGTAGCGAGCGGCAGCGGATAGCTGGCAGCGAGGCTGCCAGCGGATAGCTGGCAGCGAGGCTGCCCCCCGGCGCGCTCCGCGCCGCGGGGGCCCCGCTGCGTCGTTCACATCGACGGCACCGAAGACGTCGACAACGTCGACAACGTCGACATCACCGACAGCATCGACCAGCGCTGGCCGCGCCTGTGCGGCCAGCGCCGGGCGATCTCACTGGCTGGCGCGCTGCGACCCGGGGCGGCGGAACGGCTTGCGGCCGGCGAAGATCTGGCCGTCGCCGAGCGCGTACGCGATCCGGAGCAGCTGGTTGTACTTCGCGACGCGATCCGAGCGGGACGCGGAGCCCGTCTTGATCTGGCCCGCGTTCGTCGCGACAGCGAGGTCGGCGATGAACGTGTCCTCGGTCTCGCCCGAGCGGTGGGAGATGATCGACCGGTAGCCGCCCTCGGCCGCCTGGCGGATGCACTCGAGCGTCTCGGTCACGGTGCCGATCTGGTTCAGCTTGATGAGGATGGCGTTGGCGAGGCCGTCCTCGATGCCCTTCGAGAGGCGGGCGGGGTTCGTGACGAAGAGGTCGTCGCCGACGAGCTGGATCTTCTTGCCGAGCCGCTCGGTGAGCAGCCGCCAGCCCTTCTCGTCGTTCTCGGCGATGCCGTCCTCGATCGACACGATCGGGAACGCCTTGCTGAGCTCCTCGTAGATCGCGACGATCTCCTCGCGGGTCTTCTGCTGCTTGTCGAAGGTGTACCGCTCGGTCTTCGCGTCGTAGAACTCGCTGAGCGCCGAGTCGAGCGCGACGCCGACGTCCTCGCCGGGGCGGTGGCCGGCGGCCTCGATGGCGCGCACGACGTACTCGAGCGCCGCCCGGTTCGACGCGAGGCGCGGGGCGAAGCCGCCCTCGTCGCCGACGGCCGTGATCATGCCGTCCTTCTTGAGCAGCCCCTTGAGGGTGTGGAAGATCTCGGTGCCCGTGCGCAGCGCCTCGGCGAACGACTCGGCGCCGTAGGGGACGATCATGAACTCCTGGATCTCCAGGCCGTTGTCGGCGTGCACGCCGCCGTTCAGGATGTTCATGAGGGGCGTCGGCAGGACGCGCGCCGCGGCGCCGCCGAGGTAGCGCCAGAGCGGCAGGTCGACCGTGTCCGCGGCGGCGCGCGCGGCCGCCATGGAGACGGCGAGGATCGCGTTGGCGCCGAGCTTCGACTTGTTCGCGGAGCCGTCCGCCTTGATGAGGACCTGGTCGAGCTCGGCCTGATCGAGCGCATCCATCCCGAGGATGGCCGGACCGAGGACGGTCTCGATGTTCTTCACCGCGGTGAGCACGCCCTTGCCGAGGAAGCGCTTCTTGTCGCCGTCCCTGAGTTCGACGGCCTCGTGCTCGCCGGTCGACGCGCCGCTCGGCACGGCCGCGCGGCCGGTGCCGCTCAGCGTGGTGACCTCGGCTTCGACGGTGGGATTGCCGCGCGAATCGATGACTTCGCGCGCGATGACGCTCTGGATCTCCGACATGACCTCTCCTCAAGGGGCCGCGTCCGCGCGGCCCCGGAAGTTCTCGAAGGGGGCTCGAGAAGCGGGCGGAGCATAGGCACGGCCCCTTCCGGATGTCGACGCTCCGGTGCACCGGCGGCCCTCGGCGGGCTCAGGTCGACCGCCGGCGGGGAGCGCGCGCGGGTCGACGGTCGGTGCGCGTCTGGCGTAAGCTCGCGGCCGCGTGGAAACCTCCATCGGCGTCTTCGGTGAGGAGATGCTCCTCTGGCTCTGCATGCTCCGCCAGTCCCCGCGGCGGCCACCGGCCGATCACGTGCTGCGGCAGGCGAACCTGCTGCTCGAGGAGCTCAAGGGGACCAAGCTCGGGCGGGAGATGCCGATGGCGTCGGTCGACGACGGCATGTTCGCGATCGCCGCGTTCGCGGACGAGCTCGCGATGTCGCTGCCCGATCTCCGGCCGGTCTGGGCCCAGCGCCCGCTCCAGGCGGCGCGGTGGACGACGAACAACGCGGGCGTCGAGCTCTTCGAGCGGCTGGAGCGCGTGCGGAAGGGCCCGCTGCCGGTGATGGCGACCTACGCGTGCGTGCTCGGGCTCGGCTTCCGCGGCCGCTACGCGCTGCCGGGGCAGAGCACCGACGACCTGCTGCGGATCCGCCGCGATCTCTCGCTGAAGCTCGGCGTCGATCCGGATCGGGACTGGAACGGCGGGGTGCTCCGGCCGGTGCGCGTCGAGGGCGTCGCGGTCCAGCACCTCCCCAAGCTGCCGCTGTGGAAGTCCGCGATGGTCGGGCGGACGCTGGCGGCGCTCGTCGCGCTCGCGGGCGCGGCCGCGATGGCGTGGACGATCGCCCAAAGGGTCGGATGAGCGGCTCCTTCGTCTACGAGCTGGCGAGCGTCCACGCGCTGGTCCAGCAGGCGAACCCTGGCAGCGCCGAGGGGATCTACGCTGTCCCCTGCTACCTCGTGCTCGGCGAGCCCGGCTCGGGCCGCTCCACGGTGATCCGCTCGATGAACCTCACCTGGCCCGCGGGCGGCGGCCCGCTCGCGATCGGCGTGCCCGGGGCGCGGTGCTCGTACTGGCTGGCGAAGGAGGCGCTCTTCATCGAGCCCGAGGCGACGGTGCTCGGCCCGCGGCGGGAGCCGGCCGAGCTCGCGCAGCTCTGCGAGGAGCTGCGCCGCTCGCGCAAGCGCGAGCCGATCGACGGCATCCTCCTCGTGCTGAGCATCGCCGAGTTCATCGACCTCGACGAGCAGGGGGTGGACGCGTACGCGAACCGCGTGCGCGCGTACCTCCTCGAGGTGGGCCGCGCGCTGCGCGCGGACGTGCCGGCGTACGTGGTGCTGTCGCGCTACGACACGCTCTGGGGGTTCGCCGAGGTGTTCCAGTGGACCGCCGAGCGCGGGCGCGAGGAGCCCTGGGGCTTCGCGCTCCCGCTCGAGACGGGCCTGGACAAGGCGGCGCCGCGCATCCTGCAGGAGCTCGAGGGGCTGAACGCGCGGCTGGAGTCGTATTGCCTGGCGCGGGTGAGCTCGGAGGATCCGCCCGAGGCGAGGACGCGGGCGTTCCAGCACCTCGCGGAGGTGCGGGGGCTGATGGCGCGGCTGCGGCAGCTCTTCGGGGTGATCGCGATGGAGAACGCGTTCGAGCGCGCGCCGTGGCTCCGTGCGGTGGCGATCGGCAGCGCGCTGCCGGGCATGGGCGACCGGCTGCGCGCGGGGGTGACGCGGTTCATCAACATGGGGCTGGCGCAGCCGCCGAACGCGGCTGTCGCGCAGCGGCCGGGCGGGCTGCCGATCCACCAGACGATGACGGCCGTCGTGCTGCCGGAGCGCGACATCGTGCCGCTCCGGCCGCGGTGGCGGGACGACAGGTTCACGCAGATCGGCTTCGTCGTCGGGCTGCTGCTGCTCGTCGGGGCGGGGATCACCGAGCTCATCCTGCGCTTCGTGGGGTGACGCCGCAGAGGGCTTGATCCTGGCGCCCCGACGGGGGCGCTCAGCGACGCTGTCCGGGCTGTGCTGGATTCACGCTCACGGCGCGGCACCGCAATTGCACGAAATTGCGGTTGAAGGGAGGTTCCCATGGCGGAACAGCAGCGTCAGCAGACGGGTCAAGATGTGTCCGTTGGCAGGTCGCAGCAGGGGAAGACCGGCAGCCAGACGACGGGTCAGCCCTCCTCTCAGGCCGCCGGCGGGCAGTCCACCGGAATGCAGCGCCAGCAAGGTGGCGCGCCGATCGGGCGCTACGGCGGAGCGGGTGGCCTCATGAGCCCGTTCACGATGGTGCGCCGGATGATGGAGGACATGGATCGCATGTTCGATGATCTCGGCTTCGGAGGGGTGCTGTCGCCGTACAGGCAGGATCATCCGGTGACCGAGCAGGGCGGCGGGCGGGGGCTGTCGTCGCTCGGCGGCCTCTGGGCGCCGCACATCGAGGTGGGCGAGCGCGGCGGCCAGCTCGTCGTGAAGGCGGATCTGCCCGGCGTGACGAAGGACGACATCCGGGTGCAGGTCCAGGGCGACGCGCTGATCATCGAGGGCGAGCGCCGGCAGGAGCAGCAGGAGCAGCGCGAGGGGGTGAGCTACACCGAGCGCAGCTACGGCTCGTTCGTGCGGTCGATCCCGCTGCCCGAGGGCGTGCAGGTCGACGACGTGAACGCCACGTTCGAGAACGGCGTCCTCGAGGTGTGCTTGAAGCTGCCGCAGCAGCAGCGCGGCCGCTCGATCGAGATCAAGAGCGGCGGGTCCGCGGCGCAGATGGCGAGCGGGCAGGGCGCGAGCGCGGGCGGCGGCCAGGCGACGGCCGACAAGGCGAAGCAGCCCAGTTGATTGGCTTCATCCACGGCCGGGGGCGGCGCCGCGCCGCCCCCGGCGATCTGAGCCGGCGGAGGGACCGATGATCACCGACTGCGTTGTTCGGAACTGGTGGGCGCCTGTCGTTCGGGGCGTCCTCGCGATCGGCTTCGGCGCGCTCACGCTGGCCGTGCCCCGGATCAGCCTCAAGGTGCTGGTCCTGCTCTTCGGCGCGTATGCCCTGGCCGAGGGCGTGACGAACATCGCCGGCGCCGTCCGCGGCGGCGATGAGCGGCGCCGCTGGTGGGTCCTGCTCCTCGAGGGCCTCGTGAGCATCGGTGTCGCGCTCGTCACGCTGTTCTGGCCGGGCATCACCGCCGTCCTGCTCGCCCTCTGGATTGGCGCGTGGGCGATCGTGACCGGCGCGCTCGAGATCGGCGCGGCGTTCCGGCTCCGCAAGCAGATCGAGGGCGAGTGGCTCCTCGGGCTCGCGGGGGTGCTCTCGGTCGCCTTCGGCGTGCTCATGATCGCCGCGCCGGGCGCGGGGGCGCTCGCGCTGGTCCTGTGGATCGGGGCGTATTCGCTGGTGTTCGGCATCTTCCTGATCGCGCTGGGGATCCGGCTGCGATCGTTCAGCACCGCGGCGGTGGGGCCCGGCGCGGGGCCGATCCGCGGGGTGTGAGGAGCGCTCGGGAGCGGCCGCGCAGCAGGCTGCTGCAAACATAGCTCGCCAGTCCATAGCTCCGCTCGTCGAACACATCTGCGACAACGTCGCGACCGTGGCCGCGAGCCACCTGCAACCCTCGGTACGCCGTTGCGTCGACAGGGGGAGCCAGTGGAGCACCAGAGGCTCGCCACCTCACCAGACACACGAAATTTCGCGATCCGTACACCTCCCCGGTAGATGTCGGGGCGCGGCGGCCTTCTGGCGGAAGCAGCCGCTGAAGAAGGGTACGGATACCACGAATGCGGCAACGACTCGTCACCTTGATGGCAACAAGCTCCACCATGCTTTCTCTTGTAGCCTGCGGCTCGCCGTGCAAGCCAATCCCCGACCCGGACTGCGACTGGCACTCTGCCGAGAACCACTGCACCTATCTATGCACGGAGGATGAGCTGACCGACGCCCCTGACGAGACGGACGGGAAAGCGTCCGACCCTTCCGAGGTTGTCGGTCATCAACCGGCACGTCAGGATCAGGGCCACACCAACCAGGCTAGCGGGATCTGACGGTCGGGCGAGCGCGGCTCAGCCGCCGGATTCGGCTTTCCTCTGCTCGCCGCCGCGCGGCGCTTCACCAGAAGGCGAGCCTGGTCCCCGCAGCTCGCTCTCAACCCACCTTGACAGCTCCGGATAGCCGAGGAGCTTCTCCACGCGCCCCACCTCTTTCCCGTGCTTGAGCATGATCAACGTCGGGAACACGTCAACGCCAAACCTCTCGGCGATGCTCATGTTTCGATCCACGTCGATCCTCCCCACCCTCAACGTCCCCTTGTAGGAACGCGCCAACTTCTCCAGGTCAGGCGCCATCCTCTTGCAAGGGACACACCAGTGGGTCATGAAATCTATCATGACGAGACCGTCACCGGTCTCGGCCTCGAAGTTCGAGCCCACGAGGATTCGCACCTCGCTTTCCGCCATCGCGTCCTTCTGGCTCACCCCGACCGAGTCGAGGACGCAGCCGAGCAGGCCCTCATGATAGTACTTCCGCAGATAGACAACCGGAATGAGCTCATCCGGTCTCCGTTCCTGGAGCAAGCGGTAGTAAGCCATTTCCGCGGCTTTCTCTTGCATTCCTCGCTTTCCAATCACGAGCCTGAATGCCAGGCCCCGGGCTATCACCTCCGGTTCTCTCTTGACGCACTTGGCGACCGGGTCACCGACCGCGCCGGAGAGCGAATGGATATTGGCCTCGATAAGGTCCAGTTGGTGCAGCGCGGATTCGAGCCGTAGCTCGCCGTCCTTCAGGGCGAGTCCTCCCGGATCAGAAGAACCCGCCGCGGGCGATCTGGTGGCGGAGCTGCAGCCCACCAGCATGCACAGCAGCGCAGCTATCGGTCGCGCTCTTCTCACGCGGCCAATGTACATTCACCTTCCGAGGAACCGAAGCAAAAATAGCGCCGTGACGCGCACCGGCGGGGGAGATGCGAGCCCGCGGTGGCGATCTGCGGTGGCTTGTTGCGTAGGACCACGGGCGCGCGTGCTGGTGCGCATGTCGTCCTCGCGTGGACAGCGGCGATGAACGCCACCTACGCGAGACGCGCAGCGACTGCATATCCCCTACCCGGCTGGAGCGGCAGCCGACCTTCCCCTGAAGTGGAGGACGACGTCCGGCGCAGCCGCCGTCGTCGCCTTCACCGCGCGGATGCGCATGAACGCTCCCTGCTGCCGCGGATCCATCACCTCGAAGCCCAGCCGCCCGAGGCCCGCGCAGAACGCGTCGATGTCGTCGAAGTGGCTCGCGGGCTCCCAGATGTGCAGCCGGCCGTCCAGCCGGAGGCAGCGGTGAGCCTCGCGCAGGTAGTCGGCGAAGTTCGCGCCCATCAGCGACAGGCAGAAGATGGCGACGTCCAGCTCCCCGTCACCGAGCGGGACGGCCGCGATGTCGCACGCCATGACGCTGGGGTTCACGGCGACGTGATCGAAGCTGCGAACGTCGTGCTTCGCGCCGACGCGCTCGGCGATGATGGCCTCGCCGCAACCAAAGTCTCCGACGACGAGCGGGTCGCGCTGCTCGAGCCAGCGGATCTCCTCTTCGAACGGCACGACCGGCCAGCTCTGCCGCGCCTCGCGATAGAGCGTGTGGTAGTGCGCCCACTCCTCCGCGTTGGCCTCGAGACGCGCGTGCGTCTTCTGGCTGGAAGCCGCGTACCAGCGGTTGTTGATCCGGGTGAAGTCGCCGTACGCGGCGACGCGGCGCTTGACCTCGGTCGGCTCGCCCGACAGCGGGATGACGATCTTCCTGCGCGCGATGGTCTCGACCGCGCCCTCCTCGAGCCGCGCGAGCCAGCGCATGATGTCCTGCTGCGCCTGCGTGGGCGTCCTCAGGTTGCCCTCGGGGACGACGCCGTCGACGGCGGCGTCCGCGATCGACTTCTTGTACTCGAGGCGGTTCAGCTTGGACTCGCAGTACGACCAGCGCTCGCCGTTCACCATGGCGAAGGTCACCGGGATGACGACGTCGACGTGCGCGAACTTGCTCCCCTGCCGGTAGAGCCTGCCGATGAGCTGCTCGTACTCGGCGTTCGTCCAAGGGAGGACATTGATGATGAGCTTGTTACAGACGTGCTGGAGGCCGTCGACGCCCGTGCCGATTCGACTCGATGCGATGAGGACGTCGACGGAGCCGTTCGGCTTCAAGAACTCGCGCAGGTCGGCGTCGTCGGTCTCGCCCGTCAGGAGCCCCGCCGAATGGCCCGCGGCCTTGATCGCGTCGAGCAGATCCTTCGAGATGCCCTCGACGAGGTGCGTGTAGATGAGCACCTTCTCGCCGCGCGCGATGTTCGCGAGGATCGTGGGCAAGCGGAGGCGCGTGAGCACCTGCTCGAGCTCCAGCGTCGACCCCTGGCCCACGAGCCGGATCTCGTCGAGCTCCGAGGCGCAATCGATCTCTTCGCGCCTGACCGTGAGCTGGATGGCGTAGTTGGGCTTCCAGCGCGTCCCGAGCGTCACGAGCCGCTGGTAGAGGCGCATGCAATTCTGGACTGTGGCCTTCGTCTCGATGTCGTCGTGCCGGTGCCCGGTGATCAGCTCGACAAGGCTCTTTCCCTCTTGAAGCGTGTTGATGACCGGGGTGCCCGACATGCCGAGCACGCAGAGCTCCCCGTTCTTCTTGCCCGCCTCGAGCACGAGGCCCTGGACGAGCCGCTTGCGCTTGCTCATCGCGGCGCCCTCGTCACGCTGCTTCGCATAGTGGATCTCGTCCACGACCACGAAGTCGACGACGTTCTTCTCCAGGAACGCGACGAGCCGGGCCTCCGAGTCGGGCTGCTGGAACTGTTCGTAGTTCAGGACGAGGTAGCGCGGAGCGCTGGCGAGAGGGTCTCTCCACGCCGGCGTCCACGTCTTCTTCGCCACCTCGCAGCCGGAGAACGCGTTCTTGATCTCGCGGGCCCAGTTGTCCACCACCGCGTTCGGGCAGCAGATGACCGTCAGGCTCGCGCCGGTGACGCGGGTCGCGAGGATCGCGCTCAGGGTCTTGCCGGCGCCCATGCCCGACCAGTTGCCGAAGCGCCGCGCCTGGCGGACGCACACGGCGACGCGTCGCTGCATGAGGTTCGGCGAAGCGATGGGCTCGTCCGGCACCGGCCGGAACGCGTAGCCCTTCGGCATCACGAGGGCTTCGGCCTCGTCGAACTCGGCGAGGAATCGATCCCGCACCAGCGAGGAGTACACGTCCCCTTGGAACGAGGCCGCGTGCTCGCGCGCCTCCTTCGGGTTCAGGTACGCGTGCCGCCAGAGCTTCGCCTTGGCGCTGTCGAGGAGGAACTTCACCGTCTCGGCGTCGGCGCTCGCGATGAGCGCGCTGTCGAGCGCCTGGAGGGCCTCGCGCGCCGTCACGACGGGCAGTTCCCCGTCGTCCTCGGCACCCGGCGGGCCGTGGACGTCGACCTCTGCGCCCACGTCGATGTCGGCCGCGTCCTCGGGCTCCGGCGCGCCGGGGAGCGCGAAGCGGTCGTCCCGCGCGTCCGTCCTTCGGCGCTCCGGCTCGGGCTCGACGATCTGGAGGATGGGGCCATCGTCGTGCGGATCGGCGCCGCCGCCACGGGCCATGAAGCCGTCGACGAGCGACGGCTCGCCGCGCAGGAACTTCTCGAGTTCGGCGACGGGGAACTTGCCGCTCGTGAAGGCCTTCACGAACGGCCGCGATGCCTTGTCCTTCAAGAGCCCGGCCTGCATCGCGAGCGCGAACTTCTCGCTCGGATCGAAGGCGCCGACGTGGGCGAGGAGCGCCTGCACGAACTCGCGGATGTGCTCGAGCGACCAGCCCGCGTAGCACGTCGGGCAGCGGGAGCCGCCCTTCGCGCGCGAGCGCACCGTCGCCTGGTAGTCGTGGCCCTTCGGGCAGGTCCACCACGCCGTCATGATGTGTTCGGCGTCGACCGACTGTGGCGTGACCGCGCCGTTCCGCGCGGCGTTCCACTCCACGGCGATCGTGGGGTGCGTGACGGCGAGCGAGGTCTTCGCGAGCGCGCACGTCGGACACTCCGCGTCGCGGAGCATGAGGAGCGGCGCGCGCTGGAAGTCGTGACCGGTGGGGCAGCGCCACCAGCACGGAGCGGTCGAGGTCGCGTCGACCGTGCTCGGCGTGAGATCCCTGTTCTTCTCCGGGTGCCAGAGCGCCGCGAGCGCCGGGCGCTTGTCCCCTAGCGAGGCACTCGAACCCGCGACCCTGCACTGCGGGCACGCGGGGTCGCGGAGCAAGGCGCGCGGCGCGCGCTGGAACGCGTGGCCGCGCGGACACGACCACCAGGCGGCCTTGTAGCTCGTCGTGAGCACGGCCGTCGCGGCGTCTGGGTTCTTCGTGGCGTCCCACAGCGGCCTGAGAGCCGGGTGCTCGGCAACGGTCTGTGCCATGTCGGTTACTCCGAGATCGGGGGAGGTTCGATGCAGTCGTCGCTGAGCCAGCGCGGATCCTTGGGGTCGAGGCCGGGCGGGAGCCCGGCGCCGGTCACGGTCCTCCCCTGCTCCTCGTCCTCAACGAGGCAACGGTTCAGGTCGAGGAGGAACTCGGTCACCTCTTGGTCCGACGGCATGCCGTACGCCTCGGCGACCGCTTCATCGAGCGCGCGCTGCGCGTCCTTGAGCGGGTGAGGGCCGTCGATCTCGGCGGCCTGATGGAGTTCGCGAAGTGACCAGCCGTTGGCCTCCATGAGCCGCTGTCGGGTTGCGCGGAGTTCACGGGCCGCTGCGGCGACGTTCGCGACGGCGCTCTCCGACACTTCCTGCGGCCAAGGGAACGTGTCCCAGACGTCGCCGGTGTAACGCGTATCATCCTTGATCTTGCTGCCCACGCCCACTGCCCAAAGCCAATGGGCCTTCGACTGGAGAATTCCGAAGCTATAGTCGTCCTCAAAAGCAAACAACTGCAGCGATTCCGTGGGAAAAAACTTACGACTAAGAAAGGCAAATACGGGCCGCGCCGCGTGCCTCGAGCACACAATGATCCTATCAAATCCAGTCAGCACCGCGACAAACTCGAGCCGAGGCCAAAACGGCCGCCACCACGTCCGCAGCCAGTTCTTGTAATGCTCAGTCGTCGCCGTTTCTGCCTTCTCGAAGACAGCGGGGTACACGTGTTTCTTCAGATACTCGAACGCAGAACCAGCCTGCCTGGCCTGAGCCTCCGAAGTGCAAAGCGTCATGTCGATCACATAGTCCGGGTCTTGCGTCAGCCGTCCGCGCAACAAGTGACTCGCCACGGCAATCGGCTTGAGGAAGGGGCGCGCTCGCCGGTCGGCACAAAGGGTGCGCGCGGTCGCTCGATCAAGCTGAAATGCCTTCGTTCCGAGGACCAACCCCTGGGCAGTTCCGCGAGTGTTTGCCGAGATCGGAGACGCGGAACGAAGATCCGCTTGCAGTTGCAAGCTCGGAGGGATGCTCTTGCATTCGTAGACAACGCCTTCGATCTCGAGGCGGCGAGGCGCATCAGGCACCGTCCCCTTGATCCAATTCACCATGGAGACGTTGACCACCGCCTCGCCAGGCCACGACTGTGAAGACACCGCGTCCGTGATCGTCCCTCCGTTTTGCACGATAAAATCTGTCGCCGCCTCCCTGGTGTTTCCTTCTCGAATGGTGTTCGTAGCGACAAGACCAGCGCGCGTTCCAGTTGCAAGGCGCTCGTGCGCACGGCGAAACCAGTATGCGCAAAAATCAGCGCGACCGTTTACCTCTGGGTAGCGAGATTGGAGTTGCTCCAGGTACGTCACACCGAGCTCACTCCTGATTTTCAGGCCGCCGAGCATCGGCGGGTTGCCAACGATGGCGTCGACCTCCGGCCACTCGGTGAAAAGCGCATCGGCGCAGACGATGTTCTTGTCGAGGTTGTCGAGGGGTAGCGACGGATCGACCTCGAGCTCTCCCTGGAGCGATGCATCAGCCGCCTTCTGCCGCCGGTCCTCGAACGCGATCTTCTTCGCGATGTTGAGCGTCACCTTGGCGAGCTCGACCGCGAACGCGTTCGTGTCGATGCCGTGGAAGTTCAGCGTCGAGATCACGCTGCCCCAGCCGATGCCCTGCCCCGAGGGGAACTCCCGGATGCGCGCGAGGAGCTGCGTCTCGAGGCTGTAGAGCTCGCGGAATGCGACGTAGAGGAAGTTGCCACTCCCGCACGCCGGATCGAGCACGCGGAACTTCGCGAGCACGCGTCGCACGTCGAGGAGCTCCGTCAGCGTCTTCGCCTCGGCGATCCGCTTGCGCCACGGCTCGACGATCGTCGGCCCGACGACGCGCATGATGTCGTCGTGCGCGGTGTAGTGCGCGCCGCTCGCGTGCCGCTCGGCGTCGTCCATGATGCCCTGGAAGACGCTGCCGAAGATATGCGGATCGACGTACTTCCAGTGGGCCTCCGCGGCCCGCGTGAGCGCCGTGAGCTCGGTGTCCCCGAGCGGCAGCGTGACGGGGGCGGCGAAGATGCCGCCGTTGAAGTACGCGACGGGGCGCGGCGGCGGGACGTCGCGGGTCCCCATCAACGTGAAGAGCTCGCGCAGGCGTCGCTCGACGTCGCGGTGCCGAGCTCCCTCGTAGAGGAGCGTCGTGAAATAATCCGGAGGCAGGAGGCCGATGTCCTCGGCGAACATCGTGATGATGCACTGGAGCGTGAACCGGATGATCTCCGCCTCGCGCTTCGGGAACTTCGCCTTCAGGCTCCGGTAGAGCTTCGCGACGAGGTCCGCGACCTCGCGCGAGACCTTGCCGACGTTGACGATCTTCGGCGTCGTCCCGGGGACCCAGCCTTCGCCGAGGAAGACGAACGCGTCACTGTACTTCGGAAGGTCGTCGATCGGGGTCGCGAGGCGTGGCACCGAGCGATCGCGCGCGAGGTCGTAGAGGCGCAGCTCGCGCTGGTTGGTCAGGACGACGAACTGCGGGCCTGGGCTCTGCTCCAGGCAGGCGCGGAGCAGGTCGCTCCAGGCAGCGTCGAGCACGACGTCCGGCGCCACGACGTCGACGAGGACGCGGCGCTCGCTCCAGACGGCCTCGACGGGGCGCGTCGTCCGCCGCCCGAGCTCCACGACCGAGAGCGACGCCGGAATCTCGGCGCCGGGGGGCTCGCCGTCGCGCCACCCGAAGCACGAGAAGAACGCCTTGACGAACCTGGTCTGGGCGTCGCGTCCACCGAAGCCCGCGGCCACCTCGAGCGTGAAGCGCCGAAGCGCCGCCTTGAGCGCACCGGCCCCCGCCGCGCCATCCGGGCGATCGCTCTGCGAGCGCACGACCCGCGTGCCTGGCGCGGCCAGCACCCGCTGCACGAGCACGTCTTTCGTGCCCTTGTCGTGCACCCCGAGGGTCGTGCAGAACGCGCGAAGCTCGGGGACGCGGAGGGCGCGGACAACGTCGGGAAGTGGTGCTCGGGAGACCGCGGCGATCAGCGCCGAGCGCGAGCGGCGATCCGTGGCCTCGAGGTCGAGCGTGTCGAGCAGCGCACGCAGCCGGTCGGCGCCGAGCGTGTCGAGGCACGCCGCTGTCTGCTCAGGGGTGAGCGATCCGTCCACGCGGCGGATGGAAACCCAGAACACCACGGTGGGCAAGCGTCGCGCAGGTCGCCCGCTGATCGCGTCATCGTGCACGGCTGCCCGGCGAGCTCAAGCTGAGATCGACGATGTGGTCAACGGAGGGCAGGCCTCGGGGGCGACCGGCTCACAGCGATCGTCTCGCACCTGCGGATGCTGCCCGCTCGTGGTGCGTAGCAGCCGGGCTGAGCAGCGTATTGTGCTCTCACGCAGGGAATAGTCCTCCCGAAATCCCGGGCAATGCCTCCGATCGCGACGGTTCGGCGCCGCAGAACAGTCCCGCCAGGGATCCGGGCGACGCTCCCCGGGGAGCGCAACTCCCCCGGGAACGTCGATCAACGCCGTCAGGGGAGTTGCAACTCCGGCCGGGACACCGGACACAGCCGCCCGATGGAGTTGCAACTCAGGCGAGACCTCGATCGAGGCTTCCAGGGGAAGTTGCAACTCCAGATCGCCTCATTCAGCACCCCGGAGCCTGAACAGGTGGAACCTCCCCCCGCAGTCCGCCGTTCACTACACGGGCGCCGGCGTCTCCGTGCCCCGGGTCGCCGGCGCCGCTCCGTTGCCCGCGCC
>NZ_JEMA01001118.1 GCF_001589285.1 Sorangium cellulosum | reverse complement strand
GGCTGCTCGCCGCAGCCCTGGCCGCCGCGCGGTGCCGGCGCCCTGGCCGCAGTCGACGCGCGGCGCGGCCCCCTGCTACCGGGCCTGCGATCCAGACTTCGCGCTGATCTGCCCCCGAGGGCAGCGAGGTGGGCTTCTTACCCGGTGCTGCGGGGCGCCCCGTGCGGGCGCCCGCGTTCAGCCCCGTGCCGGGCGCCGGCGCTCAGACCGCCGACTTGACGAGCCGCAGCCGGCTCGGGGACTGTCCCCGCTCGTTGAGGCGGAGCTCCGAGGCGGCGGGGGCGCGGCGCCGCACCGGCTGGTGCAGCCGGGCGCTCGCCAGGATGGCCTCGCAGAGGTCGCCGAACTCGTAGCCTGCCGCCGCCGCGATCTTCGGCAGGAGGCTCGTCTGGGTCATGCCCGGCAGGGTGTTCACCTCGAGCACGTACTCGTTCTCTCCGCCGGTCACGAGCAGGTCCACGCGCACGGCGCCGGTGCACCCGAGCGCCTGGGCCGCCCGCTCCGCCAGGTTGAGGACCCCGCGGTAGCGGGTCGGCGGGAGGCGCGCCGGCATGTGGTACTCGGTCATACCGGGTGTGTACTTGGCCTCGTAGTCATAAAGCCCCTTCTTCGGGACGATCTCGATCGCGCCAAGGACCTTCCCGTCCAGGATCCCCACGTTGACCTCGGTCCCGGCCACGAACCGCTCCACGATGGCCGCGTCGTCGAACTCGAACGCCAGCGCGAGCGCCGCCTGGAGCTCCTCGAGCGACCCTGCCTTGGCCACGCCGAGGCTCGACCCCTCGCCGCGCGGCTTCACGATGACAGGGAACCCGAACGAGCCGTGAATCGCGTCGAGCTCTTCGAGGTCCTGGTGAGCACCCACAGTGTAGTAGGGAGGCGTCGGCACGTTGTGCAGCCGGAACATCTCCTTGGCCTTCAGCTTGTCCATCGCGAGGGCGCTCGCGAGCACGCTCGACCCTGTATACGGGACCTGGGCGAGCTCCAGGACGCCTTGCACGCACCCGTCCTCACCGAGCCGTCCGTGCAGGGCCAGGAACGCCGCGTCGAGCTGCGCGCGCTGCAGCGTGGCGCAGAGCTCCGCGCCGAACCGGTCACCGAGCGTGATCCGGACGACATCGTACCCGCGCGCCTCGAGCGCCTCGGCGACGGCCGCGCCCGAGCGAAGGGACACCTCGCGCTCACCCGACGAGCCGCCCATCACGACGCCGACCCGCTTCCGGACTTGCCGCTCCACCATCGAAGAACCTCCGTCGCCTTCCCGTGCGGACACCAACACAACGCCAGCCTCTTCCGGTACAGTCAGACTGCCGGAGAGACACTGCGCAAAAACCAAGCCAGCGGCTCCCAAGGCCCGATCATGGCGGCCTTGCAGCGAATGGGCGGTATTCCTGAGCTGTGGTTGAGGAAAACTGCGCCCGCCCGCCGTGTTCACCTGCCCACGACGCGCTGACCGCCAACCCGGTATCAAGGCCAGCGGCGGAGGTCAACTAAACGGAGCGATCGCGCCGTCGGGGGAGGCGGGCGCGGCGGAGGGCCTCTCGCGGGGTGTTCGGCGCCGCGGGGCGAGGAGATCGGCCCCTCGCGCGGTGCCCGTTCCGGGGCGCACCGCAGGCGCGTCATGCCGTTCGCGCCCCTGCATCGCACGAGCGGCGCGCGAGCGCGTCGAGGCGTGTGCGAGGCGCTCTTTCACCATCTCGCTGCACCCCGCGCCGACCGACCGGCCGCAGGGGCTGATCGGCGCCGGAGCGCTCGACTCGGAAGGGAGGAGAACGACGTGAAAGGAGGTGCGCCGGACTCCCCTCCTCGGCGAGGCGCTGGAGAGCGCCCGATCGCCGCGCCGCTGCGAGGCGACGCGGCCGACGCGACGAAGGACGCTCGATCCGTCGGCCAGGCGGCTGGAGCCAGGGTATCTGCTGCTGTGTTTCCGGCGATGAAGGGGAGTCGCGAGAGATAACGTGATAATTCCTCTGCGCTCCCCGTAAATGGCCGCACTTGGACGTGGCGACAATCCGGCCCGAAAGCGTTCTTTTCTGCCCCGCACTCTACCACCCTTTGGTAGTCTCCCGCTCAGCCCATGCGGAGAACACTTGGCGCCTGTGGGTCAGGTCCGATCCTGCGGAGTTCCTCGGCTCGGTTGTAGAGGACACATCGCGGCGGCCTCATCAACTGACCCGTCGAGCGTGCGCTCGAGAGGTGCCAGGGTAGGATACTTGCGTGCTCGTCTCCGATCTCGTCGCCACTTCCGAGCGTGTCGCCACGACGTCCAGCCGTCTCGAGAAGATCGCCGCCCTCGCCGACCTCCTGCGCCGCCTCTCGCCCGAGGAGGTGGAGATCGGCGTGGACTGGCTCGCCGGCCGGCTGCGCCAGGGCCGCATCGGCCTCGGGCCGTCGATCGTCACCGAGGCGCGCCGCGCGGGCCCTGCCGCGGCCGAGCCCGCGCTCACGCTCGGGGAGACCGACGCTGTCTTCACGGAGATCGCGCGCACAACGGGATCCGGCTCTGCGGGTCAGCGCCGCGCTGCGCTCGGCCGGCTCTTTGCCCGGGCGACAGGGGCCGAGCGCGACTTCTTCGCGCGGCTCCTTGTCGGCGAGCTCCGCCAGGGCGCGCTCGAGGCGGTGATGATCGAGGCGGTGGCGCGCGCCGCCGGGCTGCCGCCGGCCTCGCTGCGGCGGGCTGTCATGCTGGCCGGCGACGCGGCCGAGGTCGCCAAGACGGCGCTCCTCGAGGGGGCGCTCGGCCTCCAGCGCTTCTCGCTGCAGCTCCTCCGCCCGGTGCAGCCGATGCTGGCGCAGGCCGCCGACGACGTCACGGCGGCGCTCGGCGAGCTCCGCGCGATGGCGCTGGAGTGGAAGCTCGACGGCGCGCGCGTGCAGGTGCACAAGGCCGGCGACGAGGTGCGCGTCTTCAGCCGCAGCCTCAACCCCGTCACGAAGGCGGTCCCGGAGATCGTCGAGGCGGTGCGGGCGCTCCCGGCCCGCTCGCTCGTGCTGGACGGGGAGGCGATCGCGCTGCGGCCGGACGGCGCGCCGCACCCGTTCCAGGTCACGATGCGCCGCTTCGGCCGCGCGCTCGACCTGGCCGCGCTGCGGGCCGAGCTGCCGCTGCGCGCCCTCTTCTTCGACGTGCTGCACCTCGACGGCGAGGATCTGCTCGACCGGTCTGGCAGCGAGCGCGCCGCCGCGCTCCGGCAGGTGCTCGACAGGTCGCTGCGGGTCCCGCGGATCGAGCTCCCGACGGCGGCCGAGGCCGAGGCGTTCTTCGCGGACGCGCTCGCCCGGGGCCACGAGGGGGTGATGGCCAAGTCGCTCGCCGCGCCGTACGAGGCCGGGCGGCGCGGCAGCTCGTGGCTCAAGGTGAAGCGCACGCACACGCTCGACCTCGTCGTGCTGGCGGCCGAGTGGGGGAGCGGCAGGCGCCGCGGGCTGCTCAGCAACCTGCACCTCGGCGCGCGCGACCCTGCCGCGGGCGCGTTCGTGATGCTGGGCAAGACGTTCAAGGGCATGACCGACGAGATGCTCACCTGGCAGACCCAGCGGCTGCTCGAGCTCGAGATCGCGCGCGACGCCTATACAGTCCACGTGCGGCCGGAGCTCGTCGTCGAGATCGCCTTTGACGGCGTGCAGGCGAGCCCGCAGTACCCTGGCGGCCTCGCGCTCCGCTTCGCCCGCGTGAAGCGCTACCGCCCCGACAAGGCCGCCGCCGACGCCAGCACGATCGACGAGGTGCGCGCCATCCACGCCGGCGCGCTCGCGCGCGAGGCGGCCGAGGGGAGCGCCCCCGCGCGCGAGGCCGCGGGCGGCGACAAGGCGGAGGGCGAGCCGGCGGCGCGCGAGGCGCCCGGGGGCAGCGAGGGGCCGGCCGGGTGAGGCGACGCCTCGGAGACGCTGTGGCCGAACATCGGGGCAGCGGCAGCACGCCCCGTGTCTGCTTCGTCGCAAACGACGGTTTCCATTCACCATTCGTGCGAAGACACGCGGCGATCCGCTCCCGAACAACGTCCCAGGGCGCGCAAGCTACGGACGGAATCTAAGGCTTCGTTGCTGGGAACCAGCGCGCTCGCTCCGCCTTTGAGCGTTGACCGGCGCGGAGCGGTGCTGGTAGGGTAGCCCACGGTCCGCGCGGGGGTGGACTGTCGATCTTGGAGGGGGGGAAGACCGATGAACACTCGGCTGGGCGGTGCCCTGGTGACCGTGCTCGCCTGCGGCTGCTCTATCGTGGATCCCAGCGACCGCGACGAGCTGAGAGACAGGATCGCGGCAGCGCCGCCGGAAACAGCGGAGTACCTCACACGGCTGGCCATGAACGGCGCGGCGGTCAAGTGGCTTCAAGGCAGGCCACCCGAAGATCAGGTGGGCAAGCTCCAGTGCCGCTACCAGGCCGGTGGTCAGTGGACCGCCTGGGCTGATCAGGAGCCGCGGCTCACCGTGGATTATATGCGCGACTGTCTCCTGAAACGACCCTTCAATTTGACGTACGTCATGTGCAAGGACGAATGGTATTACCTGGAGCGTCAGGCCAGGATAACCGACCTCCAGAACAGTCTACCAATCCCGGGTGGAGCGACCGTCGAGTGCCGCTTCGTGTGGGACTTCCGCTATGACCCCGAGACCGGACCGGCCGCGCTCACGGATCCCGACGCAGTCAAGCCGGACGACGTCATCAGCTCCCTGATCGTGCTACCGGCGCCGCCTCCCGGATGGGCCCTTCCTGAGCTCGTCCCGCTCCTCTGCCCGCTCGGCGCCGGGCCTGGCTGGGGCTGCCCGCCGAGGCCCACCGACTTGCCGGGCGAAGAGCCCACGGTTCCTGAGGACAACGAACCGGGAGATCGGCCGTGAGATGGCTGGCGAAGTTCCCGCCGGGAATCCTCATGGCGCGCGAGGGAGCTCACGGATACGGGCTGTTTACAACCAAGGATCCTGGTTCATGGAATTGGGACCTTGAAAATCTGGGCCAGGTATGCGCCGAAGCATGGGACGATGGCCTGCTCGAGGAGGACCGCGCATGGGCAGAGCGACGCCGCGAGAAGTTCGCGCGGTGGATCGACGATTCGCGACCCCCGGGCGTCGGCCAGGGCAACGCAGGCGCTCCCCCGAGCCCCCACGGACGCTTCGACAGGCAGTCGGCTCCGCCCTGGCCGATGCTCCTCGAGGCCGTCCAGAGCGCGTTCTTTGTCATGTTCGAGGCCCTCAAGAAGGAGCGCCCCGGCACAGGCGAGCTCGCTGAGGCAGACCCGACGTCTCGCCTCCACCGGACCTATTTCTGGCGAATGCTGACGTCCGACGACACGGCCGAGGAGCTCCGGGCCCAGGCGCTCCGCGCTTTCCGGAGGGGGTTTCGGATCGGGCGTCGCGGAAAACCGAAAACGCTGACGAGGCCCATTCCCCCGATGCTGAAGCCGCCCGTCGGCTGGGGCGCCGCGCACGAGCTCCCCGGGCCGAGCGCCGCGCGCGACCGCGCGATCAGGGCCCTGCCGCCGCCGGCCAGTCGAGAGGAGCTTGCTTCACGCGAGGAGGAGCTCCGCGCGCTCTATGCGAGCGCATGGCGGGAGGACGTCCCGGAGGAGGACCGCATCTGGGCAGCGATGTACCGCGACACCTGCACGATGTCGGTCAACTACCGCTGGCAGAGGGCCCTCGCGCAGAGCGCCTACGAAGGCTTTCTCCAGAGCAGCGATGGACGCTTTGGCGGGGAGCCCGCTCGACCGTGGATGAGCCTGAGCCACCGCACCTCGGAGCCATGGTGCTCTTTCGTGGATCGCGTCGTGGAGGCGCCCGAAGGCGAGAGCGATCCGGCCACAACCGAGGCGGCCGTATGGGAATACTGGGACACGCTCTACCGGGAGGCGCCGCCGTGGGACAGCGACCCGGACCAGGCGCACTGGCTCGCGGCGCTCCGCGCTGCTCGGAGAAAGGCGCAGGCCGACGATGGTCCGCCGGAGATGGCCAGGTAGCGCGCTGGCGGGGCCGTGCGCCGGGATCATCGCGCTGTCGCTCGTGTCCACGGGCGCCCGTGCGGAAGAGGGCGCGCCCCCGCGATGGCAAGTCGACGTCAAGGCCGCCTATGTCGTGCTGGGGGCGAGCGCCACGCGCGCGACCGGCGGCATCATGCCGTCGGTCACCGGCATGCATCGATGGCCCCTCCGTGATGCCGTGGACGTCGGCCTCGGCGCCGACGCGGGGCTCTTCGGTCTGGGCGGCGACGCGCGCTGGCTCGGCTTCCTGGGAGGCCCGGCGGCGTCGGCCCGCGTCGTGCCGTTCCGCGCGCCCGTCTCCCTCGAGTTCACGGCGCGGCTCGACTTCGGGCGCATCCCCGTGTGCAACGCGTGGGGGTTGTGCCTGCGGTACCTCGGTTTCTTCCCGGCCGCGGAGCTCGGGGCCGCCTACCTGTCGACGCAGCACGTGGCGGTCGTGGCGACGTGCGGCGTGCGCTTCATCAGGACGCTCGCGTGGTCCGGTGTCAGCGTGGAGCCCGCGGCGGCGGGTCGGATCTTCTGGTAGGCCCGACCGCCCGGCCAGGCCCGGGCTAGTCGGCCCCGCTGCAGTCCGAGACGTGAAAGGTCGTTGTCACGAGGCGCGCCTTGCTGCCGTCGAAGTTCCGGATGATGTCGCACGGCCCCGCCGTCACGTCGGCCTCGTACGGGTCGCCTCGCTGCTCCTGGACGATGATCTCGCATGCGCCCTGGTACAGTTTTCCGTCGATTTCCGCGGATACGTGGGGCAGACCGGTCTGGTCCATCAGGTCAAAGAACGAGAAGGCGGCGCCCTCCTTTTGCACCGTCACGCTGAGCTCGCTCTGATTGCGCACGATGCATCCTCCCGCGACTTCGCCGCTTGCATCCACGACCCTGGTTCCGTTGCTGCCCGTGTCGAGCACCAGCTCTTCGCCTTCCCGCCTGATGATCACCTTGCCCGAGACCTCCGGATGGGCGATGCATCCGCTGGCCGAGGTGCATACGGCGACACCGAGCAGCGATAAAAGCGCACGTGCGCTGGTGGTTGCCTGCTGCTCGCTCATATCGTGCATTCACCGTAGCTTTGAGGAAGCACCGTCGGCGGGTTGCCCGCAGGAGTGCAGCACATCACATGCTCCTCGCCATCTCCTTCCAGATAGATCGCACGGTCCTCGTATCCCTCCCAGCAGATCTCCTCCACCTCCGTCGGGATGACGCAAAGGATGTACCCGTCCGGGATGTTCTCTCGAACAACGCCGGCGCAGGCGCGCGCGAATGCAGGCGAATCCGGGGCGGTGGAAGAACCTTCTCTCCAGCCGTCCCAGAGGACCTCGGTCCCTTCCGCGCAGCTTTGCGCCTCGTTCTGCGTGCCCTTCGAGAGCCATACGGCGGGGTCGCCCTCGTGGGGGCCTGAACCGGGGCAGTCGAGATCGGGGCCACAACCCAGCCCAGCACTCATGCCGATGAACAGTAGAACGCTTCGCATCGACAGAAGCCCTCCTAGTACAGCGCAGGACCACAGCTCACATCACCGGACTCGCAGTACGGCCGGTGCAGACCGGCTCTCGCCGCCACGCCCAGTCGCGGCGAGAGCACAGCACGCGGGCGGCTGCCTGTTTCCTCCGAGGTGATTGGCGGCGACGTCGGCGGCGGAGAACGCTGCTGCTCACGTAACGGCGAGCCCCGCTCCACCAGGGTCGTCGCGAGCTTCTCCGCGCGGAGGACGGCGCCAGCCGGGCGCAGCAGGCAGAGCGCGCCTGCACACAGCGCAGCTATCGCAGCGACCGAAGCCGCGATGCGGCTCGCGAGCCTCCGGGGCGACGTGTCGGCAGGGTTGCTCCGCGCCATCATCGTCTCTCGCCCTGGTCCTTGGATGAGGGAGGGCGGCGGTGGCAACATCAGATCCTGCGGAGCGGGTGCCATCCGCGACGGCACGTCAAGAGGGGGGATCTCGGGCAGCGGAAGCCCACCGTCATTCGACAGCGAAGCGACCGCTTTGACCTCGGACGAGCGGGCGTCCGGCTCTTCTGTGACCGACGCTGGCGAATGAGGCCCCTCCAGGTGGGAGCTGCGCAAGGTCGACGGCACCGTGCCGGCGACCGAGGCCGGCTGCTCGCCGCTGCTCGGCGCCCGGTCCAGCTTGGACCAAGCGTCCACGAGGCCCTCGAGTTCTGTAATGAGGTGGTCCACATTCCTGTACCTGCGGCGCGGATCCTCTTCCAGGCCCATCTCGATGACCGCAGCGACGGAGCGCGGTATATCGACGGGGATCACAGGCCTGTTCCGCCGCGCTCCCAACGTACCGGACGGGCCGGCTTCGCACGAGCGACGGCAGAGGAGCTCGTAGAGCAGGGTCCCGAGGCCATAGACGTCCGCCCGGGGTCCCACCCGGTCGCCGCTCAACAGCTCAGGAGGCGCCACCAGCGGCTCCCGCGCGGCTTCGTGCGGCTCGATCCGGAACAGCCGGACCAGGCCGAAATGGCTGATGCTATAGTCCCGCTTCGAGGTGATGAATACGCGGTCCGGCCCGAGCGCACCATGGCACCAGCCGAGCGCGTGGCTTCGCTGGAGCGCGCGGGCGACCTCGACCACCATCTGCAGCGCGGTCGCCCCGAGATCGGCCCTGCGGGTCGCGTCCTTGATGCTGATGCCGTCGCTTCGCCGGCACGCGACCCAGGCAGAGAGGCCGCCCGCGTCGCCATAGAGAACGGGTTCGATCTGCGGTACCGCGCGCGAGACATGCTGCAGCCGTTTCAGCTCGGAAACGAACGCGGTCCTGTCCATGGGTTGGCCCTCGCGGAGGTGCAACCAGACCGTCGCTCCCTCATCGCCTACCTGTCGGGCCAGGAACGTGCGGACCATACCATCGTGAACCTCGCCGAGGATCCGGTGGCCTTCCCAGACGGTACCAGGCTCTACCACGAGAACCGCACCTCCGCGCCCGGCCCAACGTGAGGATCGGACGCCGCGCTGGCGCCGATCCGGCGCGACATCGCTCTTCCCGCCCAGCCTCGGCCGGCACGGCGTCTGCTCCTCGCGCAGAGGTGACTTACCATGGGTCTCCTGGCGCTGTGAACCCTGGATGACCCCGATGTACGGCCCGCGAGCGCATTGCGAATCATGGGCAAAAATTCTCACCCATCGATGGCTGTCGCGCTCGCCCTGGAGAACCGCGCGTCGCCAAGGCGGCGCCCCCGCGGCGGCGTGGCTCCATGGGGTCGAGGCGCACGTCGGCCAGCAACGAGGCGGCCACAGCGCGCCCTTGCTACCCGCGGCTCGCCTGCGAGGCGACGTCCTCAGCTCGCCGCTCGCACCGGTCGTCCTCGCTGGCCCTGATCGAATGCGGAGCGGACGCGGGCGTCGACGAGAACGAGGAGAACGCCGGCGGGTTCGGGGCGGCCGTGCGGGTCGAGCTCCTCCGGCCGCAGAGCAAGACTGCGACGGCCGACAGCGCGCCCGGCAGGTTGCGTCCAGTCAATCCGGGACCGACACTCCGGGCGCCCCTGACCAAGGAGGGTATCTCATGGGTTATCGCAATCTCAGCCCCCAGGCGATGGTCAATATCTCCGGCCCGTGGCTCGATCCGGAGCAGGACCGAAAGGCCTTCACGTCGTTACCCTTGCTCGCGCCGCTCCTGCCCGCGGTCGAGGAGGCGCACGACCGGATCAGGACAACGCAGCGGCTCGGCTCCAGCCTGCAACAGCAGTCGAAGGCGCTCATGGAGAAGGCCCTCGCGCTCGACGCGACCCACGATCGCAAGCTCCGCGGGGCGTACAACTACCTCGGCGCGCTCGCCGAGATGACCGACGACCCCGCGTTCGCGGCGGCGCTCCTCGACCTGCGCGATCGGCTCGCGCCGGCGGGGCTCAAGGCCATCGCGCGGAGCTATGGCGACCAGGCGGGCGACGCCAAGCTGCTCCGGTCGCGGCTCGACGACGCCTCGGAGAAGCTGCTCAAGAAGCTGAAGACGCCCGAGGGCCCGCTCGCGCAGGTCGTGGACGCCTGGGTCGCGGCCGCGCTCGAGCTCGAGAAGGTGGAGGCGCAGCGCGAGCAGCTCGCGCTGAGCGCCCCGTCGAACACCGACGGGGCGACGCCGCGCGAGGTGCTGAACGCCCGCAACGCCTGGATCCGCGTGGTCCGGGCCGTCGAGACGAACCTCGCCCTCGAGAAGGCGGCGACTGCAGAGATCACCGAACGCCTCCTGGGCCGGCTCCGCCGCGAGTCCGCCCGCGCCGACAGGCGCGGCCGCAAGGGCGGCGCCGAGGCCGCGGCCGACCCCGCGCCGGCCGGCAACGCCGTGACGCCCGGCGAGGCCGGCGACGACGATTCTCCCTTCGACGACGCCTGAACCGGGCGACCCCCTGATCCCGCGCCACGGCGGGTCCCCCGCGCCGGGGCGCGCGGCGCAAGCCAGCTTGCTCGATCCGCCGCCCTCCACCCCACGAAAGTAAGCCATCTTCCTTTCGTCGCCGCCTGCCAGCCGATGCGCGGTAGTTCACTCGCTCGAAACGGGTGGCGGGCGGCCATCCGGGTAAGATTTCTTACTCCCAGGCGCTCCCGGCCAGCGATATTAGGTAAGAATTCTTACATCAAAGCGCCACCGATCGGCGATTTCACGTAAGATGGCTCACATCGAAGCGCCGCCGGGCGGCGAATGCCGACAGTGGACTCGCGCCGAGCGCCCCCCGGCGCCGATCTCGCGTAAGCCGCCTTACTTTAAGGTGCCGCCGGCCGCCGATCAGCCGAACCGGTAGTGCTTGCGCACCGGGGAGCGGACCTCCCACGTGCAGCTCAGCCCCGCGGGGAACGTCACGAGGTCTCCCGCCTGGATGCACACCGGCGCGCCCCCGCCGTCCGCCGGCGTCACGATCACGTCGCCCTCGAGGACGTAGCAGGTCTCCGGCTCGTCGTAGTGCCACGAGAAGGTCGACACCTCCTTCGTCCAGATCGGCCACCCGCGCGCCCCGAGCTTCGCGAGCTGCTCCTCCGACGGACCGTGCTCCAGCTTGATCTCCATGGCTCCTCGTCCTCGCGCGATGCGCCTCCAGGCCCGCCCCCGCGGCGTCCTCAGCCACCGTCGCGGCCGATGCTAGCAGCTCGGCGCGTCCAGGCGGCACAGGTCGCGCGCCTCGCGCGCGAGCGCCTCCATGCGCTCGAGGCTCTCGAGCAGCGCCTCCGCGCCCTGGCCCGGCGCCGCCAGCGCCGCCTCCACCCGGTCGGCGAACCCCTCGGGGCACCGCGCGAGCGCCCGCGTCCTGCGCAGCGCGCCCTTCTCGTTCGACACGTAGCGCTCGTTCAGCGCGAAGAGCGCCTGCACCAGGCAGGCCGCGGCGCGGAAGAGACACCCGCTCACGTACAGCACGTCGCCGCGCTTCCCGGCCTTCTGCGCCGTGTCGAGCGCGAAGCCGGCCTCCCACAGGAACCTGTCGATGAGCGCCCGCCGCAGGCGCGGCGGATAGGGCGTCGCGAGCGCCTTCAGCGGCCCGAGCACGCCGTCCGGGTCGAAGAGCGGCCGGCCGTCGTGGATCTCGGCCAGGTAGATGGCGTTGAGGAAGCCGTGGGGATGCCCGGGCTGGTAGTCGCACGTCACCTGCCCCGCGCGGCACGCCTCGATCACGCGCCGCACGCGGGCGAGATCGCGGTAGAGCCAGTCGACCCGGCGCCCCTCGACCTCCAGCCACGCGCCCCCGTTGATCCACGGCCCCCAGGCGCCGATCGGCGTCACGACGTCCTCGGGGACGTTCCCGTGGAGCTCCTTCGCGAGCGGCGCCACGCTGTCCGCGGCGCCGCCGCCGCAGAGCTCCCGCGCGAGCGCGCGCAGCGCCTCGAGATCGGGCGGGCGCTCCGGCTCGTAGTAGATGCCCAGATCGATGTCCGAGTCGGGGAGCCCTTCCCCTCGGGAGCGCGAGCCGCCCAGCACGACCGCCGCCACGCCCGGGATCGCGCCGAGCCGGGCCGCCACGCGCGCCGCCACGTCCAGTGCCTCGTCCACGCCGCCTCCTCCCGCTCCGCGCCTCACCCAGGTGGAGCCGCGCGCCGACGGTAGCATGGCCCCCGCCCCGTTCGCTGTGCCCGACGCCGCCGTTCTGCTACACGGCAACGCGTGCCCGACCTGATCGTCCACCCGGCCGAGCGCCCGCTCATCGGAAGCGTGCCGGTCCCCGCGGACAAGAGCATCGCCCACCGCGCGCTCCTCCTGGCTGGGCTCGCCAGCGGGCGGAGCCGCATCCGGGGCGCGACGCAGGGCGGCGACATCCGCTCGACCGTGGGCGCGCTGCGCGCCCTGGGCGTCCGCGTCGACGAGCCGTCGCCGGACGAGCTCGTCGTCGAGGGCGTCGGGCTCTCCGGCCTCCGCGCCCCGAGCGGCCCCATCGACTGCGGCAACTCCGGGACCACGATGCGGCTGCTCGCGGGCATCCTCGTCGCCCAGCGCTTCCCCGCCCGGCTCGTCGGCGACGCCTCGCTCTCGCGCCGCCCCATGGAGCGCGTCGCGAAGCCGCTCCGGCTCCGCGGCGGGCGCATCGAGGGGCAGCTCGACCCGCGCAAGATCGGCGAGATCACAGCGCCGCTCGACGTCGGGGCGCTGCCCGAGCCGCACGTGCTCTCGTCGATCGAGGTCGAGCTCCCCGTCCCGTGCGACCAGGTGAAGAGCGCCCTGCTGCTCTCCGGCCTCTTCGCCGACGGCCCCACCTTCGTCCGCGAGCCGACGGTCTCGCGCGACCACACCGAGCGCATGCTCACCGCGCTCGACGTGCCCCTCGACTCGGTCGGCGCGATGGTCTGCCTCGACGCGCTGCGCTTCTCCGGCGCGCTCCCGGCGTTCGAGCTCGACGTGCCCGGCGACCTCTCGGCCGCCGCGTTCCTCCTCGCCGCCGCGCAGATCGTGCCGGGCAGCCGCGTGACGGCGCGGCGCGTGGGCCTCAACCCGACGCGCACCGGCCTGCTCGAGGTGCTGCGCGACATGGACAGCGCCGTCGCCGTCGAGTTCAAGGGCGAGGCCCTCGGCGAGCCGACAGGCGACCTGCACGTCGCCTTCAACGCCGGCGCCGGCCTGCGCGGCGGGCGCGCCGGCGGCGAGCTCGCGTCGCGCGCCATGGACGAGCTGCCCATCCTGCTCGCCCTCGGCGCGCGGGCGCGCGGCGTCACCGAGGTGTTCGACGCCAGGGAGCTGCGCGCGCAGGAGACCGACCGGATCGCGGCCATGGTGTCCGTGCTGGGCGCCTTCGGCCTTCGCTGCGAGGAGCGCACCGACGGGCTCCTCGTCGAGGGCAGGCCCGACGGCCCGCTCGACGCGGCGGACGTCGACAGCTTCGGCGACCACCGCATCGCGATGACGGCCGCCGTGCTCGGGCTCGCCGCGCGCGGGCCCACGCGCGTGCGCGACGCGGGCTGCATCGCGACGAGCTTCCCCCTCTTCGTCGGGACGCTGCGCGCCCTGGGCGCGCGCATCGAGGTCGACAGCGCGCGCGCGGCGTGAGCGAGGGAGCGGATGACCGAGGAGGAGCGCAGGTGACGGAACGGCAGAGACAGGATGACGCGCGCCACCTCGCGGCCGCGGGCGAGCCCCGGCGGCTGCGCGTCGCCATCGACGGGCCGGCCGGCGCCGGCAAGGGCACTGTCGCGCGGGGGCTCGCCGAGCGGCTCGGCTACCTCCTCGTCGACACCGGCGCGATCTACCGCGCCGTCGCGCTCGCGGCCCACCGCGCCGGCCTCGCGTGGGACGAGGCGGGCGCGATCGGCGCGCTCGCCGAGGACCTCGCCAGCGGCGGGCGCATCGCGCTGGAGCGGCGCGCGCCCGGCGCGGACCCCGCCGCCGCGGCCGGCGACGAGGCGGCGGACGACGCCCCGGCCCAGTCGAGCGTCGGGGGCAGCGGCATGCAGGTGCTGCTCGACCGCGAGGACGTCTCCAGCGCGATCCGCGCGCCCGAGATCAGCCTCGGCGCGAGCCGCGTCTCGGCCATCCCCGCGGTGCGCAAGGCGCTGCTCGCGATGCAGCGGCAGGCGGGCGCCGTGGGCGGGGTCGTGCTCGAGGGGCGCGACATCGGCACCGTCGTGTTCCCCGACGCCGAGGTGAAGTTCTTCCTCACGGCGCCGGCCGAGATCCGCGCCAAGCGGCGGTACGACGAGCTCGTCGCGCGCGGCATGGCCGTCAGCTTCGAGGCGACGCTCGCCGACGTGCTCCGCCGCGACAGGGCCGACAGCGAGCGCGCCGTCGCGCCGCTGCGCAAGGCCGACGACGCGATCCTCGTGGACTCCGGCCACAGCAGCCCGGAGGAGATCATCGACGAGATGGCGACCCTCGTGGAGATCCGTGCGCGCGGCGGCTGACGTCCGCGCCGCCGCCGCCGCTGGCCTCGCCCTCGGCCAGGCCATCGGCCTCGCCCTGATTGCGCTCGCGCTCCCGGCCTGCGGGGACGCCGCCCCGCGGCTCGCCGGCGACCGCGGCGCGCAGGCCCCCGCCGGCCCGCGGATCGTCCGGCGCGTCGAGCCGGCCGATCTCATCCCGGCCGATCTCGATCTCGTTGTGCGCGTCGACGTCGCCCGCATGCGCGCCGGCCTCGGCCAGGCGGCCGCGGACGCGCTCGCGCGGCGCGCGCTCGACGAGGCGCCCGACGCGCTGCTGGAGAGCGCGCTCCCGCGCGCCGACGTCGTCTGGCTCGGCCTGCGGCTCGCCGATCTCGAGGAGGGCGACAGGGTCGTCGTCCTCGAGGGCCGGATGGCCGGGCTCGCGCCCGATCCCGACCGCTGGGAGGCCGCGCCGTCCTCGCAGGGCGGCGTCTCCGTCTTCGACCGCCGCGGCAGCGTCGGCGCGCGCGCGGACGCGGCGCGGATCGTCGCGCTCGGCGACCGCGCCGTCGCGCTCGTGTCCGCGGTCGAGGTGAGCAGCGTCGCGCGCGTCCTCCGCGACGGCCCCGACGCGCGCCGCGGCGACCCGGCCGCCGAGGGGCTCGTGAGCCTCGACCTGCGCGCGCGCCGGCTGCCTCCCCGCCTCGAGCGGCGCTTCCCCTCGATCAGCGCGCTCGTCGCCGGCGTCGAGCGCGTGCGCGCCGTGGCGTCGCTCCACGACGAAGGGGTGCGCGTCGACGCCGAGATCGTCGGCGTCGACGCGGCCGGCGCCGGGCGCGCGCTCCGTTTCCTCGAGGTGCTCCGCGACAACCTCGAGGAGACGCGCCACGCCGAGCTCGTGGAGGCGCTCTCGATCGAGCAGGTGGAGCGCGCCGTGCGGCTCCGCTGGCTCATCCCTGCGCCCCTCGTGCTCTCCCTGCTCTCCTCGCGCTCGCCCGGCTGAGCCGACGCGTGACACGGTCCGATTTTGTCTATGTAGTAGGGCTGTTTGTCCCCCTGGCTGCCCCGGCGCCCGCCCGGCTGAACCGATGCCCGACACCCTGATCGAAGAAGAAGAGCCGATCCGCCCCACCGTGACCGACGACGCCGCGGCGCCCGCGCCGGCGCC
>NZ_JEMA01001117.1 GCF_001589285.1 Sorangium cellulosum | reverse complement strand
CCTCGCCCGCGCGCCCTCAGCGCGGCGTCCGCGCGCGCACGGTGCGCGCGTCGACGGCGTCGCGCAGCGCGTCGGCGATGAGGTACGAGCCGCCGACCGTCGCCAGGAGGAGGAGGCCCGGGAACACGAGCAGCCGGATCTCGCTCGGGTGCCGCGCCGCCTGGCCCAGCGTCTCGCCCCACGAGGCCACGCGGGTGGGCGCGCCCATCCCGAGGAACGAGATCGCCGCCTCGAGCAGCACCACGGACGCCACGCCGAGGACCGAGCTGACGATCGCCGGGCCGAGCGCGTTCGGGAGGATGTGGCGGTAGAAGACGCGCAGCCGGGTGCTGCCGAGCGCGCGCGCGGCCATCACGTACTCCTCGCTCGACGCGCGCAGCACCTCGGCGCGCACGAGGCGCGCGATCTCCGCCCAGCGGACGAAGGCGACAGCGAGCACCAGCGACAGCGCGGACGGCTCGCGCTCGATCGCGCGCACGATGGCCACGACGAGGATCGCCGGGAAGGTGTCGACCGTCTCGACGAGGCGGACGAGGGCGTCGTTCCAGGAGCCGCGCAGCGTGCCGGCGAGCCCGCCGAGCACGACGCCGAGGAACATGCCCACGAGGACCGCGCTCAGCGACAGGCCGAGCGCGGTGCGCGCGCCGTAGATCAGCCGCGCGGCGAGATCGCGGCTCTCGAAATCCGTGCCGAGCGGGTGGTCGGCCGAGGGCGACGCGTTCGGGCCGGCGTCGGTGCGCTGCTCCGGGCCGTAGCGGATGGGCGGCCAGATCACGAAGCCGCCGTCGAAGCGCGCCCTGAGCTCGCCCTCGGTGAGCGACTCGAGCGTCCCGGCCTCGGTGATCGCCGGGAGGATCTCGGCGCCCTCCGGCCCGAAGCGGGCGATCGGCGCGGGCGCGGCGATCAGCTCGGCGAAGATCGCGAGCAGCGCGAGCACGCCGAGCAGGACGGTGCCGGCGGCGACGCGCTTGCTGCCGACCATCCGGCGGAGGAACGCCGCTGCGTGCGTCACGCCTCGCCCCTCCGGGAGAGCACCGCCGGGCCGAGCCGCGGGTCGACGAGCACGTAGGCGAGATCGGTCGCGATCACGCCGAGCGCGGCGATGCCCGCGGCGCCGATCGAGATCGCCATGAGCCAGCTCACGTCGCGCGCCTGCACGGCGAGCAGGGTGAGCTCGCCGAGCCCGTGCAGCTCGAAGACGCGCTCCACGACGAACGCGCCGCCGAGCGCCATCGGCGGCTCCAGGACGGCGAGCGTCACGACAGGGAGCACGGCGTTGCGCAGCCCGTGCACGGCGATGGCGCGCGCCGGGCCGGCGCCGCGCGCCCGCGCCGCCCGGACGAAGTCCTGCGTGAGGACCGCGACGAGCGCGGCGCGCTGCTGCCGCGTCGGCGCGGCGATGAGCGACAGCGCGATGAGGCACGTCGGCAGGAGCAGCGACCGCGCGCCGCCCGAGAGCAGCGCGGCGGCCACGGCGACGACGGCGGTCGGCAGGACGGCGAGCGTGAGCACGNACGACGGCGGTCGGCAGGACGGCGAGCGTGAGCACGGCGGCCGCGAGCGCGCTGTCGCCCCGCCGGCCGCCCGAGGCGGCGCTCAGCGCGCCGAGCGGGACGGCCACCGCGTAGGCGAGCGCGATCGCGCCGAACACGAGCGTGAGCGTGACCGGCGCGCGCCGCGCGAGCTCGTCGAGCACCGGCTCGCCTGTCGCCGCGACGCCGAGGCGGTGGGTGACAGCGCCGAGCGCCCATTTGCCGTAGCGGGTCTCGAGCACCGTGGCGGCGAGCCGCGTCGGGCCGGTGAACACCTCGAAATCGCTGCGGTACACGTTCCAGAAGGACTTCCACCGCGTGACGCACGCGCGCGCCTCCGCGAGGTCGTCGCCCGGGGCGATGCGGTCGTCGATCTCCGCGATGTGCGCCGCGACGTCGACGAGGGCGCGCGCCTGCTCCAGCGTCGCGGCGTCGCGCGGCGGCTGGAGCGCGGCGATCACCGGCTGCAGGGCGAACGTGTCGAGCTCGATCACCTCGGCGGCGCGCGACGAGGAGCCGTAGCGGACGAGCCGCCGCACCGCGCTCCGGACCGACGCGCTCCGGAACTCGATGCCGCGGTCGTCCCAGAAGCGCGTCCAGAAGGCGACCGCGTGCGCCGGATCGGCGGCCTCCTCGGCCCGCGGCAGGCCCATCCGCGCGGCGAC
>NZ_JEMA01001116.1 GCF_001589285.1 Sorangium cellulosum | reverse complement strand
GCCCGAGGTCGAGCTCCGGATCCAGGCGACGCCGAAGGAGATCGAGGTGTGGAGCGAGGGCAAGCTCGTCGGCAAGGCGCCGGGGCCGCTGCGCCTGCCGCGCGGGCGCGCCGTGAAGCTCACCTTCAAGTCGCCCGGTTACCAGGAGCAGGCGCAGGAATTCCCGGCCGAGGCGGACGGCGCGCTCACCGTGTCGTTGAAGAAGGCGGCGGCGACCGCGAGGGGCACCGTCAGGAAGGGCGACCTGGAAGACCCGTTCCAGTGAGCATGCGCGCACGATCCCGCTCCACGCGACACGCGCGGGCGGCCGCGGGCGCCGCGGCGCTGCTCGGCGCGGCGGCCGGCTCCGCCGGGTGCGAGGAGCTCGGCGAGATCACCCCGGGCCTCTGCGGCAACGGCGTCATCGAGCCGTCGCGCAACGAGGACTGCGACTGCTTCGAGGCCAGCGAGGCGTGCGTCGTCGAGACGAAGAACGCGCAGGGCGCGACCTCGAGCGCCGTGTGCAACCCGCCACGAAGCGAGAACGAGTGCCGCTTCGGGTGCGACGACGCCGGCCAGGGGTGCCCGAGCGGGTGGGGCTGCGGGATCGACCGCGTGTGCCGCGTCTCCACGGGCAAGTTCAAGCCGCTCGGCGCCGCGCTGCCGCTCGGCGCGCAGCGGCTGCTCACGGGCGATCTCGACGGCGACGGCCGCGGCGACCTCGTGGGCGTCGGCTCGACGAGCCTCGAGGCGCTCTACTTCGATGCGAACGGCACCGTGGGGACCCAGGTGTCGATCCCCTCCGCAGGGGACACGCCCGCGCTCGCGCGCCTGACCGACGACGGGACGACGGACATCGCGCTCAGCGTGGGGCCCGGCGTGGCGATCCTGAGCGGCCAGCCGGGTCGCACGTTCGCGCCGGTCCCCGTGCTCGCGTCGGTGTTTCGCCTGGATTCGCTGAGCGGCGCGGAGCCCGGGACGATGACCTTGCGCGGGGCGCGCCTCCTGCCGGTCGGCAGCACACCCGAGGACGGGCAGACGTGGGTCGCCCTGGTCGCCTGGACCGACACGGGCGGCGCAGCGCCGGAGGACGTCATCGTCGTCGTGCAGGGGTCGGAGAGCGGCCGGTTGTCGCTCCTCGATCAGCAGCGCGGGCGGCGCGACGTCGCCGGTCCGCTCGTGAGCGCGGACCTCGACGGCGGTGCGCTCCACGAGGTGGTCGTCGCCCTCGCGGGCGACTCGGCCGTGCGCGTCTACTCGCCGGACAGCGGCGCGCACACCGCTGTCGAGCTCCCGGCCGGCGCGCGGATCGCGGGCGCGCCCTTTCTCCGGGACGTGACCGGCGACGGCATCCTCGATCTGCTCGTCGGCGCCACGTGCGCGCAGCGCGACCCGGGCCTGCCCGCGGATGCCGCCTGCTACGAGCTCGACGTCGCGGAGGGCGCGGGCGGCGGCGCGTTCGGGGACATGCAGCCTTTCGGCGATCTCTCGTACCCGGCCGGCGAGGCGGGCTCCGAGCGCTCGCCCGGCCTCGGGGCCCCCGTCGCCATCGGCGATCTCAACGGCGACGAGGTGCTCGACGTCGTGGACCCCGGCGCCGTGAGGCTCGGAAAGGCCCGGACGTCTCCGCCATACCAGGTCGAGTTCGACCGGCTCGCGCCGGCGAACGGCCGGCGCTGGACCAGCGCGGTGATCGCGGACCTGACCGGCAACGGCGTGTCCGACGTGATCACCGGCTCCGCGGACGCGACGGATCTGACGTTCTTCAACGGCGTCCCCGGCGCGCTGCCCTCCGACTTCAAGCTCAACGAGCTCAAGATCCCGACGCTGGGTAACGTCTCGCGCTTCGTCGTGGGCGACTTCGACGGCGATCTCCTGCCGGACCTCTCGTTCGCCGAGAGCGCCGGAAGCTCGCAGTCGAGCGCGGTCCACCCGACGCTCGCCGTCTGCTTCGGCCGGTACATGAAGGCGCCGGAGGCCCCGGTGCGGCTCGGCGCCTTCGAGGGGCTCCTCGATGTCGCGGCGGTGCGGCTGCCCGAGCCGGACGACGCCGTGGACGACGTCAGCGTGCTCTTCTCGCACGGCGGGGACGTCGCGTTCAGCCTCATCGAGGGCAGCAGCTCGCGGTCGTTGCTGCCGCCGCTGCCGCTCGTCCGCGCGGGCGACGTGCGGCAGGCAGGCGAGCTGCGCGCCGTGAAGAGCATCGCCGGCCGCTTCGGGGGCGCTCGGGCGGAGATCGCCTCGCTGACGATCGTGCCTCCGCGCCCTGGCTCCTCCGCGGGCCTGGCCGATCTCTGGCTCCTGCCGGCGGTCGACGCGGGCGCGATCGCCATGGTCGAGGGGGACGAGCGGCGCATCTCGCTCCCCGCGGAGCTCGTCCCCTCGCGGGAGCCCGCGTGGGCGCTGGATGGGGTCGCCGTCGACCTCGACGGCGATGGAGTGGACGAGATCGTCCTCTCGCTGCCGGTGGAGGTCGTGGAGGAGGACGCGGCGGCCGGCTCAGGGGCGCCCGCGCTGGAGGGCGCGGTCGTCCTCGTGCGCCACGGCGCGAGCGGCGCGCTCGGGGTGCCGGAGGCGGCCATCGCGCCAGCGCCTGGCACGCTGTACGGGGGGCTCCGCGCTGGCGACGTGAACGGCGACGAGCGCGCGGACGTCGTGGGCATCGCTTACCGGCTGGAGCCGGGGACGCGCAGGATCGCGGCGAGCCGGCTCGCCGTCTTCTGGAACACGGGCGACGGCGCGCTGGACGCGCCGGTCGAGCTCGAGCCCACGGACGCCGGTCTGGAGGACCTGGCGAGCGAGGTCACGAGCGCCGACTTCGCCCGTATCGACGAGGGGGCGGGAAGGGCGCTCGTGGTGCTCACGCGCGGCGCGGCCTACGCGCTCGATGCGTGCGGCGATGATGCGGCGGCTTGCCAGGACCTGGGCGGGCACCTGCTCCGCCGCCGCAAGCTGGACGGCATCCCCGGCGGCTCCGCGATCGCGACGTGCGACGTCCTCGGCGACGGGGTCGACGACCTCGGGGTGCTCAGCGACGGCGCGCTCCGCGTCCACGAAGGGGTCCCGATCCGCCGATGAGGACCTCGCTTTGCGTCGTGCTCATGGCCCTCGCGGCGACCGCGCTCGCGCCGCGCGCGGCCTCGGCCGAGGAGGACATCGAGCAGGCGAAGGCCCTCTTCAACGCCGGCGCCCAGGCCTACGCCGCGACGCGGTACCGCGACGCGGTGCAGTCCTTCGAGGCGGCGTACAGCAAGGCGCCGCGCCCTGCTCTGCTCTTCTCGCTCGCTCAGGCCTACCGCCGCCTGTACGTGGTCGAGCAGAGCCCCGAGGCGCTGAGGGCGGCCATCGCGAATTACCGGCGGTACCTGGAGAAGGTCCCGCAGGGCGGGCGCCGCGCGGACGCGACAGAGGCCCTGAGCGAGCTCGGCGTGATCGCTGCGCGCCTCGAGGCGAGCGCTCCGTCGTCGCCCGCCGCGCCGGAGGCGGCGCCGCCCGACGCCAGGCCGAGGACCCGCATCAACGTCACCTCGCCGACCGCGGGGGCCCGCGTGTCCATCGATGGCCGCGCGCCGGTCGAGGTGCCGCTGATGGCCGAGGTCCAGCCGGGCAAGCACCGGATCAAGATCACGGCCGACGGCCACATCGACGAGGAGCGCGAGGTGGTCGCGATCGAGGGCGACGTCCTCGGGATCGACAGGGAGCTGCGCGAGCGGCCGGCGCTCCTCCAGGTGAAGGCCCCCGTCGGCGCGCAGGTCACGCTGGACGGGCGCCTCGTCGGCACGACGCCGCTGCCGCTCCTCCAGGTCGCTCCCGGCAAGCGCTTCTTCGTCGCCACGAAGAACGGCCACATGCCGTTCTCGCGCGAGCTGTCGCTCCGCCGCGGCGAGCGCCGCGTCATCGAGGTGGGCCTCTCGAGCTCCTTCCAGCGGAAGATGTCCTATGGCCTCGTCGCGGTGGGGGTCCTGTCCGCCGCCGTCGGCGTGCTGACGCTGACCTCGAGCCTCGCGGAAGAGGAGAACGCGCGCGAGATCGAGGAGAAGCGCAGGCAGCAGGGGATCTCCGAGGAGGAGATGGGCCAGTACCAAGCTCACCTCGACATGCGCGACGAGCTCGCGAACGCCACAACGGGCCTGTTCGGCACGGCCGCGGCGTTCGCCCTCGGCGGCTTCGTGTTCTACGCCCTCGACACGCCGAACCCCCCGCCGCTGCCCGCGCGCACGGACCCCACCCCGGTGCGCACGGGCGGCCCGATGCTCGAGCTCTCCGCCGCGCCGATCCTCGGGCCGGGGCTCGGCGGAGCGGGGCTCGTCGGCCGGTTCTGGTGACGGCGCCGCAGCGCCCTGGGTGGCCGGGGGCGGCCATCGCGAGCTGCTGGCGGTGAGGATACGCACATTTTCCTGGCGCGGCGCCGTTCGCCCTATTGTGTGCATTTTGCACATGCCGGTGAAGCCTGGCCTGCCACTGGAGACCAGGAGCCCCATGCACACGACGAATCACCTGCTCGAGTCTCTTTGCCACACCACTCGCCCCCGGAGCCGAGGGGTGCTGAACGCCGCGCTGACGGGTGCCGCTCTGGTCGGCCTCGCCGCCCTGGGCCCCGCATGTGGGCAGTCTGCGGAGAGCGGGGATGAGATTCCTGTAGCCAGCTCATCCGTGGATCTCGCCGCCCCTGCTCCGGAGCCGGAGCAGGGCGGGTTCGATTCGATCGATTTCACCGAGTCGTACGCGTTCCACTCGCCGGCTTTGGCGCGCTGGTGCCGCTTCCTCGATGCTCCCTCGCGATGCGCAGACGTAGGCCGCCCTGGACGGACATTCGCACGGCCGTGCCGGCAATGCCTCCACCCTGTCCAGAAGCAGGCAGAACCTCTTCGCGGGCGTGCGATTCACATTGACACCGTCGACTGGTTCGCATTCTCTCGAATCAGCCGGGACGGGAGGTGGAAACCCTCATTGATCGTTCCGTCAATCTGAACGGAGGATTCAATCATGGTCGAAACGAAGGCGACGCAGCAGACCGAGCTCGAAATAACGACGCCCGAAGGCCGGGAGCCCATCCTCATGAAGGGCGAGCTCGCGTCGCTGCACGACAATCCGGAGAAGATCCACAAGCTGCTCGATCTGCTCGAGTTGCCGAAAGGTACACAGGTGCGGGTGATCACCCGGGCGGCTTCCGTCATCGTTCGCTGAGCGCTCCGGATGTCGGCGCGACCCGGTGAGGTGTGAGCCCCACCGGGGCGCGGCGAGTGTCAGGTGATGAAAAGACGTCGGGAGGGTGGGTAATGGCCTCATCTGCGCCAGGACGGTTGCGCGAGAGCGTACAGGTCCAGTTCGTCGGCGACAAGGTCCAGATTGCTTACGCATTGTGGCAGGTCGAGCTGCCCGCTGCCTGGGTTCGTTCCAGGCCTCTCTTCTGCGATCTTCTCGAACGCAGGCGGACAGGCGCAGACCTCGTGGCCGATCAAGAGATGGCATCATTGGTGCGTCTGCTTCACGCGCAGGGGTGCTTCGCCCCCCAGCCAAAGGCGGCATACTCGCTGCGCGAGATTCGCTCGTTGTTCGCTCCGGTGCGCTCGACGTGGTATGCGGCGTACTACGCCCACCCTGTGTGGGAGCGTCTCCGCACGGGAGCAGCGAGCCACAATGAGCTACTGGCGTGGCTCATCCACAACTATCACGTCTCCCGTGCCGCAGGCGTCGTCGGCGCGCGCATGGCGGCGATGGGGAGAGACGCGAACCTGCGCGCCTTCTTCGAGAGCGATGCGCTCGACGAGTACTGGCACTGCGACGCGTATTACTTCATCGATACGCCCGCCCTGCGTGTGAGCGCCGACGACGTGAAATCGTACGTGCGACTGCCGTCCTCGCTCGCGTTCGAGGAGCATGCGCTCCAGGTGGCCGAGACTGATCCGCTGGGCCACCTTCTCATCGCCTATTTTCAGGAGTCCAGCATCGCCTTTGAGCGTGACAGCAATGATTTCTACGGGGCCGTCGAGGCAGCGTATGGCATCCCCGGCTTCTTCGACTCGTGGAAGCGGCACATCCGTATCGACGTCGAGCACCGTCACGCCGAGGGACTCGAGCGGCTGTTCGACTCCGACCGCATGGTGGATGCGGAAACAGTCGCTGCCTCGATGCAGAATGCATGGATAGCCTTCTCCTTCCTCTGTAGTAGCCTCAAGGAGATCCGTGGCGAAGAACGGAGCGGGGCCGACGTTCTCCTGCGCCTGCCGATCCGGGGCGGAGCGCTCCACGGCGCGCGCACAGCGCTCGTCCGAAACACGTCGATCGAGCCCAGTCACCAGGCCAGGGTCTTCGCCGATCTCCGGAGCCTCATCGGCTGGTATGGTCAGGCCACGACGGGACCAGCGCGGGCGATCCGCCTGGAAAGTGACGGACCTTACTTGCGCGATGGCCTGGTTCGTAGCGCGTTCCGCGCCCTTGGGTTCGCTCGAGATCACGACCAGATCATCGCCTGTGGGCGCCTGGCTAGCCTGCTCTCGAGGGACGCGCCGAGGCCTGTCGCACCGCCAGGGCCTTTCAGTGTAGCCGTCGTGAATCACCTGCTTGAAGCGGCATGTGACCCGGTCACCTGGGCGATCCTCGCGGAGGTCTTGATTCGCCGTATGGAGGCGCTCGGTCCGGCGGACCCGTGCTGGCCCGCGAGGTTGAGGCAAGAGCGTACGTCACACATCGACAAGTTACTGGATGCGACCACGCTCACGCCCGACGAGAGCGACCGCTGGCTGACGAAGGTGCTGCTGTTCGACGATCTCATCACGCGATGGTCGGAGGAGAGCGAGGGCGTCCCGCAGAACGTCCTCGGTGACTGATGTCGAGGTGATCATGTCGGAGTTCTCCCTTTCGGGTAACTACCGCGTACAGAGCCGTCGTGAGGCCGAACCGTCAAAGCTGATAGGCGACTGGTTCCCCGCGGTTGAAGGGCTCCTCGACGCGGACACCGTGAATCACGCGCTCCGGGCGCATCCGTTCTGGTCCCGGACCACCAACGTGGAGCTCCGCCCCGCGCTCGTGACGGGGCGCAGCGGGAAGTTCGCGACCGAGCCCGACATCTTGTACAAGAGGGATTTTTTTCTGCCCGATCCTGGCACGATGTCGATGCCGGTGGACATCGTAGATGTACGAAAATCAAGGGAAAACTGGGCGGCCCGTGCTGCATGCACAAGAAATCTACTCGCAGACGGGACCTACGAGCGTCTCACCGAACGGTTGGATGACCTGGACGTGGTGATCGCGAACGAGTACTACTTGCATGAAGCCGGACATTTCCTGGGCTACGATGTCCTGACCAAGTACCAGGACGGCTACTTCGCACCGGGTGGGAAGACCGCATGGCCACTCGTCTACCTGGAGGAGCTGCGCGCGGATCTGCAAGCCTTTGGCTTTGGCGCTCGTCTCCTCCCCGCCGCGCAGGCGGCACGGATCCTGCTGTACAATGTCGCCCTCCGCTTCGGAGTCCACCGCGAAGGGATTGCGACCCGCGGAGTTGCCCCTTACGGCATCGTTCCTTTCCTCCTGTTCTGCATTTTGCGAGAGCTCAGATTCGTCTCAGTAGCCCTGATGAACGACCGGTGGGTGATCCGCCTCGCAAATCTCGACGAATTCGCGATTGTTCGTGTGATGCGAGCGTGCGCCGAGCACGCCGAGTCCGAGCTGACCATCCCGGAATTGGCCACGACTGACGTGATCGAGCGGGCGCTCACAGCCGCGAAATATGTTCGACGTCGACTCGCTGACACGGACGCAATCGACGACTATGCTCGGGTGATGGGGTCGCCGTCCACTTCGGAGTTAACGGAACATGAGCAATCCTAGTGTAGCCAATCCCTACGAATTTCCGCCTGGTCTTCCCGTCCCGGAAGACGATGGTGCGTGCAGCCACCTGTCGGGCATGGCCGCTCCGGACGTCCGTCTGCGCGGGGTCGACGGCAAGGAATGGAATCTGGGCGAGCTGCTCCGTGACAAGGTCCTGGTCTACGTCTATCCCGCCACCGGCGTGCCGGGTACGGATCCAATCCCCGGGTGGGACGACATCCCCGGGGCGCCCGGGTGCACCGTGCAATCGCTGGGCTATCGCGATCACTACGCCGAGTTTCGCGCAGCAGGCGTGGAGGTGATCGGGATCAGCGCGCAGGCCACGACCGAGCAGCAGGAGTTCGCCCAGCGTACCCAGATTCCCTATCTACTGCTGAGCGACCCCACGTTCAAGCTGCGCGATACCCTGCGCCTGCCGACCTTCACCGCCCACGGGAGAACGTTCTACAGGCGGCTGGCGCTGCTCTTCGAGCGAGGCGTGATCCGCCGCGTGTTCTACCCCATCTTTCCCCCGAACGAGAACGCCGCCGAGGTGCTCGCCGCGTTGACCTGAGCAGAACGCACGGCGCCCTTCACGGCGCGCAGCGGGTGATCGTCACCTTGTTCAGGCCCAGCTCCACGCGCGGTTTGTCGTCCGCATCGGTCTCGACGTGCGTCATCTCGGTGACCACCTCGACCGGCGCGCACTGGCCGAAGATCGTGTAGGCGCCGTCCAGCCAGTCCGCCACCACCTCCGTGACGTAGAACTGGCTCCCGTTCGTGTCCGCCCCGGCATTGGCATAGGCGAGCGTCCCCTCGCGATGCTTCAGCGCGGAGATCTCGTCGGCGAACTCGTACCCTGGCCAGCCCTCGCCCGTGGCGAGCGGATCGCCGCCCTGCGCCATGAACTCCGGGATCACCCGGTGGAAGCTCAGCCCGTCGTAGAACCGCCGCTTCACCCAGCTTCCGGTCGCCGGGTCCAGCCACGGCCGGCGCCCGCGCGCGAGCCCGACGAAGTTGGCGACCGCGTTCGGAGCCTGGTCCGGGAAGAGCTCGCAGGTGAGCGCGCCCTTGTCTGTCTCGATGATCGCGCGCAGCGGCCCCGGGCCCTCCGGGAGCTCGGCCAGGGCCTCGTCCAGCGTGAACACCCCGGCCTCTGGATCGGTATCGCCGGCGAGCACCTCCTCGGCCGCGAGCTCGCGCCCGCCGGGACGACGGAACGCGACCGCCCCGCCGCTCGGGTCGACTCGCCGCGGGAGCCTCGCCGCTCGCCAGCGCCAGCGCCAGCGGGCTCTGCTTGTCGTGGGCCATGTCGGATTCACGCGGGGCGCCCCCGTTGCTTCTGCTGGACCGGGCGCGATGCGTCCTGGCGCTGCAGGCGCGAGGTTCTCCATGTCAACCCGCGCGCGCAGCGTGGTCGTAAGGTGGCGCGGTCCCCACGAGGAGCTTGATTTTCCGATCGTGTTTGGATTTCCTGCCCTCCACGTTGGACCCAACAAAGCGCTGGGACCAGGCGAACAAGTTCAAGAGATAGGCCCACGGAAAGTCGCATGGCGAGAGACTTCTTCACGTACTTCTGTGCAAATGACAGCTCACGGCTCGATCTCTATCGCCGTCTGAAGGCGCACCTCGCCGCGGGCGGAATGCGGTTCTCGGGTGAATGCATGCGGCTGGAATGGAACGATGAGGCCAACCAGTACGTCCTTTCCTACGACGGGCGCACGCATGAAGAAGCCCACGATGCGCTGGTGAGCACGGCGTCCTGGCCGGGGGTTGTCCTGGAGTACGACGCGCCGCTCGGGGATCGCTCGGTGTACTTCTGGAATGACGAGATCGTCGGCGGGCAGACCTTCGGTTTCGCAGATCCCTCCGGGCACTTCTATCGCCAGTCAGAAGACGAGGAGAGCCGGCTGCGTTTTGCTCGCTTCATCGTCGACCTGGCCGAATGCCTGTGCTCACCGTTCGCCTTCACCGCCTCCAGCTTGCCCCGCAGAACCGCGACAAGCGGTTCGCTGATCGAGCTGCTGCGGAGGTCGCCGGATGACGACGAGACTGCGCGCCCCGCCTTCGTTGTTGTGCACGAAAGGATGGAGCTGGGAAATGAAGCGGAAGACGTGCTGGCCCAGCGCTACCACCGGGCTAGTCTGGGAGACTATCGGGTGTTCACGGATCGACGCGTGAAGTCAGGATCCGTCTGATCGGGCACCCGCACGCCCTCAGGACGTCGTAGCGCGCCGCGGAGCCGAGCCGGGCGTGCCAGTTCGTCCTCGAGATGCCGCTCTCGTCGGACAACGTGTAGTAGGAGTTGACGCCGACCACGAGCTGCTGGGACGCGCCGGTGCCGTAGAGGGGCTCGCCGGAGTCGCCGGGGGAGCTCGGGTGCGAACAGGCTTTAAAATTACCGTTGACGAAGAGGAACGTCCGCGCCCGGCTCCCTCTGGCTCCTTGAATGGTGGCGAGCCCGGCGGCCCTTCAGAAGTTCGTCCGTAGCCCGCTGATTTTTCCTTCGCGTGCGGAACCCGGCCGCGGGGATGACCTGTAGAGGAGCGCCGGAGCGGGCCTCACGTCCCGACCCGGAGCGCCTCGCTTGACGCGGTGCTCCGGGGGGGCCGCCCCGGACCTGTCCTCCCTCCGGCTCGGCGATACCCGCGGTCCCGCCGACAGGAGTTGACATCGAAAATGTGAACGTTCACGATGCGGGCCTCACCGCGGTCGCGGCGAGCGGAGATCCAGCGACGATGGCCACGTCGAGACCGGATCGTCCGGCCAACAAGCAGCCTGCTCGGCATCGCCTGGGGATTCAGATGATCAACCAATCCACGTTCGCTCGAACCACATTTTTCGCGGCGCTGGTCGGCTCCTTCGCTCTCGCGGGTTGCAGTGATGACGGTGATCCCGGCACGGGCGCGTCGGGCAACGACCCTTCCGCTGCAACGAGCAGCGCGGTCGTCTCCGGCAGCGGCGGTAGCACCACGACCGGCGGCAGCACCACGACCGGCGACGGCGGCGCGTCCGCGGGGGGAACGGGCGGTGAGGGAGGGATGACCGGGAGCGGTGGTTCGCCGGGAACCGGTGGCTCGGGCGGATCGATGGACGGCAAGGTCGCCCCGCGGCCGAGCGCGGGTTGCAACAAGGCCAACCCGCAGACGGGCAGCTCGCAGAGCCCGCTCACCGTATCGGGTCACCAGTACTACGTGAAGCTGCCGACCAATTACGACGCCAGCAAGCCGTATCCAGTGATGATCATGTTCAACCCGACGGGCAACCCGATCAGCTGGGCAGAGCAGAACGCGGGCTTCGAGGTGACCGGGCCCAAGGAGGCCTGGATCCGCGTCTACCCTCACCCGGCCAACTCCGGCTCGGGCTGGGGGGCGAACGACGTCTCGTTCTTTGAGCCGTTCTACGAGCAGATCACGGGCAACTTCTGCATCGACGAGGCGCGCGTGTTCGCGGCGGGCGAGAGCTCGGGCGGCGACTTCTCGAGCATCCTCGGCTGCGAGCACGCGGACAAGCTGCGCGCGGTGGGCCCGTGCGCCACCAAGAACGTATCCCAGTATCCGCTCAACGCCGGCACCCGAAAGTGTACCGGACAGGTCACGGCGGTCGTCATCCACGGAAAGCGCGACTCGGTTGTCGGGACGGAGAACGGCCCGAAGACGCGCGACTTCTATACCTCGCTGAACCACTGCGAGGCGACCACGACGCCGGTCGAGGGATACACGGACGACCTCTCGAACTGCGTCATGTACCAGGGCTGTGACGAGGACCATCCGGTCTACTGGTGCCTGCACGGCGACCCGAACTACAGCAACACGAACCACGGCTGGCCCGCGTTCGCGCCCAAGTTCCTCTGGAACCTGTTCTCGACCTACTGAGGATCCTGGGCGAGCTGAACGTGAAGCTCGAGCCCGGGCTGCGCGCTCGCCGCCCGCCCGAGCTCGAGCTTCGCCGCGGCTCAGGGCGAGGCGAAGGCGCGCGACGAGCGCGCAGGCTACGGACGGTCGAAGAAGTCGAAGACGTCGGGCAGCACGAGCGGGACCATCCCTGCATGGTCCGCGACGACTTCCTTGTACGTGATCGGGTAGCCACCAGCCATCATCCAGTCGCGCAGCTCCCGGCTGCCCGTCAGCGAAGGCGTGCCGACGGTCCCTTCCGTCACGAAGATGGGCATGTCGCGCAGCCGGTCCCAAGGGTAGCCCGACTCCTGGACGAAGGGCCCGGACATGGGCGCCAGCGCCTTCCAGTAGTCGGAGTATTTGGCGCCGATGTACCAGGTGCCGCCGCTCCCCATCGAGTGTCCGGTGAGGAACATCGCGCTGCGATCGATCGGGTACTCGTTCAGCACCAGCTCCAGGACGTTGATGACGTCCTTCTCGCTGAGCTCCTGTTCCCGCAGGCGCTCGGGCGTGCGCATGGCCAGGAACTTCTCCGCCTCCTCGGGCTGCCCGAACACGGCCGGCAGCCGCAGGAAGTTGCCGTACGCGCCGTTGTAGCCGAGCGGCGAGACCAGCAGCACGCCGTGCTGGTCGGCCAGCTTCACCATCTGCTGCTCGTTCTGATCGAGGTACGAGCTCTCGTCGTTCCCGGCGCCGTGCAAGAACATCACGAGGGGCAGCTCCGACGTGCCGTCCCAGCGATCCGGGACGCAGACGCGGTAAGGAACGTCGGCGCCGGCGGCTGGAAAGCGGTAGGTCCTGCGCTGGTCACCCCTGGCGCGCCACTGCGGCGAGCCGGGATCGGCGGCGGACATGGCGAGCGCTCGCGCCTCGAGCACCGCATCGCGCGGAGCGAGCTCGGTCCCGAACGAGATGGTCACCGGCTCGAATTCGTCCTGGCCGNAACGAGATGGTCACCGGCTCGAATTCGTCCTGGCCGCCCGCCCCCGTCGAGCCCCCAGCGCCGCCGTCGCCACCGTCGCCGCCGGCCGCCGTCGTTCCGCCGCTGGGCGCCCCGCCGCCCACGCCGGCGCCTCCTTGACCTCCCGCGCTGGCCGAGGCGCCTCCCGTGGACGCGCCGCCAGGGTCGCCGCCCGCCGCGCTGGCGCCGCCGCCACCCTGACCGGTCGAGGCGGCGCCGCCGCCGGCGTCATCGCTTCCGCAAGCGGCGAGCGACAGCGCGCAGCCGATGCAGGCCAGTGCCGAAAGGAATCGATGGTTCTTCATTCTCACTCCTGGCGACGCGAGCAACCCGTTCCGGGCGCGCCGCTGGGTGATCCTATATCCCGGAGGCCTCTCGGCGCGCAAACTCGATGTTTATTCAGGCGTGTGTAGAAAGAGCGCGCTGACACGCTCGACGGGGGCATCACGCGCCCTTCAAACCCGCCGCCTCCGGCGTGGGCCCCCTTGCGCCGGGCCTACGGCTGCTCTTCGAGATAGTGGGTCTTCTTCTCGTGGAGCTCCGAGAGGCTCTTGAGGCGGAGGATCGTCGTGTCGAGCGGATCGAGCGTCACGGCGTAGGGATAGACGGTGAGCTGGCTCGCGCTCCGTCCCAGGTTGGCGAAGCATTCGTCGGCGGTGCAGTTGCACACGTTGTAGTTGGGCAAGGCGCAGAGCTCGAGGCGACCGCAATCCACCAGCTTCTCTTCGTCCAGGGAGCGGCCCGCGTAGCAGCCCGCCGGCGCCTCGCAGACCGACCCGCTGGTGATGAAGCTGTAGCCCCCCTCGTCGACCATGCAGGCATAGCAGTGGCGTGAGTACGGCGAGGAGACGGGCGTCTGCGCTGCGCACCAGCCCTCCCACACTTCCATGATCCAGATGTGAAACGACATCTCGCTGCCGTGACCGCTCTCGGCGACGACGGAGTACTTGAAACCAGGGTGAATCTTCAGGTGTTCGAGCCCGAAGATGTCATGAGCGTCGTTCGCCTCCCTGTTCGTGAGGTAGACCTCGTCAGGGTCGGTGATGGGAGGAAGGTCCGTCGGTTCCCCGAAGAGGAGCGTGCCCTGGCCGTTCGCGTCGAGCACGAGCTCGACGCGCTCGGGGCCGCTGCCTGTCACCCAGGTCCCCGCGAGCGGCGTGACGGCGAGCTCCGCGCCCAGGCGGGCCGCGTCGTGCTCGGCCTTCAGCGTCGTCCCGATCTCCTGACACTGCTCTTCGGACGGCGGCTCTCGCCCCGGGTCGGTATCCACGCTGTCCTGGCAAACGTCGGGCGGGTTCATCTCTGTCCCGCCCGTGCCTGTCGCGGTGGTGCCCCCGCCGACCCCCACGGCGCTGGTGCCCGGCGGGGAGCCGCCCGTGCCGGTCGCTGTGGTGCCCGGCGGGGAGCCGCCCGTGCCCGTCGCTGTATCGGGACCACCGCCCTCGCCGGACCCGTCGCCAATCTGGAGCTCCATCCCGCAGCCGCCGAGGAGCGGCGAGGTCGCCGTAAGCGAGGCGAGAAGGAAGAGGTTCGCGGCGCGCCGCGGGAGCGAGGCGCGCGAGGAGAAGCGATTCGACATGGGTCATCTCCATCGAAAGGACCGCATCGTGCGGTCACCGGGTACGTGGAGAGATCGGCTCAATCTTTTGGAGAGGGCTCCTCGAGGCCGAGCGATTCGAGCCTGCCGCGGTACGCGGAGCCGGGGAACCGCTCGAGCAGGCTCGCGGCGCGGGCGCGCGCCTCGGCCGCGCGGCCGAGGGCGAGCAGGGCGCGGATGGCGATGATCTCGCGCTCTTGACCGAGCGCGCCGGCGGGGAAGCGCCGCGCGTGCTCGACCGTGAGCGCGAGGGCCGAACCAGCGTCGGCGGCGAGCGCGTCCTGCGCGCGATGGAGCAGCTCGACCTCGGTCTCCGCCTCGTCGGCGGCGCCGGCGGAAGGAGGGCTCGCGCTCGGGGGAGCCCCGCCGCCCGGCGCGCCCGGCGAGGGGATCGCCGCCTCCCGGGCGCGCGGCGCGGCGGTGCGCG
>NZ_JEMA01001115.1 GCF_001589285.1 Sorangium cellulosum | reverse complement strand
GCCCCCCGCGGCGCGCGCCGGCTCCGGGGCTCCATAGCCCACCTGCCGGCCCGGCGCGAACCGCGTGCGAGGCCGGCGGCGTGAGGCTACGATCGAGCGCCGTGAAGGCCGCGCGGCGCCGGTTGATCCTGGACATCGTGGCGACCGACGCGACGTTCGAGCGCACCGAGATCCGCGGCCAGGCGGCGTGGGCGGGCAAGTGCATCCACTGCCTGTCGCACGTCGTCGTCGGCCTCGACGGCGAGCCGATCCAGCGCGCGACGATAGAGCACATCGTCCCGCGCACGCACGGCGGCACGGACGCGCTCGACAACCTGGCGCTCGCGTGCGGCCGCTGCAATGCGCTGAAGGGCATGCGGCTCGACGTGCGGCGCCGCGACGACCCGAAGCTCGTCGCGGTGATCGAGCGGCTCAGGGAGCGCAAGGCGAGCCGCCGCCGCGTGACGGGCGCGTAGCGCCGCCGCGATCAGGGGTACAGGCGCTCGACGCGCCAGCCGCCGCCGTCGCGCAGGTAGACCAGCCTGTCGTGCAGCCGGCTCTCCTGGCCGCGCCAGATCTCGATGCGCTCCGGCACGACCCGGTAGCCGCCCCAGAACGCCGGCCGGGGCACCAGCTGCCCCTCGAAGCGGGCCTCGATCTCGCGCACGCGCTCGATGAGCCGCTCGCGCGAGGGCAGCGGCGCGCTCTGCCGCGACGCCCACGCGCCGATCTGGCTGCCGCGGGGGCGGGTCGCGAAATACGCGTCCGACTCCGCGTCGCTGATCCGCTCCACGCGGCCCTCCACCCGGATCTGCTCCGCCGCCCTCGCCCAGTGGATGCACAGCGCGGCGAACGGGTTCGCCTCGAGATCCATCGCCTTGCGGCTCGCGTGGTTGGTGAAGAACACGAACCCGCGATCGTCGATGCCCTTCAGCAGCACCATCCGCGCCGAGGGGCGCCCCGACGCGTCCGCCGTGGCCAGCGTCATGGCCGTCGCGTCGGTCGGTTCGGAGGTTTGCCGCTGCTCGAGGAGCTCGCGCGCGAGGACGAGGGGATCGGTCGGCTCGGTGGTCATGGTGAAATTGCGGCATGCATATACAGGCGCTGGGCGCCCCTGGCGAACCCGAACGGCTCGCCGCGTCGCTGCGAGCCGCGCCGTTGCCGCTGTGTCGCCGCGCTGCCGTCCGGCGAGCCCGCGCGAGGCGCTCCGCGGAGCGGCGGGCGCAACTCGGCTTTCCGGCTTCCTTTCCAGGAAAGCTCGCGTTGTGGCGCACTCCCTGTTTTGATACTAGCGAGGAGCCAGAGCGAGGGCGTGCATGGTCGCACCGGTGAGCGTGGGGGACGTCCTCGCGGAGAAATACGAGGTCGAGCGCGTCCTCGGGGAGGGCGGGATGGGCGTGGTCGTCGCCGCCCGCCATCTCCTGCTCGGCGAGCGGGTGGCCATCAAGTTCCTGTTGCCGCAGGCGCGCGAGCGGGCGGATCTCGTGGCGCGCTTCCTGCGCGAGGGACAGGCCGCGGCGCGCATCCGGAGCGAGCACGTGACGCGCGTGTACGACGTCGGCACGCTCGCGCGCGGCGAGCCGTACCTCGTGATGGAGTACCTCGAGGGCACCGACCTGAAGGCCCTCCTGCGCGACCGCGGGCCGCTGCCTGTCGAGCTCGCCTGCGACTACCTGCTTNCGAGCTCGCCTGCGACTACCTGCTTCAGGCGTGCGAGGCGCTCGCGGAGGCGCACGCGCTGGGCATCATCCATCGCGACCTGAAGCCGGGCAACCTGTTCCTGAGCCATCGGGCCGACGGAAGCCCGCTCATCAAGGTCATCGACTTCGGCATCTCCAAGATGGCCCTCGGGGCCGAGACCACGGCGCCCAAGGAGCACGACATGACCGAGAGCGCGGCGATGCTGGGCTCGCCGCTCTACATGGCGCCCGAACAGATGGTCTCCTCGAAGAACGTCGACGCGCGCGCCGACGTCTGGTCGATGGGCGCCATCCTCTACCAGCTCCTCACGGGCGCCGTTCCCTTCCGGGGCGACTCCGTGATGGAGATCTACGACCGCATCCTGGAGGGGCCGCCGCGGAGCGTCGCCCTGCGCGCCGACGTGCCCGCTCGGCTCGATTGGGCGGTCCAGCGCTGCTTGCAGAAGAGCCCCGCCGATCGTTTCGGCAACATCGCCGAGCTCGCCGCCGAGCTCGCCCCGTTCGCGCCCCCGCACGCGCAGCACCTGGCCGAGCGCGCCGCGCGCGTGCTGCGGATCCGCCGCGACTCGGCGGTGGACGGGGCCGCCGACGGCGGCCGCGCGCTCGCGTCGCCGCGGCGCCCGCTCTCCACGGCGCCAGGG
>NZ_JEMA01001114.1 GCF_001589285.1 Sorangium cellulosum | reverse complement strand
GCGCGTCGTCGGAGGCGAGGGGCGCCGCCGCGCCGGCGACATCCCGCCGGCTCGCCCGGCCCGCCGAGCGCGCCGGCGTCGATCGGGGACCGGCTTTCCGGGGCGCGGCGCCCGGGTCCACGGCGGCCGACGGATGGGTCCTTGACGGCGGGGATCGCGTGCGCTTCATCTGCGGCGGAGGAGTGCCGCGTGGGTACAGCGAGCAAGCGCGACGACGCCCGAGGGGGAGAGCAGAACACGGCGCACGTCGTGGTGATCTTGCTGATCGTGGCCTTCGGCGTGCTCGCGCTGCCGTGGATGGTCCTGCGCAAGCTGGAGGGCCGCGCGCTGCCGCCGGGCGGCGGCCTGGGCTCCGGCGCCACGGCCGATGACCTCGCCCAGGGCGGCAAGATCTATTACCGCTCGTGCACCAGCTGTCACCAGGCGAGGGGGGAGGGGAAGCCCGGCCGCTATCCGCCCCTCGTCGGCACGTCGTGGCTGCTCGACGACGCGGAGACCCCGATCCGGCTCCTGCTGCTCGGCGCGACCGGCCCGATGGAGGTGAACGGCGTTGTCTACAACGACGTGATGCCCAACCTCGGCGTGACGCTCTCGGACGAGGAGATCGCGCTGGTGCTCACCTACGTCCGATCGAGCTGGGGGAACAGCGCGCCCGCGATCACGGAGGTCGACGTCGCGCGGGTGCGCGCCTCGCTGGGCGACCGGCAGGCGCCGTGGGCCGGCGGCGCGGAGCTCGCGGCGGCCCGGGCGACGCGCGTCCTTCCCTGAGGGGNGCCGGCGGCGCGGAGCTCGCGGCGGCCCGGGCGACGCGCGTCCTTCCCTGAGGGGCGCGGGCCGGACGGCGCTGCGCCCGCCGCGGATCGGGCGGCGCGCGTGGCGGGCTAGCCGTGGCGATGGGGGGCGCCGCGCGCGGCGCAGGGACCTCCGGCGCAAGCGGGGCGCCGGAGGGGCTCGTGGGGCTCGCCGGCGCGGGCGATCAGAGCGGGCTGCCCTGGCTCGTGGACGTGCGCGCAGAGCCCGCCGCCGCCGGCCCCCGGGTCACGGCGGGCGTCGGCCCGGGCGGCGGCTTCGTGCAGCTCGCGCTGCCGCTCGGGCTATGAGTGACGAGGTCGCTAGCCTCTTGAAGACGACTGCCATGTTGCGCCAGGCGGCCTGGTAAGACTCACCCGTCTTGCGCGTTGCTCCTCACGCGGGCGCCTGTCTCCGGGGCGCCCGCGCCGGCCATGACCGACGGATCATGCCCTGCCCGCGCGCGGGGCGCGCGTTCGGCCTGGATGCGCGAGGGGCATTCTTCGTGCAGGGGGTGCGCGCCGTCCGATTCCCTTGCCGACGAGGTCCCCGATGAACACCGCACACGCCTTTCGCCTGACGCTCGCCCATCGCCTCTTCGCCCTGCTCGCGCTCCCCGCCGCGGGCGCCGCTGCCGGCTGCGTCAGCGCGTACAGTAGCTGTCCCGAGGATCCCGAGCCCGTCTCCACGGTGGCCTGCTTCGCGTGGCCGCAGGACGACGCGGGCGGCGCAGGCGGCGGTGCCGGCGGCGCAGGTGGCGGCGGGGGCGAGCCGCTCGCGTGCCCTTCGCGGTCGGAAGGACAGGAGATCCTCAATCAAACGCACTTCGCGTCTCACTCCGTCAGGAGCGACGGGACCTTGAAGGACGGCGAGTGCTGCTATGAGGCCTACGTCATCCCGATGTGCGAGGGGCGCCCGTACCTCGTCGACGAGGTGGCGCGGACGGCGGCCTCCGTGCGCGCCCGCCGCGACGCCGGGTGGGGCGCGGCCGACGCCATGGCCCCGCGGATCGATCACCTGTCCGCCGATCTGCGGGAGGCGCTGGCCGCGGCGTGGACGCGCGACGCGCTCTTCGAGCACGCGTCCGTGGCCTCGTTCGGCCGCTTCGCCCTCGAGCTGCTCGCCGCGGGCGCCCCGGCCGGCCTCGTGGAGGAGGCGCACCGCGCGGCGCTCGACGAGGCCCGCCACGCGCGCCTCTGCTTCGCGCTCGCGAGCGCGTACGCGGGCGAGGCGATCGCCCCCGGCGCGTTTCCGTTCGAGGGGCGGGTGGAGGTCGAGGCGGACCTCGCGTCGATCGCGGCGCGCGCCGCGAGGGAGGGCTGCATCGGCGAGACCCTCGCGGCGGTGATCGCGGCCGAGGAGCTCGGCGCCGCGGAGGACCCGGCGGTCCGGAGCGCGCTCGCGATCATCGCCGCGGACGAGGCGCGCCACGCGGAGCTCGCGTGGCGCACGGCGGCGTGGGCGATCCGCGTGGGCGGCGAGCGCGTGCGCGCGGCGGTGGAGGAGGTGTTCGCCGGGCTCGAGCGCGCGGACGCGTGGGAGATCGTGAACGGGGGGCAGGACGACCGCGTGGAGGGCGCAGCGCTCGCGGCGCACGGGCGGTTCGGGGCCGCGGCGCGCGCCGATGCGGCCGCGCGCGCGATCGCCGAGGTGGTACGGCCGGCGGCGAAGATGCTCCTGGCGCGGCGCGGGGACGGCGCGGCCCGGAGCGTGAGGGTGGTCTGAGCGCAACGGCCCCTTCGGTTCATGCCTCCTCGTCGCGTCCGCGCGCCCCTCGCGCGCGCGTTGTGGGGTGACGCGCTCCGCGGCTAGGCTGGGCGCATGTCCGATCTGCTCGTCAACATCGATGTTCCGGCGCTCGACCCTGCTCTCGCGTTCTATACGCGAGCGTTCGGCCTCCGCGTCGGGCGGCGCTTCGGCGACGCCTTCGTCGAGCTCCTCGGCGCGGCGGCGCCGATCTACCTCCTGGTGAAGCCGGCTGGCAGCGCGCCCGCCGCCGGCGCGTCCCCGCGCGACTACCGGCGCCACTGGACGCCGGTCCACCTCGACTTCGTGGTCGACGATCTCGAGGCCGCCGCGCGCCGCGCACAGGAGGCCGGAGCGGTCCCCGAGGCCGACATCGAGGTGGCCGCGTGGGGACGCATGCTCCGCCTGGCCGACCCCTTCGGCCATGGCATCTGCCTTCTTCAGTTCAGCGGCCGCGGCTATGACGAGATCGCCACCCACGGCTGAGCGCGGCGCCCGTCCCGACGTCCTGTCCCTCAGCGCGACCTCCGGTCGAATCCTCTGACATGGAGCAACGGCGACCCTCAGGGAGGCACCGACCAGAACGCCGGAGTCCCCCGCGTTCTCGGATTCAAGCCAGGACGGCGCGCAGGGCCCGACGGACATACAGGCTCATCGATATGCTGAGTTGAAGGCCAACGGATCGTTGCCCAGGGGCCATGCAAACCTTGATATACGAGCCGTGAAGGAGTCGCCCGGCAGGGCGCCTCACGACACGAGAGGGGCCCCATGTTCGTCGTCTCATCGGAAGCACTCCTGAGCTCGATCAGGGAGCCGGCTGCCATGCTGGACCATGATGGGCGCGTCCGGGCAGTGAACACGGCGTGGTCGCGGCTCGACGTCGAGCAAGCGCTGTGCGAGTCGCTCGGGTACGCTGCGGGCGAGCTCGAGCCGAACGTCGCCGGATGGGTGAAGCTGCTCCATCCGGACGACGTGCCGCGCGTCATGGCGGCCGTGAACGGCTATCTCGAGGGGAGAACCCGACAAGGTCGTGGTGATGCCGCTCGTCGGGATCGTCGACGCGCAGCGCGCGGACCAGGTGCTCTCCACGCTGCTGGACGGCCTCAGCCGGACCCAGGCGAGCGTGGCGATCCTCGATGTCACGGGCGTGAGCCTCATCGACTCGCATGTCGCGTCGGTCCTCGTCCACGCGGCGAAGGCGGTCGCGCTCCTCGGTGCCCGGGTCGTCCTCACCGGCCTTCGCCCCGAGGTGGCCAGGACCCTGGTGAAGCTGGATGTCCCGTGGGGCAACATCGTGATGCGCGGGACGCTCCAGTCCGGCATCGCCTACGCGACGAGCGCCGAGCGCGGCCCATCCGCGCCCTGACGCCGGCCCCGGCGCGCGCTGCCTCGCCCGGCCCTTCAGGGGCTGATCGGCCGTCAGGTCTGCAACGCAGCGATCTCAGAAACGAAAGCCTCGGGGGAATCCTGACGGGTAACTCAGCGAAGTGACTAGAGAAAGACCCTGGCCCGTGTCCTGCTAAGATAGGGATGGCAGAGCGCCCGTGACGGCTTCCCCCCCCGCCGTCGAATGGGCGCTCTGTTTTTTGTGCTCCGGCAAAGCGGGCGCCGGGGATCGCCGCCGCGGGCGGCTGGCTGGCTCCCGGCCAGGGCCGCCACGGGTCGGCGGTGACGAGCGCGATGGCGAAGCGCGACGTAGTCGCGGTTGCTGGGCTTGTCGGCGTCGACGAAGGGACGCCTCGTGTGCGCTCCTGCACAGGAGGCGTGGCCAGCGTCACGCGGCGCGGAGGGCGCCGCTGTCGCGGGCGCGCAGGGCGACAGGGACGCCACCCGCGGGGCCCAGCGTGACGTTGCGCCGCACGGGGCGGGGCGGCCTTTGGTCGAGCAGCTGGAACTGCCACGCCGAGAGCGCCACGCCGAGCACGATCTTCATCTCGAACATCGCGAAGGCCGCGCCGATGCAGCGGCGGTTGCCGCCGCCGAACGGCAGGTACTCGAACGGAGAGAACTTGCGCTCCAGGAAGCGCTCGGGCCTGAACCGGGACGGCTCGGGGTAGAGCTCCGGGCGGTGGTGCACGAGAAGGATGCAGGGCGCGACGCCCGTCCCCGGCTGGAGCTCGTGCTCGCCGAGGCGGAACGGCCGCGCCACGAGGCGCGGGACCTCGGTCGCGATCGGGTACAGGCGCAGCGCCTCCTTGCACACAGCGTCCAGGTAGGGCAGCGCGGCGAGGCGCTCCGGGTCGGGCTCCGGGCCGAGGGCGTCGATCTCGTCGCGCAGCCGCGCGAGGACGCCGGGGTGGCGGTGCACGTGATCCAGGGCCCAGGCGAGGGCGAGCGCGGTGGTCTCGTGGCCGGCGAACAGCAGGGTCCGGAGCTGGTCGAAGATGGCCCGGTCGCTCATGACCGACCCGTCGTCGTAGCGGGCCGAGACCAGGAGGCTCAGGATGTCGTCGCCCGGCGCCGCGCGCGCCCGCTCGATCTGGTCGCGGAAGAGGGCCTCCAGGGCCTCGACGCGCCGGCGGAAGCGCGCGTAGGGGCCGAAGCCGCCGAGCTCGCGCTGCAGGAGCGGCAGGAAGGCGAGCGCCGGGGTCACCGCGTCGCCCATGGCGACGACCGCGCGGGCGAACGCGCGCGTGCGATGCGGCTCCTCGACGCCGAAGACGGCGCGGATGATGACGTCGAGCGAGATCGCCTGCGTGATCTCCTGGGCGACGGCGCGGGGCGCGCGCGCCGCCTCGGCGAAGCGGCGGGCGGCGGTGTCGGCCATGATCGCCGCGTAGGCGCGCATGCGATCGCCGTGGAACGGCGGCGTCAGCAGCTTCCGCTCGCGCCTGTGGCGCTCGCCCGACAGCACGAGGAGCGAGTGCTCCCCGAGGAGGGGGGCGATCGATTTGACGGCGTAGGGGACGAACGTCTCCGGCGGCGCCGTCATCACGTCCTGCACCGACGCGGCGCTGCCGGCGATCACGACGTCGCCGTTGTACATCGGCATGTTGAAGACATCGCCGTAGGTGTCGGCGCACCGGAACAGGAGCTCGAGCGGACGCGTGAGGAACTGGTAGGTCGTGCGAAGTCGGCCCTGCGGGCCTCGGGGAAGGTGGCTCATGGCGTACCTCGGGAGGAGCTCGCCCCCGGCGGCGCGCGGCGCCTCACCGGGAGCAACGCAACGATGGCCACGGCGCGGCGCCGCGGCAGCGGCGCCGGGCGCCAACGTTGCGACGGATCGCGCCAGGCCCGGCTTGCGGGGTGGCGGGGCCGCCCAAGGAGCTGCTGGGCGAACGGGGGGAAGTTGCCTTGCCTTCGGTCTGCCGTTCCATGATCAGCGCCTCCAGGGTCCTCCGCCTGGGGTGACGCAACGCATTGTAGACGAATCTGGAGCTACTGCGCGCCACGCGGACTGGCAAGCTGCGAGCAGCCATTTCGGCTGCGCGTCAAGGACACGCAGATAGCGAAACGGGCTCTGGTCCAATCACGTAACTCCGGGAGAACCCGTGTGTCGACAGCATCGGTCGTGCGAGGGCGAGCCGCGGCGTGAGATCAGCGCGGGGCGCGCCGCCGCTCGATGATCGACTTGCCCTGACGCGCGGGCCCCTGTCTCACGCGATCAGGGTCGACCGCCGGCGCACCTCGGACGTCGACGGTCACCTCTCGCCCGTGCCGCCATGGCGAGAGCGAGTGTGGCGAGAACGACGGCCTCCAGCGCTCGGTCGAGCCCGGGCTAGCGTGCCGCTACAGCGCACCCGCCGGACATCGGCGGCTCGCCGACCGGACGCTCGGACGAGCCCACCGTGGCAGAGGTCGACACACCCGAGCCCGCGCCGCCGATCCCCGTGCTCGACACGTCGATGCGCGCGCCTCCGCCCGTCTCTGTGGAGGACGCGCCGGCGAAGGAGCCCACCCGGACTGCGTCGCCATTGCCGGCGAAGGAGGTCATGCCGCCGTCGTCGGTGAAGGAGCCCGTGCCGCCTGCGCCGCCACCAGATCCGCCCTCGCCGCCTGTCCCGCTCGACCCATCGTCGACGCGGAACAGCGTGTTCCCCATGACCACGTACCAGGCGCCCTGGAACCAGCGCGCGTGTCCAAGCTGCGAGCTGATCTCGCGCGGAGCGGCTCCCGGGGCGCCCAGGTAGCGTTTCGGCGGGTTGAGGAACATCACCTCGCCGGCGTCGCTGATGCCGTCGTGGCCGAGGCGCCCAGGTGGGTCGTCGAGCCGGCTGGCGGCGGCGAAGAAGCTGATCTGGTGCTGCTCGCCGGTCGGGGTCCTCAACCAGACCTGCTCCGAGCGGTACGCGCCCCGGAGGAAAGCGATGTAGCCGCCGTGGAGCTGGTAGGCACCTGTATCGGTGCCTGCGGGTTGCGCGACCGGAGCGACGCCGAGCGGCAGCTCCCCGGACGGCGTGGCCAGGAGGGTCTGATACACGTTGCGATCGACCCTCTTCGTGAAGACCACGTTGAGCCCGTCCGTCACGGGGCGCGTGATCTCATCCCCGCTCCTCAGCAGCAGCGTGCTTACTCCAGCCATGTGCGTGTAGAGCGAGCGGCCATCCACATAGGTGAGGAGCCCGCTCTCGGCAACATCGAAGCTCACCGGATCCAGCGTGGCGCTGAGCACGAGCTCGTCGGTGCCCGACGCGAGGTTGCGCAGGTAGGTGCCGCTCCCCGAATAAGCCAAGTAATCGCCGCTCACGAACGCGATCCGGCCCTGAGCCGCCAGCCTCAGCAGCGCGCCGTCTCGCCACTCGTACACGGCGGTCCGGACGCCCGCGCTGGGCACTCCCGGCACCTCCATCACGGCGCCGGTGCGGGTGAGGAGCGCTCTCGACGAGGCGTTGAGCCAGTACGGATAGGGCACCGTCATGAGCCGCGTGATGGTCCGGGTCGCCCGATCGAGCACGGCGAACTCCGTCTCCGCGTTGATGAACAGGATGCGCGACGCATCGAAGTCGAGGATCCGGCCGGGCGCGTCATCGACCGCTGTGAGCAGCGGGCTGCCTTCGACGTGGACCGTGGCTCCCTGGAGGAACGAGCTGGCCCAGGTGTCGAGCACGGTGAATCGCAGGTTGAAGGTCTTGCCGTCGAACGCGCTGAGGTCGACCACGGTGTCGACGGCCGACGTGCCCCGCGCGATCTCGACCGAATCCAGCGAGCTGCCGTGGATGTCAGCCATGACCCGGACCGTGCAGTCCTCCGGGTGATCGTCGACGCAGGCCGTGGCGACCCGGAGCGTCGGATGGGCGACCGTCTCGTGCCTCGGCGCCAGGATCTGGACGGTAGGCGGAGCGTCGATGAACACCGTGCGCTGAGCGGAGGCGCTGGCGCCCGTGACGTCGGACGCCGTGACGGTCAGGACGTGCTCGCCGTGCGGAAGCCCGAAGACCGAGATGCTCGCCTCGTAGTGGCGCCGCCGGATCTCGTCCGCGGCGTTGACCGCCATCGCCCAGGCCGACGCGCCGATACCGGCCGCGGGCGGAGCCGAGATCGAGGGGCTGAACTGGCGGCTCCAGAGCACGTCGCCGGTCGTGGTGAGCTTCTGGACGGTGAGCTGATGCACGCAGGGGCAGTTCGAGACGGGGACGATGGACGCGCTCGTCGTGACCACGTCGCCGGCGCTGTCGATCGCGAGGAGCACCTCATCTTTTTGCTGCTCGTGATCCGCGTGGGCCGGGATCGCCGCCGCGAGCGGTTGACTCCAGAGGATGTCTCCCGTGGCCGCGTCCAGCTTCGCCAGGGAGGGCGTGGTCTCGAACCTGCCGGTCACGGTGAAAGTCACATAGGCGTCGCCGAGCGCGTCGACGACGAGTTGCTTGAAAGGTCGCTCCAACTGCGCGGCGTCTGGCGAGACCGAACCCCGACTCCAGATGTGATTCCCCTCGGGGTCGAGCTTGGCGACGAAGACCCCTTCGCCTTGGTAAGGGGTCACGATCCCGCAGCCGCCGAAGCTCGTTGCCACCGTCTCGCTGGTGAGGTGGGTGCCGGCAAGCAAGACGTTGCCGCTTCCATCGACGGCCACGGCGCGGCCGACCTCGTCGAAGATGACGCCGAATCGCTTGCTCCAGAGCAACGCGCCCGCGGGATCGAGCTTGAGCAGGAAGATGTCCCGCCCGCCAGCGCTGGTCAGAGGGCCTGCGCCGAAATCGATGGTACCTTCGAAGGTGCCGATGACGTAGTAGTTGCCGGCGGGGTCGCTCGCGATCGAAGCGCCCTCGTCGGCGCCGGTGCCGCCATATCCCCGCGACCACGGCGGCCGCGGAGCACAATCGGTGTCGCCGTCGCAGCCCTCATCCTCCGGCGTTGCGCACACCTCCACCGTGGGCGTCACCTCGCCGACGCAGGGACCATACCCGGCACCGTCGGGGAGACACGTCTGCGTACCGGGAGCGCAGCGGCCGACGCCCCGGGTCCCGTCGGGGCCGGTGTAACACGCGACGACGGAGCCGGGCACGCCGGTGGGTTGAAGGTGGCGACGTAGGCGTCGGAAGACCCTCCGCCAAAGGCTATCGGGCCGCTCCAGAAGTCCACCGGGCCCCTCGCGCCGCCGGTGACAGCGATCGTGCCGGTCGGGGACAAGGAGACATCCTGTACATCGGCATCGAAGTTGATCGACCAGAGCTCCGTCCCGCTCGCGTCGAGCGTCGCGAGGCCGCGTCCGGCGACCACCAGGTCGCCTGCAGGGTCGATCACGATCCTGTGGCCGAAGCGGATCGAGCGGCTGAAGATGTACTCGCCTGCGGCGTCCAGCTTGACGAGGACGTGGCCGCCGGGGAGGGTCCCGCCGCCGAAATCGATGGTGCCATCCGTTGTGCCCGTCACGAAGATCTCGTCCGCCTCGTTGATCGCCACCGCGTGCGCCGTCGAGTCCCCGTCGCGCGCGCTGGACAGGAATGTTCGCTACCAGAGCACATCGCCTGTCGGAGCGTACTTGGAGACGAGAAACGTGCGCGGATTGTAAGAGCTCGAGCTCTCGGTCGCCGCGATCACAGGGTTGCCGGCGCTGTCGAGCGCGAGCCGCGCGCCCCGGGCGAGGTCTGCGGGGATCCTCTGCGTCCAGAGGAGGGCCTTGCTCGAGGCGTCGAGCTTCGCGAGGACGGCGGACTCGTACCGGATAAGGGCGAGGTACATGTTCCCACGAGCATCGATGGCGATTTGCTCGATGGACGCCCAGTCCGTGGCGTCATGGCCGCTATCGCTCCAGACAGGGTTGCCGTCTGGATCGAACTCGGCCACGAAGTAGGACCCGTCCGTATAGGGGAGGAGGCACCCGTCCAGCTCGGGGCTGCCGTTGTACAGTCCGGTGAGAAAAACGTTGCCGCTCCCGTCCACGGTCACGGCGCCGCTGCGGTCGGGGCCAGCGGCCCCGATGCGCATGCTCCAGAGCACCGAGCCCGAAGGATCGAGCTTGAGAAAGAAGATGTCCGACTGTCCGGCGCTGGTCAGAAGGCCGGTACCGAAGTCGACGGTTCCGCTGAACGTGCCCGAGACATAGTAGTTGCCGGCCGCGTCGCTCGCGATGGAAGAGCCCGCGTCGTTCGCAGCGGCGCCGAACCCCCGCGCCCACGGCGGCGGCTGAGGGCAGTGGGGCTCGCCATCGCAGCTCTCGTCCTCGGGCGTGGCGCAGCGCTCCGGTGCGGGCGTCACCTCGCCTGTGCACGCGCCATAGCCGAAGCCGTCCGGACGGCAGGTCTGCGTCCCAGGAGCGCAGCGCCCCACGCCGCTGGTTCCGGCGGGACCGGTGTAGCAGGCGACGATCGACCCCGGCACACACGTGCCGTGCGGCCCTCCGCCCCCCATCGAGCCGCCGCCGTGGCCGCCGGAGCCGGTGGCATCGCCGTGGCCGCTCGACGATGCTCCCGCGCCCGCTGCGGTATCGCCGGTGCTCTCCCCTGGAGAGCCGCCGCCGGCGGCCGTGCCTGCTGCGCCGCCGCCGTCGATGGGGTCGCACGCGGTGAGGGAGGCAAGGGCTGTGATGGCCAGGACGGACGAGGCGCAGAGGCGCCCCCTGGGACTCGAACCACGACGTCCAGTGCATTCGGTCGTGTCGCCTTCGTTGCTCGGCAGCAGCGCTGCGTTCATCCCGTATTCATGCGAGAGCTGCCACGGCCCTCACGCCGTTCGCTCCTGCGGGGCTCTCGCAGGACGTCACGTCCGGACGCGCCGCTGGCCGATGGAGGCCAGCGGCGACCCGGCCGTCGTGCGCCGCCGGTCGGGCCTGCGTTCGGGCCATGGCCTTCGATGCGGCGCGATCCACCGCCGCTTGCCCCTGGCGAGAGCGCCGGAACGCAGCGGTTCCCTCATGGTTGGACGGCGCGGCGCTAGCGGGCGCAGGTGCGCCGGTACTCGCCCGGCGTCGTGCCGGTCCAGCGGCGGAAGCTGCGGTAGAAGTGGCGCGGCTCGCCGTAGCCGAGCAGGAAGGCGATCTCCTGGAGCGCGAGATCGCGCCGGCAGACGAGGTCGAGCGCCTTGCGCCGCCGGACCTCGTCGAGCTGCGCCGTGAACGAGGTGCCGAGGTCCCTGAGGGCGCGCTGGAGCGAGCGCGTGCTCATGCCCAGCGAGCGCGCGATCCCCTCCTGGTCCGCGTCGCCGCGGTCGAGCCGCTCGTCGATGCGGGCGCGCACGCGCGCGTCGAGCGGCGCCGTGCTCGCCAGGGGCGCGGCGCTGGCCGGCGCCGCGCGCGTGGCGAGCAGGTGCTCGGCCTGGCGGACGAGGTAATCGCGGACCAGGGGATCCGCGCCGACGACCGGCGCGTCCAGCACGCGCGCGTCGTAGACGAGGCCCGCGGCGCCCGCCTCGAAGCGCGCCGGGGCGCAGAGCGCCTCCTCGTAGAGCGACGGCGGGTGCCGGCGAGGGTGGCGGAACATGGCCTCGATCGGCCGCGCGGAGCCGTCGAGGTAGAGCGCAATGAAGCGCGCGAGCGCCGCGATCATCAGCTCGATCGGCTCGGCCAGGGCGACGACGCGCGGCTCGTGCTCGAGCGCGAGGTGGACGACCTCGCCGTGCTCCTCGAGCGTGATGCGGAGGTACGGGTCCATGAGGCGGCAGAAGCGGCCGTAGGCGGCGACCCCCTGCCGCAATGTCTCGCTGTGGCGGAGTACGTGCCCGACGATGCCTACGACCGACACCGGGATCCAGCGCGCGTACTGGAGCCCGAGCGGCTCGCCAGGGAAGCGCTGGAGCAGGAGCTCCCACAGCGAGAAGAGCGACCCATACGGCACGAGCTCATCGGGCGCGTCGAGCGCCTCGGGCGCGATTCCAGCGGCGCGGAGGAGATCGTCGCGCGGCACGCCGCGCGAGCAGCCGAAGGCGATGAGGGCCGCGGGGATCGATGCAAAGACGACGTCGCCGTCGAACATGGCGTGCGCGGAGGATAGCGCACGCGCCCGAGGAGCTGCGTGCGCCACGACGCGAGCTGGCCCGGGGCGCGTCGGGGCAGCGCCGGCCGGCGTCGTGTCAGCCACGATCGCGCGATCGGCCATGGCGCGAACCCGGCGAGGCCTCTCGCCGTTCGGAACGAAGCGGTCTTGTCGCGCTGCGGACGATCGCGGCCGTGACTCGTGGGCTCCGATCGACGACCCACGATCCTCGGACGGCGTTCACCTTGAACGAGCATGCCCGCTCTGACATGCTCCTCGCGCACACACGGGGGGTACGATGGGGGTGCATCATATCGCGCTGGCGACCGGGGATATGGCCGCCACACACCGCTTCTATACCCAGGTCATGGGGTTCCGTCTCGTCAAGGTCATCGCCGTTCCGTACGAGGGCAGCCGCGATGGGGGCTGGGCGAGGCACGCCTTTTATCGGACGAGCGGGTCGGATGGTCCGCTCCTGGCGTTCTGGGATCCACATGAAGCGACGCTGGAGGGGCGCTTCAGGACGGACCTCTCGACAGGGCTGGGGCTGCCGGTGTGGATGAACCATCTGGCCTTCGACGCGCCGACGGTCGAGTTTTACGGCCAGATGCTCGCGCGGTGGCTCTCGCACGGCATGGAGGTGACCGAGATGGATCACGAGTTCTGCCGGTCGATCTACACGATGGATCCCAACGGCATCATGGTCGAGTTCTGTCAGACGCTCCGGGCCTTCTCGGCCGAGGAGGTGGAGGACGCGGAGCGCGCGTTGCTCGATCCCATGCCGCCGCTCGAGCTGCGGCGGCCCGTGATCGTCCACCGGCCCCAGGTGCAGTGATGAGCGCGCCGCCGATCGACGCGATGCTGGGGCACGGGCGCCGCCCGGCGTCCGCCGGATACTGGCCCTCGCCCGAGGACGATCCGGCCGTCTCGCTCGGGCGGGAGCCGGTCGTGGCCGTGGGGAGCGACGGCGCGCTGGTGCGGGGCCTGCTCTGGACGCCGCCGGGCGGCCGGCTCAAGGTGGCGGCGGTGCTCGCGCACCCGCGGGCGGATTTCTCGGTCCATTACCTTTGCCCGCTGCTCGCGGCGCGCGGGATCGCGGCGCTGGGGTTCGCGACGCGCTACGTGAACAACGACACCGACTGTCTGCACGAGAAGGCGGCGCTCGACGTCGAGACGGCGGTGGAGGCGGCGCGGGCGCGGGGCGCGGAGTCCGTTGTGCTGCTCGGCAACTCGGGGGGCGGCTCGCTGCTCGCGCTGGCGGAGGCGGGCGCGGCGGCCGAGGGGCGAAGGCTGGGCGACGCGTTCATCGCGCTGGCGGCGCACCCGGGACAGGGGGTGTTCCTGGAGCAGGCGATCGATCCTTCGGTGGTGGAGGAGGCAGATCCCCTGTCTGTCGATCCGTCGCTCGACATGTACGCGCCGGACAACGGCTGGCGGCCTTGGCCGGAGCCGTGCAGGTACGACCGCGCGTGGCTCGCGCGCTATCGAGCGGCGCAGCGGGCGCGGGTCGCCCGCATCGACGCGATCGCGCGGGCGGCGCTCGAGGCGCAGGCCGAGGCGGAGAGGGCGATGGAGGGGATGGAGGCGCGCCATCCCGACTGGAACCGGCTGCGGCGGCGGAGCGCGCTCGGCAGGTACCTGACGGTGTACAGGACGGTGGCAGACCCGGCGTACCTGGATCTGACCATCGAGCCGGATGATCGCGCGATGGGGTCGATCTTCGCGTCGCCGGATCCGTTTCTGGCGAACCATGGATACGGCGGCGTGGCGCGGACGCTGACCGCGCGAGCGTGGCTGTCCACGTGGTCGAGCCTGTCGTCGAGGGCGCGGCTCGCGGACAGCCTGCGCGCGGTGACGATCCCGACGCTTGTCGTGCACGCGACGGCGGACACGGAGATCCGGGGGCGGCAAGCGCGGGAGATCTTCGAGGCGAGCGCGGCGCCGGACAGGAGCTATGTGGAGCTGCGTGGCGCGACGCATTTCCTGCACGGGCACCGGCAGGCGGCGGCGGAGCTGATCGCGGGGTGGATCCGGGAGCGCCTCGGTTAGGGGGGCGGGCGGGGGCCACGGACCGTGGCGGCGTGTCAACGCGCCGCGCCCGGCCGAGGCCGAGGGGCTGAAGGCGCGCCGTCGTGGCAGGGCGCCACGCGATCCGCGCCCCCGAAGAACTCGGCCGCGAGCAGCGACAACGCCCGCGCGTTCTCCGGCGGGCCGCACTTGAACGGCGCCTCGCCGAGCCGCTCGCCGCGGAGCGCCGCCCGCTGCTCGCGGTAGTAGCGGATCGCGAGCTCGGCGGCGTACTCGCCCACGCCGTTGCCCGGCTGGAACGCGTAGTACGTTCCCCCCTTCACGAGCGTCTCGTTCGGCGCGTACGGCGTGAGGCACGAGATCCTCGTCCCGCAGCGCGCGACGATGCGGTCGTAGATCGGCGCGAGCGCTGCCTGCGACCACGCGCCGTGCGCGCTGTCGTTCAGGTGGAAGATCTCGTGGAAGAGCGTCTCCCGCACCGCGTCCGCGGAGCGGTGGAGCGAGCCGGCCAGGTTGTAGGCGACCGTCCAGCCCGTGGCGTAGGCGGAGGGCGTCCGCGCGCGTACGGACCGGAAGTACCGCAGCGCGAGGGCGCGGTGGCGATAGCGCACGGGTGAGCTGGCCGCGGCCGCGAGATCCGCGACGAGAGCGTCGACGTCGGCCATGGCCGCGGCCGTCCACTCGAGGTGGCGGCGCTCCGCGCGCACAGGCAGCTCCGGGACGAGGTGGAGCGTGCCGCGGTAGCCGCCGTCCATCAGGTGCTCCCGCTCCAGCCCGGCGACGCTGCCGTTCCCGTCGAAGAGCGCGGTAGCGCTCGCCGCGGCCTGCGCGTCGCCCTGGTAGCGGAGCGCGAGCAGACAGCGGACGCGCTCGTGTTCCGGCGAGGGCGTGCCGGCGGCCCCGGCATGGCCGGGCCGGCAGGCGTCGATGCCGGCCTGGTGCGCGGCGGCGTCCTCCGGGAACAGGATCGCCTCGGCTTCGTCGGCCGTGATGGAGGGGGCCGGCTCGGGCGCGGCCGGGGAGGGGGCATCGACCTGCGCGCCGCGCGCTGACGCTGCCGGTGCCGCCGTGGCAGCGGCGCTGCTGGTAGGCACAGGGCCTCCCGGGGCAGGAGGCGCGCCGGCCGCGGGCGCCGGCGAGCCCGGAGGCGGCGCTGCGGCCTTGCCGGCAGGCGCCGCGTTGCCCGGGCCGGAGGGGGCACACGCGACCGCGAGCGCCAGCGCGGCGAGGAGCGGCAGCGTGGCGTCGGGGCGCATCCTCCCAGGATGCCAAAATGCCGGGCGCCGATCTACGGCACCACCACCGTGTCGTTCGTCTGCAGCGGCAGGTCCCCGCGGAGGTCGCCCTGGCCGACGACGTCCTCGAACACGAACGGAATCCGGCGCTCGCCGTGCGCGTCGCGCCGGACGATCACCACCTCGTCGGGATCGGCGAAGCGCGTGAACCCGCCCGCCAGGGCGAGCGCCTGGAGCACGGTGATCTGCGCCCTCGGCGTGAACTCGCCCGGACGCGACACCTCGCCCATCACGTAGACCCGGTAGCTGTGGAGCTCTGCCACCTCCACGCTCACGACCGGCTTCTCGTGGTAGAACCTGGCCGCCTGATTCGCGATCTCCTCGGCGATCCCCATGACGGTGCGCCCCGACGCCATGATGTCGCCGACGAGCGGGATCGTGATGAACCCGTCGGGCCGCACGGTGACGCGGTGGCTCAGCGCCTCGTTCTTCCAGGCGCGCACCTCCAGCACGTCGCCCGGACCGACGGCATAGGCGCTCGTGGCGCGGCGCTCCGCCTCGAAGTCGACCCGCGGCGCGCTCGCGCCGCAGCCCGAGAGCGCCACGAGGACCCCGAGCGCGGAGCAGAGAAGGGCAATCCGGACACAGCGAGACCACATGCGGTTTCCAGCCTCCTCGACGTGATTGGCGTGATTGACGTGATCGACGCGACAGCGGGGTCGACGTCACCGCGCACAGCAAGCCCCGATCCCGCCGCCGCGCCTCGCGCCTGCTCCTCGCGCGCGCACCGGCGCGCTTCCCGCGTGCCGGTCGGACCCACGGTGCTAGATCCGTCGCGCTGAAGGGGGGAATGCGCGCCGCGCCTCATCGCGCCTGCGCCGGGCGCCGCTCCGCGGCCGTCACGAGGGCGGGGCGCGGGCGGCCCGCGCGCGGCGCACGGCGCGCCACACAATGGCAGCGTGGGTCGTGTGCGCGCTGTGCGCGCTCGTCATCATCAAGCCGCAGGAGTTCATCCCCGAGCTCTCGGGGATTCCGCTCGTGCACGCGGCGTTCGGGCTCACCCTCCTCTGCGTCGCCCTCGACGTCGTGTGGCGGCGGCTCAGGCCGGCGCTCGCCCCCCAGATCGTCTATGCGATCGCGTTCCTCGCCTGGGCGGCGCTGACCACCGCGCTCAAGCGCCCGGCCGCGCTCGAGGAGCGCGGCATGCAGCTCGCGACCGTCGCGGGCGTCTTCCTCGCCGTCGCCTTCGCCGCCGCCTCGCCGCGCGGGCTGCGCGCGCTCGCGATCACGCTCGTCGGCTGCGCCGTCCTCACCACCGCGGTCGCGATCAAGCAGGCGTTCCAGCCCTACGGCTGCATGCTCGCCGAGCCCGATGACTGGGCGGGCAGAGGCGAGCTCGATCCGGATGGACGCCCGTGCGACACCAACCTCGACTGCCGCAAGGACCCGCCCGTCCCCGACGGCAACTACCGGTGCGAGCGCCCCGGGCCGCTCGGTACGTCGACGATCGACGGCCGCGTCCGCTACCGCGGCTCGCTCGCCGATCCGAACGAGCTCTCGTTGATGGCGGGCATGTCGATCCCGCTCGCGATCGCGCTCGCGGAGCGGCGCGCCGCCCC
>NZ_JEMA01001113.1 GCF_001589285.1 Sorangium cellulosum | reverse complement strand
CCAGCGCGCACGTCGCTGTCGCGTGCATCGTCGATGGCCTCANCCGCCGGTGCGGGCGTCGGCCGTCGCCTCACCAGCGCGCACGTCGCTGTCGCGTGCATCGTCGATGGCCTCACCAGCGCGCACGTCGCTGTCGCGCGCATCGGCCGCCGCCTCTCCGTGGCGCGCGTCGGCGGTCGCCTCGCCGCGGCGCGCGTCGTCCGTCGCCTCGCGGTGGCCCGCCTCCGGCACCGCCCTGAGGACGGCGCCGCTCGTCGCGCCCTCCGAGGGGCGCGCGGCCTCGATCCGCCGGAGCAGCGCCTCCGCGAAGTCGTCCGCCGGCCGGAAATCAGCGCCCGCCGCCGCCGCGGCCTCCGCGGCCCGCGCCGCGTCGTGCCGGAGGTCGCGGCACGCGTCGCAGCCGGCGATGTGCTCGTACAGCGACGGCCGCGCCGTCCCGTCGATCACCTCCGCGAGCTGCTCCTCGACCTCGCCGCACAGCCCAGCCGAACCCGTTCCTGTCGCGCTCATCGCCCTCACTCCTCGCCCAGGTCGGCCCTGAGCCGCCCGAGCGCGCGGCTGACCCGCTTGCGCGCCGTCGCCTCGTCGATCCCGCACGCGATGGACACCTCCTTGAAGGAGAGCCCCGCCTCGAACCGCAGCACCACCGCCTCGCGCTCGCTCGGCTTGAGCCGCGCGAGGGCCGCGCGGGCGCGCTCGGCCCGCTCCCGCTCCAGCGCGATCTCGCTCGCGTCGGGTCGCGGTCGGGTGTCGTGCACGAGGCGCAGCCGCGCCTCCCGCCGCGCCTTGATCTCCGTGTGACGCCCGCAGAGGCGCCGCGCGATCCCGAAGAGCCAGGCCCGCACGCTCCCCTCGGCGCGGTACTGGGGGAACGCGTCGAGCGCCGCGAGCAGCGTCTCCTGCACCAGCTCCTCGCTCTCGGCCTGCGATCCCGTGAACGCCATGCACAGCCGGCCCAGCGGCATCGCGTACGCCCTGGCGCACAGCGACAGCGCTTCCCGGAAGTCGCCTGCCCCGATCAGCCCCTCGATCGCCCGCGCCTCGTCGGCCCGCGCGTCGCCCTCGGTCCGCGCGTCGCCCTCGGTCCGCGCGCCGTCCCTCGCCCCCACGAGCGCTAGCCCAGCTGCCATCGCTGCCTCATCGCCGGCCATGTGTCCGCGTCCCCCGGGTTCGTGACCGGATTTCTTCTTCGCCCCGCCCCCCGGCGGCTTCCGGTGCCCGATCCCACAGTACAGGCGGGTCCGGCCTTTGCCTTTTGCAATACGATCCCAGCCGCAGCAGAATCGGCAGTCGCCTCAGGAGCCGCGCTTATGAATGAGACAAGCCTGTCTGTGCTCGCGAAGGCACTCGCGCCCGGAGATGCCGGACCGAGCGCGCCCGTTGACACCTCGCCTGTGAAGCGATGGAGACGGTCCCTCGCGTTCGCCCTTGCCCTGTCCGTCGCGGGCGCGCTCTCGTCGTCCGCGGCGCTCGCGCAGGAAGCGGAGGAGCTGGACGAGGAGGCCCAGGAGGCCGAGGCCCCGCCGCCCGCCCCGAAGGCGCGCAGGAAGGTGATCCCGGCGCGCGCCGACGTGGGCGGGAAGGACCGCAGGGCGGCCCCCGCGGACGCGGAGCCGAAGAGGGGCCCGGCCGAGAAGGACAAGGCGGAGCGCCCCGTCGAGGAGCGCGCCGCGCGCGGCGTGGCGATCATCGAGCGGGGCGGGCAGGTGCTCGGCCTCGGCGCGGTGCTCGCGGGCGACGGGCGCATCCTCACGGCGCTCTCGCCGCTCGGCGCGGGCAACGATCTGTCGGCGCGCCTCGCCGACGGGACCACCGTGCGGGTGAAGCTCGGCCACCACGACCGGGTGTGGGACCTCGCGCTGCTCGTGCCGCAGACAGGCCGGTGGACCGAGGGGCTCACCGCCTCGTCGCGCGATCCGGTGCGCCCGGACGCGCAGATCCGCTCGTTCTCGGCGGCCCGCGGCAAGGTCGCGCCCGTCCCGCTCGTGCTGCGGGCGCGCAAGACGCTGATCGGCGGCGACGACAGGCAGCTCGACAACGCGATCGAGCTCGGGTCGCGCGTCTCGCCGCTCGATCTCGGCGCGCCGATCGTCGACGAGGACGGCCGGGTCGTCGCGATCCTCGGCCGCGGCTGCGCCCCGAACGAGGGCAAGCCCTGCACGCCGGTCGCCTACGGCGCGCCGATCAGCGCGATCCGGGGCTTCCTTCGCGCGGTGCCGGCGACGGCGGTCCAGCCCGCGGCGTGGCTCGGGATCCAGGGGGTGAGCGAGGCCTCGCCGGTCGCGAAGGGGGTCCGGGTCACCGTCGTCCACCCCGAGAGCCCCGCGGACGAGGCCCGCTTGCAGGGCGGCGATCGCGCCGCGAGCGACATGATCCTCGCCGTCGACGGCGTGCCCGTCACCAGCCCCGAGGCGCTCTCCGACGCGATCCGCACGCACGCGGTCGGCGAGAAGGTGCCGCTGCTGCTGCTCAGCCGCGGCAAGTACCGGCAGGTCGCGGTCCTGCTCCGCGCCGCGCCGGATCCGAAGGCCGCCGCGGCGAAGAAGCCCGCGCCCGAGGCCGAGCTCCCGCCGCCGAGCTCAAGCGGCAAAGCCACGGAAGAGTACCGCAAGTAAGCGAAAAATGATGGGGGGCCGCGCGCGGATTCTATAAGCTCGGCGCTCGGGCGCGATCCGGTTGACACTCCGTCAACCAAACCTCCAGGATCGGGCTTGAGCGGCTCGGTCTAGCGCGCTCGCGGTTCTCATTCAGCCTCGCGCCTCGCGCGGGGCCTTCGATCGGGTGATCCGTGTCCCAAACGTTTCGAATCGAGGTGGCCGGCGAGACGAACGTCGGGCGCAAGCGCAACCACAACGAGGACAACTTCGGCATCATGGTGGAGTACGGCCTCTTCATGGTCGCCGATGGGATGGGGGGGCATGCGTCGGGCGAGGTCGCGTCGAAGATGGCTGTCGACGCGATGCAGGACTTCTTCGCGCAGACGCAGGACGACCCGGAGCGCACCTGGCCCTACAAGATGGACCGGTCCAAGGGCTATGAGGAAAACCGGCTGATCACCGGCATCAAGCTCGCGAACCTGCGTATCTACGAGACGGCGCAGCGCGAGGCGAAGAAGCGGGGAATGGGGACGACGTTCGTCGGCATCTTCACGGCGAACGACGGCGTCTACGTCGCCCACGTCGGCGACAGCCGGGTCTACCGCTTCCGCGAGGGCCGCCTCGAGATGCTCACCGAGGACCACTCGCTGCTCAACGACTACATCAAGATGAAGCGGCTCACGCCGGAGGAGATCGCGAACTTCCCGCACAAGAACGTGATTGTGCGCGCGCTCGGCATGAAGGACACGGTCAAGGTCGACACCCGCTTCGAGGTGCCGCAGCTCAACGACCTTTACGTCCTCTGCTCCGACGGCCTCTCCGGCCCGGTGAGCGACCACGAGATGGCCCAGATCCTGTCGGACCACCAGGACATCCAGGTCGCGACCTCGAAGCTGATCGAGCGCGCGAACGAGAACGGCGGCCCCGACAACGTCACGTGCGTCCTCGTCCGCTGGACGCAATAACCCCCGACCTCGAGCGTCCGATCTCCGCAGCGGCTCCGTGCCGCCGGCGTCGCCGAGCGGCGTTCACCCGCACAGAAGCGGGTCCAGATCGGCGTTTTCGGCGCGCAGGCGTGCTCCAGCACGCCGAGCACCGAAAACGTCGAGATGGGCCCGTCTCCGACGCGGGTGAGCGCCGCTCAGGGGAGGGCGCCGCCGCTCCAGGGGACCAGGACGAGGAAGACGAAGGCGATGAGGGCGAGCATGAACAGGCTCGTCATCAGGTACGTCGAGCGCGGCGAGCGCGCGGTGCTCCAGCCGTCGCCGTAGAACTTCCCGCGAGAGCGCGTGCGGATGCGCTGCTGCACGCCGCGGAGCAGGCTCGGCGGAGCCGCGGGGGGCGCGCGCATGGCGCCGCGGACGAGCTCGCGCAGATCGACCTCGTCGACGAGCGGCAGATCGCCGTCGTCGGGCAAGTCGCCGTCGTCGGGCAGGTCGCCGTCGTCGGGCAGATCGCGCGGCGGCGCAGCGGCGCGCGGCGCGGCGTCGCGCGATCGCTCCAGGGGCGGCGCCGTGGGACGGCTGCCGCTCTCCACGCCGGGAGCGGCAGGATCCTCGGCTTGCCCCGTGCGCCTGGGGTCGTCCGATCCGCTCATTTCCCGCCCCTCATCTTCTCGCCCATCACCTTCTCGACCAGCGCGCGGAGCTGCCCGCGCGCGCGATGGATCCGGCTCTTCACCGTCCCGTCCGGCAGCCCTGTCACCGAGGCGATCTCCTCGTAGGACATGTCCTCGACGTCGCGAAGGATGAGCGCCTCCCGGAACTCGGGATCGAGCTGCCCGATGGCGCGCTTCACGACCGCCTCGAGCTGCATCCCCTCCACGAGCTCGTCGGGGCGGCTCACGTCGCCGACGCTCACGCCCTTGGCGGCCGACAGCGGCACCCGCTCGGCCATGGCGTCGACATCGTCCTGGGCGCCAGCGTGGCGGCGCGAGAGGTACTTCGTCCGGTTCTTACAGAGGTTCACGGCAATGCGGTAGATCCAGGTCGAGAGCTTCGACTCGCCGCGGAACTGGTCGATCGCCTTGAAGACCTGCACGAAGACCTCCTGGGACAGGTCCTCGGCCTCGTCACGCCGGCCAAGCATGCGGTAGACGAGCGCGAACACGCGGCGCTCGTACAGGACCACGAGCTCGTTGAACGCGCTCTCGTCGCGCGCGACGAGCCGCGCGATGAACTGGGACTCGCTCGCGTCGAGCTGCTCCGTGAGCTCCCGCTCCGGCTCCACGGCCGCGCGGATCGGCGCGCCGCGCCCGCGGTCTCCGTCGGCGCGGGCCGGAGCGCCGCGCCCGCGGTCTCCGTCAGGACGGGCCGGTACGGCGCGCCCGCGCACCACGTCCGCGCGGGCCGGAGCGCCGCGCCCGCGGTCCGCATCTGCATGGGCCGGTACGCCGCGCTCGCGGTCGTCCCCTTCATCGCTCGCCACGCCGTCCGGTCCTCCAGGATGCAAGGCCTCGCCCCCGCCGCGCGGCAGGCGCGGAGCCCTCGGTGAGACAACGGTAAACAACCCCGGCGCGGCCGCGCCAGACAATAGCGAGCAGGCAACGGCGCCCGTGGCGCCCGCGACGCGGCGCGACCGCGCCGGAGGCGCTCCCGTGCGCTCGATGGAGGCTGCCCGCCACGATCCCCCTCAGAGATCGCGGGCGCTCATTGGTTCCGGCGCGTGGATTCGAACCACGATTAGGGGATTCAAAGTCCCCCGTCCTGCCCTTGAACGACGCCGGAGTGCCGCGGGATCGGAGCTGACCGCCGCGCGGCGCGCACCTTAGCGCGAGTCGCGCTCGATCGCACCCGTCCCGACCCATGAGCCGGGGCCGCGACCCGGATAGCTGATGCCGCGCGCGGTGTCCGCCTCGGATCGACCTCGCCGCAGGCGGAACTGCCCGCGCTCGCGGCGACCCACGGGCGCCGGCTTCGCGCCGGCCGCCGCCGGAGCCTTCCCCGCGCGGTGGACCGGCGGCGCGGG
>NZ_JEMA01001112.1 GCF_001589285.1 Sorangium cellulosum | reverse complement strand
GCAGGTCGGCTTCGGCCAGCCCGGCATGGGGCCGCCCCCGACGAGCGCGCCGCAGCAGCCGCCGCCCGGGACGCCGGAGACGCACGCGGCGCCGACCTCCGAGGAGAGCCCGATCCAGACGCAGGAGCCGACGCTGCCGGAGGATCCGCTCGCGGTGCCGCCGTCGGTCAAGAAGCAGATCGGCACGAACGACACCGGCGAGTGGGAGCGCGGGCGCGCCGAGGAGATCCAGCGCGACTGGTACGGGTTCTATTACGGCGAGCGGAGCGGCGACTACCAGTTCCGGACGGTCGTGCCCTTCTGGGCCGAGCGCAAGATGCCCGGCGATCGCGCCACGATGGTGACGCCGTTCTACTACAACCGGCGGAGCAAGGACGTCGACGCCGACGTGCTCTTCCCGTTCTTCTGGAAGCTGCGGGACCAGGACACCCACACGACGATCGTCGGCCCGTTCATGCACCGCGAGTCCGAGGGTCGCCCGGCGAGCCCCGGGCGCAAGGCGGAGCCGGGCCGTCACGACAACTGGCTCGCGCCGCTCTTCTTCGAGGGCAAGAGCGACGACGGGAGCGGCTACCTCCACATCCCTCCCCTGCTCACGTTCACGCACCACACAGCGCGGGGCGGCTTCAACATGGTCGGCCCCCTCTTCTGCAGCTGGAGAGGCGGCCCTGCGTGCGACGCGCGCTCCGCCGACAAGATCGATCTCGGCCTGGCGCCGCTCTACTTCTACGGCCGCGACGAGAGCAGCGAGTACGAGGTGATCCCGCCGCTGCTGCACTACTACAGTTACAGCGACGTCGGAGACCGCTCGACGAACCTGTGGGGGCCGCTGCTCTGGCAGCACTCGCGCAAGGGCGACGTGTTCAACGTCATGCCGTTCTACTGGCATAGCTGGGGCAAGAACCACGATCGCACGACGCTGTTTCCGTTCTTCCACTACGGGGTCGAGGGCAACTCGAACCTGCTCGTCACGCCGCTCTTCGTGAAGGCGCGCGGCGAGGAGGGGGAGAGCACCTTCGCGACCTGGGGCTACGCTCGCTATCGAGGGCGGACGGAGCTCGACATGATCACGCCGCTCTTCTGGCAGTACCGCGATCCGGACATCGATCTCGAGCGGACGATGCTGCTGCCGTTCTATTACCGGAACACCTCGCCGCGCAGCGACGATCTCGCCCTGTTCCCGCTCTACGGCCGCTTCAAGCGCCACGGGCTGAGCGACACGACGTGGCTCACGCCGTTCATCCGGCACACGAGGGATCTCACCGGCTGGGAGACGAACATCTATCCGTTCTTCTACTCGGGGCGCGATCGCAACTCGACGCACCTCGTCGTCGCGCCGTTCCTCTGGGACTTCGCGTCGCCGAGCTCGCGCACCACGGTGGTCCTGCCGCTCTTCTTCCGGTTCGCGGACCAGAACTCGGTGACGCAGCTCGCGCTCAACACGTTCTACAAGGAGCAGCGGGTGCGGCGAGGCAAGGAGTGGGAGTTCCACTTCTTCCCCGTGTTCTCGTACGGCGAGACGCCGGAAGGGCACTGGTGGAACCTCCTCTACGGGCTCGCCGGGTACACGCGCCAGGGCACGATGTCGAAGATGCGCGCGCTCTACGTCCCCATCCAGCTCAGCGACTGAGCCGCGCGTGCTGACGAGGTCGCGATGAGCACGCCGGCGCACGAGGCGCCTCCCCCCCGCGCCGGGCTCCGCAGCCTGGGCGGGCAGCCGCCGCCCCCGGAGCTCGCCGCCGACCTGCGGCGGCTCCTGGAGCTGCCCGAGGGCGCGCGCCGGCGCCTCTGGGAGGCGCTCGGGCCGAGCCTCGGCGAGCCGGTGCCCGCGGCCGTGGAGCGGCACCTCGACGAGTTCTGCCGCCGGCACGAGGTCGGGTCCGAGGCGCTCGCGCGGGTGCTCAAGGCCTGCCGCTTCCTGGTCCGCGAGGCGAGCAAGCTCGATCTCGACCGCGCCGCGCTCTCGACCGATCTCGCGGTGCTCGTCCCCGTCGAGGAGGCCGAGGAGATCCAGGCGATCCTGCTCGCCGGCTACGACCAGGCCAGGGCGGTCGTGCGGCGGGAGATCGTGCGCGGCGCGCTGCGCGACCACGGCAAGCTGCTCACCGGGGTCGACTGGCGCATCGACACGATCGCGGCCGCGAGCCGCGGGGCGAAGATCGCGGCGCCCGTCGTCGTGCTCACGCTGAGCTACCAGGAGGGCGAGGCGCGCTCGCGCATCACGCTCCAGGCCACCCCCGACCTGCTGCGGGAGCTCCAGCGCGCCTGCGCGCAGATCCTGGGCTGAGCGCGCCCCCCCGCGCTACGCGCCGCTGCCCCCGCGCGCTACGCGCCGCTGCCCCGCGCGCTCGCGCTGTTCGCAGAGACGACCTCGGCGATCGCGGACAGCGCGTCCTCGGCGGAGAACGGCTTCTCCAGGAGCGGGCGGCCCGACGAGGCGAGGAACCGCTCGACGTCCGCGCCGAAGCCCACGCCGGTCATGAAGATGAACCCCTGCGCCAGCGCCGGGTCGCTCTCGCGGATGCGCGTGTAGAAGACGTCGCCCGACATGCCGGGCATCCGCAGGTCGCAGAGCACCACGTCGAAGCGCTGGCCGCCCGCGAGCATCCCCATCGCGGCGTCGGCGCTCGGCGCGAGCGACACCTGGTGCACGCGGCCGAGCTGCTCGGACAGCGCGCGCGCGAGCGACGCCTCGTCCTCGACCACGAGCACCCGCGCCCGCTTCGAGACGAGCCGCGGCACCGGCGACACGCTCGGCGTCGCCTCCTCCGTGCGCCCCGCCGCGGGCAGCGAGATGATGAAGCGCGCGCCGCCCGGCGGATCGGCCCCGGGGACCGGGCTCTCGGCCGTGATCTGGCCGCCCGCGCGCTCGATGATCTCCCGGCTGATCGACAGGCCGAGCCCGGTGCCGACCTCCGGCCCCTTCGTCGTGAAGAACGGCGCCCAGATCCGCGGCAGGTTCTCCTCCGCGATGCCGGCGCCGGTGTCGGTCACCACGATCTCGACCGTCTGCCCGTCGCTCCGCGTCTCGACCGTCACCGTCTGCTCGCGGGCCTCGGTCTTCGAGCTCGGCTTCGGGATCGCCTGCGCCGCGTTGACGAGGAGGTTCACGATGACCTGCCCGAGCCGGCCGTCCTCCATGAGGACCGGCGGCACCTCCGACAGGTTCTTCACGACCTGCGCCCGCTCGATGATCTGGCCGCGCGTGAGGCTCAGCGCGGACTCGACGGTGCGGTTCGCGTCCGTCAGCGTGCGCCGCGAGCCCTCGGGCTGCGGCGGGCTCGCGAACAGCTTGAGATCGCGGACGATGTCGACGATGCGCTTGATGGAGTCGCGCAGCTCCTGGAGCAGCTCCGACGCGCTCGAGGCGGCGGCGCCCTCCATGCGCACGTTCGGGCCGCGCAGGAGCCGGTCGAGCATGTCGAGCCCGAGCAGGATGAACGCCGCGNCGAGCCCGAGCAGGATGAACGCCGCGGGGTTGTTGATCTCGTGGGCCACGCCGGCCGCCAGCGTGCCGAGCGTCGACAGCCGATCGACCTGGATGAGCCGCGTGCGCGCCGCGTGCTCGGTGCTCACGTCCGCGAGGACGCCCTCGATCGCCACCACGCGGCCGCGATCGGACACGAGCGGGTACACCGTGCCGCGCGCCGTGATCGCGTCGCCGCCCCGCCGGCGCAGGCGCGCCTCGTAGGAGGCCGACGGCGCGCCGAGCTTGGCCCGCGCGACAGCGTCCTCGAAGCACATCACGCCCTCCGGGTCGGCGTGCGCCTCCGCGAGGAAGCCCGGTGTCCTGAGCGCCTCGGCCACCGGCACGCCGAGGAGCCGCTCGGCGTGGCGGTTCAGGAACGAGAGCTCGCCGCTCTCGGGATCGAGGCGGAAGATGATGAGCGGCGCGTTGTCGAGCAGGTTCCGGTGCTGCTCCTCGAGCTCGCGGATGCGCAGCAGCCGCTCGGCGGCCTCGCGCTCGCCGGCGACGACGCGCAGCGAGCGATCGAGGCCGGCGCCGAGCGCCTCGGCGAGCTCTTCCAGGAGGGCGATCGGCGCGGCCGCCGCGGCGGCGGCCTCCGCGTGGCCGAGCACGAGCGCCGCGATGACGGGGC
>NZ_JEMA01001111.1 GCF_001589285.1 Sorangium cellulosum | reverse complement strand
CGCGCCGGGGCCGTCCGTCAGCGCGCCCGACGCGCGCCGGGGCCGCCCGTCAGCCCGCGGCCCACCACGCGTCGAGGTCGCGGAGCGCGCGCTCGGCCATCGCCTCGTAGCGGGCGCGCTTGCGCAGCTTGCCCTGCGCGGGATCGAGCGGCGCGATGTGCGCCCAGGTGATGTTCGACGGCTGATACGTGGGCTGCTTGCGGCCGAGGTGCGTGAGGATGCCGCCGAGCGCCGTCGTGGGCGGCGGCGGCCGGAGCGGCTCGTTCCGCAGCTTCTGCGCGAGGAGCATCGCGCACACGAACCCGGCCGCGGCGCTCTCCACGTAGCCCTCCACGCCCGCGATCTGGCCGGCGAGGTGCACGCCCGGCAGCGCGCGCAGCTCCATCGCCGGGCCGAGGAGCGCCGGCGCGTCGACGAAGGTGTTCCGGTGGACGGAGCCCATGCGGAGGAAATCGGCCTCCTCCAGGCCGGGCACCATCCGGAACACCCGGAGCTGCTCGGCGTACTTCATGCGCGTCTGGAAGCCGACCAGGTTGTACGCCGTCGCCGCCTCGTCCTCCGGGCGAAGCTGGATGACCGCGTAGGGGCGCCGGCCGGTGCGCGGGTCGGTGAGCCCGACCGGCTTCATCGGCCCGAAGGAGAGCGTCTGCTCGCCGCGCGCGGCCATCACCTCGCACGGCAGGCACCCCTCGAAGTAGCGCACCTGCTCGAAGTCGCGCGCCTCCACCTTCTCGGACTCGACCAGCGCCCGGACGAACGCCTTGTACTGCGCCTCGTCGAAGGGGCAGTTCACGTAGGCCTCGTCGCCGACCTCGGCGTCGTCGCGGCGCTCGGCCGCGTCCTCCGGCGGCGCGGCGCGCTCCGGCTCCGCGGGCCGCTCGCCTCGGACGACGCCCTTGCCGTAGCGCGACTGCTTCCACACGCGCGACCAGTCGATCGAGTCGGCGCTGACGATGGGCGCGATCGCGTCGTAGTAAGCGAGGTGCNATGGGCGCGATCGCGTCGTAGTAAGCGAGGTGCTCGGCGCCGACGGCCGCGGCGAGGCTCGCCGCGAGCGCGTCCGAGGTGAGCGGGCCGGTCGCGAGGATCACCGGGCGCTCGGCGGGGATCTCGGTCGCCTCGCGCCGGTCGACGGCGATGCGCGGGTGGGCCTCGATCGCCCGCGTCATCGCCTCCGCGAACCGCTCGCGGTCGACCGCGAGCGCGCCGCCGGCCGGCACCGAGGTCTCGTCGGCGCACCGCAGGGCGAGCGAGCCCACGCGCCGGAGCTCCTCCTTGAGGAGCCCCACCGCGTTGCTCAGCGCCGCGCCGCGCAGCGAGTTCGAGCACACGAGCTCGGCCAGCCGGTCGCTCGTCTGCGCGGGCGTGCGCCGGTGCGGCTTCATCTCAATGAGGCGCACGCGCAGCCCGCGCTGCGCGAGCTGGTACGACGCCTCGCAACCGGCCAGGCCGCCTCCGACGACGACAACGTCGCACGGGCTCTCCGCTCCGCTCATGCAGCTCACCAGGGATGGTTGGGGTGTCTCGCGACCGTCTTAGCTCGCCGTGCGGCGTGCGCGCACGGGCTTCTCCGCTGCCCCCTGGGTCGCCCCGGGGCTCGGCGCGGCGGCCTCGGGTCGCTCGGTC
>NZ_JEMA01001110.1 GCF_001589285.1 Sorangium cellulosum | reverse complement strand
GGGCTCGCGCTGGTGGGCGTCGGGCCGTCGGACGCGGGCATGGCCCTGACGGTGCTCGCGCTGCTCGTGCTCATCTACGGCATCCACAGCTTCGGCCGGCTGGGGCCGGAGCGGGACGAGCGGGCGCGGGCGCCGTCGCGTTGAGGCTTGCGGAGCGCGGCGGCTTCGAGCAGTCTCCGCCGCCATGCATCGCCCCACGCGTCAGCACCAGCACCTCACCCTCAAAGTCACCCAGAAGCAGGAGCGGAGCACCCAGAGCTCCCGCAAGCCCGGCCGCAAGACCAAGCGCTGGAGCAAGTTCCTCACGCAGTACGCGCCGCTCATCGCCGGCGCCGAGGCGGCCGCGCCCGCCGAGAGCTGAGCGCCTGCCGCGCGGCGCGTTGACAAGCGGCGCGCCCCGCACCCGGCCCGCTCCTCCTACCCGCCCCGCCTCTCCTCCACCCTTACTTTCATTTCACGACAATGTAGCACGCCGGCGCGAGCCGTCTCCGCTCGAGACGGCGGCCGCGCCGTCTCCGCTCGAGATGGCGGCCGCGCCGCCCCTGCGCGACGCGCTGTCCGTCGCTCGTGCGTTTTCTGTGATGGCGTCGCGCCGATCGCGCCACGTAGCCAAGAGAACACCCCCTCTGGGCGTCTGATACGCGATAGCCAGGCGGCCTGTCATCCACTCCGCGCGAGACAGGCGCGCCGGCGCAGCGCGCGCGTCGAAGCCGGCGCGCGAACGGGCCCACTCCATCTCTCGCGCAAGGAAGGATCCATGGCCGCTCGTCCTGCCTCCCGCGCTGCTCGCGCAGCCGCGTCGATCATGTGCTCCGCCGTCGTCGTCGGGACATCGCTCCTCTCGGGTTGCCTCAGCCGTCCCATCGCACGTCAGGATACGCGAACGACTGGCACCGTCGTCGAGCGGCTCGCCAAGCGCGTCGACAAGATCGATCTCCTGCTGACGATCGACAACTCGGCGTCGATGAAGGACAAGCAGGACATCCTCGCGCTGGCCGTGCCCGACCTCGTCGAGCGCCTGGTCAACCCTCGCTGCATCGACCCGCTCGATCCACTGAGGACCTCCACGCCGACGTCACCGAGCGAGCCCTGTTCGAACGGCATGGAGCGCGAGTTCGAGCCTGTCCTCGACATCCACATCGGCATCATCAGCACGAGCATCGGCGACCACGGCTCGGGCTCGTGCCCGGTGAACACGCACTTCTCGAACAACGACAGGGGGCGCCTCGTCGCCCGGAGCGGCAAGGACGACGACGACCAGGCAGACAACGACCCGCCGACCTACCAGGGCAAGGGGTTCCTCGCCTGGGATCCGGAGCAGAAGCTGAGCCCTGCGGGCGAGTCGATCCTCGACGACGGCGCGGGCCGCGGCCTCGTGCCCACCCTGACGAACATGGTCAGAGGCGTGGCCGACGTCGGGTGCGGCTACGAGTCGCAGCTCGAGAGCTGGTATCGGTTTCTCGCGGACCCCGCGCCGTACGACACGATCAAGGTGGTGGACGGCAAGGCGGTGCGGGAAGGCCTGGACACGACGCTGCTGGACCAGCGCAAGGCGTTCCTGCGGCCGGACTCGCTCCTCGCGATCGTCATGCTGTCGGACGAGAACGACTGTTCCATCCGCGAGGGCGGGAACTCCTACCTGGTGGCGCAGAGGTCCTACAAGGACTCGAACGGGGAGACTCGCCCCTGGCGGATGTTCCGGCCGCGGAAGGAGTGCTCGGAGAAGGGCCCTGACGACCCGTGCTGCAAGTCCTGCTCGTCGAAGAGGGGCGAGTGCCCGGTCGACGAGACCTGCGGCACGGAGAACGCCGTCGCGGTGCTCGACGAGGAGGAGGACCCGATCAACCTGCGCTGCTTCGACCAGAAGCGGCGCTTCGGGGTCGACCTGCTCTACCCGATCGAGCGCTACACCGAGGCGCTCACGCAGCCGACGATCGCGGATCACGAGGGCAACGTCGTGAACAACCCGATCTTCTCGGATCTCGACCCGGACGACGAGCTCACCGCGGTCCGGACGCCGGAGCTCGTGTTCTTCGCGGGCCTCGTGGGCGTCCCGTGGCAGGACATCGCGCGCCAGAACGAGGCCGGCCTGCCCGACCTCAAGGACGGCAAGGACAAGGACGGCAACCCCGTCGGGGGCTTCAAGAGCGCGGAGGAGCTGAGCGCGCCGAACGCCGGACTCTCGAGCACCTGGGACATCATCCTCGGAGATCTCAAGGAGTTCCGTCCTCCGGCGGATCCCCACATGATCGAGTCGCCGGTGCCCCGCGAGGGCCAGAACCCGATCACCGGCACGCGCATCGCCAGCCCCGACTCGCCGGACGGCGCCAACGAGATCAACGGCCACGAGTGGAACCCGAAGGCGGATTTCGGCGACCTCCAGTTCGCCTGCACCTTCCGGCTCCGGGAGCCCACGACCGGCGGGGACTGCAAGCCTGATGGGGCCGACCGGAACAGCCCGCTGTGCGAGGACAACGCCGACGGCACCGACAGCGAGCGTCAGGTCATGGCGAAGGCCTATCCGGGCCTGCGGCAGCTCGCGCTCGTCCGGGATCTCGGGGAGCAGGGCATCGTCGGCTCGGTGTGCCCGGCGCAGACGGAGAAGTCAGGGCCGGGCGACTCCGACTTCGGCTACCGGCCGGCGATCGGCGCGATCGTCGATCGGCTGAAGACGAGGCTCGGCGGGCAGTGCCTGCCCCGCGCGCTCCAGCCCGACACGAACGGACAGGTGAGCTGCCTGGTCCTGGAGGCGCGCAGCGCGCCCGAGGGCCAGTGCGGCTGCGGCGAGCGCGCGGCGCGGCGGGAGGTGCCCTCGCAGCACCGCATGGCGAAGCAGATGGTGCTGGACGATCCGGTCGCGGAGGCGAACGGCTGGAACTGCGTGTGCGAGGTCGAGCAGCTCAGCGATCCCGACGAGCTCGAGGCGTGCCAGGACACGGTGCCGCCGGCGCCGGTCGAGGCGGGCGGGGAGCGGGTGGACGGGTGGTGCTATGTCGACCCGCGGCTCGGCCTGGGCCGGGAGGAGGTCGTCGCCAAGTGCCCGTCCACGGAGCGCCGGCAGATCCGGTTCACCGGCGAGGGGGAAGCGCTGGACGGCGCGACGCAGTTCGTCATCTGCTCCGGCGACACGGCCAAGCAGTAGCGCGGCGCGCGCCCCCGGAGCCCGTCGTCGGTCTCGCGAGGGGAAGCGCTCGAACCACAGAGAGATTGAACCACGGAGGCACAGAGGGCACAGAGGATAGAGAGGATTCGCTGTATTCTTGTTCCCTCCTCTGTGCTCTCTGAGCCTCTGTGGTTCAATCTCTCTCGTGAACCAGGGATGCGTCGCCTGGTCGACAGGGCACCGCGGTGAAGGGGTGGCGCCGCGTCAGCCGCGTGCGGCGTCCGCGAGGATGACGTCGGCGGCCTTCTCGGCGATCATGAAGATCGCGCTGACGATGAAGAACCCGGGGATCCGCGGGAAGACCGACGCGTCGACGACGCGCAGCCCCTGGGTCCCGTGGACCCGGAAATCGCCGGTGAGGACGCCGCCTTGCTCCGGAGGTCCGATCGGACAGGTGCACGACGCGTGGTGGCCCCACGCGTTGTCGCGGACAAAGGTCCTGAGCTCCTCGTCCGACTGGAGATGCTCGCCAGGGAGCTCCTCCTGGGCGATGAGCTTCTCCTGCTTGAGGCGCGCCGTCATGCGACGGACGAACCGGATGCCCGCGACCATCGAGTCCAGGTCCTCTCCGGCCTTGTCGTCGCCCTCCTCGAAATAGCGGAAGTTGATCTCCGGGGTGTCGCGCGGATCCGCCGAGCGCAGCGTCACCTCGCCGGCCCGGTTCTGCGTGTGCGCCTTGAGGATCGCCCACGTGAGGTAGTTGAGGTGCCTCGGGAACTCCGCCGAGTAGCCAGGGAAATAGCCGTAGAACTTCCCCAGGAGGGCGAAGTAGAAGAGGTCCGGCAGCGGCCTTTCAGGGGCGGATCGGTTGATGATCGCCAGCACCGCGGCGTTGGTCGTGTAGGTGCCGGTCCGCGTGGCGGCCCACTGCTGGTAGTGCCGGTCGTCGGTGCTGAAGCGGGCGCCTTCGAGAACGTCCCAGTGGTCGAAGTTCATGCGGTGGACCACGCCCACCTCGTACCGGTCCTGCAGGTTCTTGCCGACGCCCGGCAGGTCGACGCGCACCTCGATGCCGTGGCGCTCCAGGGCGTCGCGCGGGCCGACGCCGGAGAGCATGAGCAGCTGCGGCGTGTTGAACGCGCCGCCCGACAGGATCACCTCGCGCGACGCGCGCGCCGTGCGTCGCTCGCCGTCCTCGGCCGCGGGGCTGCTGCCGGCGCGGTAGAGCCGGGCGCCCTTCTGGTACTCGACGCCGACGGCCCGGTTCTGCTCGTCGAACAGCACGCGCGTGACAAGCGCGTCGAGCTCGATCTTGAGGCGATCGGGGTAGCGCCGCGCCACGTCGAGGACGCGCTCGCGGGGGCCCATCCGCTGATGGTTGCGGGTCGTGAGCGGGATGTAGCGCACCCCCGCCGCGCTCTCCTCCACGGACCGCCAGTCGTTGGGATCGGCCTTGCTTTCGAGCACGCTGTGCACCCGCTCGATGGGCGTGTTGACGTCGTGGGACGCCCAGTGCGCCGAGTCGAGGATGAACCGCACCAGATCCCTGTCCCGCAGCCCGGCCCTCGGGATCGCCTTCTCGGTGTGCAGCCAGCCGCGGAACCCGTGCCGCGTCCTGTTGATCCCGAGGTAGCTGAGCAGCCGGTGCAGCGGCCGATGATGGCAGTTCTCCAGGCGCTCGAAGTAGCCGCGCATGCTGTCCGCCCGCCACGAGGGATCGCCGGTGAGCTCGGCGATGTGATCCCAGTCGGCGTTGTGCGGGTAGACCAGGATCATGGCGTGGTGCGCGGTGCAGCCGCCCAGCGTCCCTGCGCGCGGGTAGAGCACGCCGCGCGTCGGCTTGCCTCGCCAGCTCTCGCGGTACTTGTCGTCGCGTCGCTGCTGCTTCTCGTCCTCGTAATGGCGCACGAAGAAGTCCCACCGGAGCGCCTCGTTCTCCGACGCCATGGGGTGGAATACGGGCACGTCATAGTCGTCGGGCAGGCGGTTCTTGTCGGGCTCGAAGGCGTCGCCGCCCGAGAGCTCGCGCGGGTCGCCCCCGGCCTCGAGCAGGACCACTGTGTGTCCCGCCTCGGCCAGGCGCGCCGCGACAGTCCCGCCGCCGGCCCCCGAGCCGACGACCACATACTCGCAGTCGACCCGAGCACCTCGCTGACCGATCATGTCCCCCTCCTCCTCTCGCCGCGCGCGGAGGCCCGGCCGCAGTGAGCCGGGCCGCCGCGCGGCCGTGTGGCCGCCTCTCTGCCAGGGTCGCTAGAGCGTCTTCAGGAACTCGATCAGCGCCCGCTTGTCCTCGTCGGTCAGCTCACGCTCCTGGGTGAAGTACGAGCTGCCGAAGTAATGGCCGCGGTTGACAACGAAGTCGGGACACTGACTGAGCTCGAGCAGGGGCTCGGTGAGGTCCATGAACACCCGGCGCGCCTCCTCGTCGCTCGCGTCTTCAGGCAAGGCCTTCAGATCGCGCTTGATCTTGAGCAGCACGGCGAGGAGCTTCTCGCCGTGAGCGAGGCGCTCCGCAGGATCGGCGCTCTCCGACCTCAAGGCCAGGTTGGCCAGCAGGTTCACCGGCGTGTCCTCGGGGATGGGGCCGATCTCGATCCCTCCCTCGCCCACCAGCCAGGGCGCGACGCGCTCGATCGGGCCGAGGAGCGGCCGCAGCCGCTCGGGCAGGTAGCCCGCGGGCACCCGGAGATAGCTCCTCGCGTTCGTGCGGTCGATGACGCCCGGCACCTTGTCGCCGAGGACGCGGTCCTTCTCGCGCTTCTCGGGCCAGAGCATCTTCTCGATCGCGTCCTGGAAGGACTCCATCCTGGCCTCGACCGAGGGGCTCGACTTGAACTTGCCCACGGTGTTGTTCAGGAGGAACGGCGCCGTCGACCACAGGCTGATCAGCGAGGGTACGCGCGTGTAGCCCCTGCCGCCGCCCGGCATCTCGAACTGGCGCGGCTCGCCGGTGACCGGGTTGTGCACCGTGATCGTGCCGACGGCCGGCAGCTCCTTGTACGAGTGGGACGAGAAATCCTCCCAGATGTTCCCCTTGAGCGCGTTCGTCGCGAGCGGGCTGCAGGCGTTGGTCTCGAGCAGCGTGACGGGGATGCGCAGATCGCTGGACAGGTAGTTGCCCTCGAGGAAATCGTCCTTGAGGACGATCTCCCGCATCTCCTTCTTGAACTCGTCGGTCTTCGTCCACGCCCAGTAGTCGTTGAAGCAGGTGAGGTACTTCGGGCCGGCGCAGCCGCTCGGATCCAGCCCCGCCGCTCGGGCGGGGAGCTTGCTCGAGTGGCACCGCGCGCAGCGCTCGGCGAAGACCTCCTTGCCGCGCGTGAGCTGCGCCGCGTCGGCGGTCATGTACCTCGCGCCCCCCGGCGCGTCCTTGAGCTTGTGCGGCGCGGTGCTCTGGAGGAAGAACAGGGCCGTATCGAGCGTCTGCCGCTCGGTCGCCTGCCAGTACGCCGAGTTCTTCTGCGCGACCGAGATCTGGATGGGGGAGATGGGCTTGCCGCCGATGAGCGGGTTGAAGTGCAGGAGCCACTCCTCGCTGAACTCGCCGATGTTCAGGTACACGCGGTTGAGCGAGCCGAGCGCGCCGACGGCGTCGGAGCCGTCCTTGAGCACGCGCGGCGCCCAGACCGTGGCAGGCGCCTTGAAGAACTGCGTCAGCGGTCCCTTCTTCACGAAGTCGTTGAACTGCTTGTTGTTCAGCTCGCCGCCGTCCAGCCGCTCCTTGCCCCAGCGTCTGGCCTGCTGCAGCCGCGGGCCGAACTCGTAAAGGGCGTTCATCGTGCGCGGGTTGGTGATGTAGTCCGTGGAGACGAGCGAGGTGTCCAGCGACCCCGGCCGCGACGCGTGGAACACCTGGTACGGGAAGCTCGTCTCATCGGCGTCCCAGGTGAAGACCCGGTCCCACCAGAAATACTGGGCGCCGACGGTGGAGCTGAGGTTCTCCCACCTCGGATTCTCGGGATCGGCGGGCGGATTGGTCGGGCTCGGGCCGACGTGGCAGAACCCGCACGACATGCCGAGGCGGTAGGGCCTCACCAGGTCCCTGGAGTAGTAATAGCTCGGATCCTCGTAATAGCGCACCGGATCCCACTTCTTCTTCGCCTCCTCGTCGAAGTCGGGGTTGGGAAAGAGCCGCAGGCCGACGATGCCAGTCGCGTACCCGTAATAGGAGCCGACCGGGACGGTCTTGCCGCGGGCGCCGATGACCACCCCCGGGTACTTCGCCTCGTTCTCGAACGGATCCGGCGGGCAGTCAGCGCGCCGCCTGTCCAGCCATAATCCGAAGCGCTCCGGGTCGGGGCCCGTGGCCTTCTCGAAGCAGGGCTCGTTGACCAGGCCGAGCCAATTCCAGCGGTTGTCGCGGCTGAACTTGAGCTTCGGATGGGACGAGACGGTCTTCAGGAAGTCGAGGTTGCCCTTGCTGCGCGCCGAGATCGTGTCCCAGAAGCGGTCGTTGCCCGCCGACCACACGATCCATGTGTTGCGCCCCTTGACCTCGTCCGGGGTCAGGGAGACGCCGCCATCCATGTCGTGGAAATAGTCCTCGTCCGCGGCGGGGAACGTGGCGGCGTCCCGGCCTGCGCGGCGCGCTTCGTCGAGGACTTCCCCCGGCCGCGGCGCGGGCTTCTTGCAGCCCGCGAGGGCCAGGAGGCAACTCGTCAGCAGGACGCCGCGCGAGCTCATGAGATCCGTCTTTGTAGCCATCGTCCTTCCCCTTCAACAACGGAACACCACCCGGATTCACCGACGAGATCGGCAGACCTCCGCGCCAAATCGGAGACCGACCACGAACTCCAGGACAACCGGGGATCTTGCGGCGTTCGCGCGGATCGAGGCCCTGGCCCCCGGAGCCTGATCCGCGCGAGCGCTCGTGACGACAAGCTCGCTGTGCCCTCGGCGTCGAGAGTGTCAGCGACGCGCTACAGCGTCGCGTCGCGGCGCTCGCAGTGCGTCACCCTCATCGTATCTGGCACGCGGGCTCAACAAACGCCATGGGCGCGGTTCGAGGCGATGGCGGGCGGGGAACAGCGCCGCGCGCAGAACGGCGAGCCGGCCTGACTTGACGCGCGCCCGCGCGCGACGCCGCCTGCGATCGATCGATACCCGGCTGTTCAGGTCGGGAGACACCGTCGAGAGACGAGCTCGCCTTCCGCGTTGGCCGGATGATCAGCGTCGCTTCGATGGCGAAGATCCAACAACGCGCGTCGATCCCGGCGATCCTGGCCATCGCGGCGTTTCGCGTCGCCGGCGACCGCGGCGCTACGTGTCGAACGCGCGCGCTGGCCGGTCGGGGCGCGTTGCAGCCAGTTGTCGTCCCCCGGGCGGGCCCCCGGGCCCGCCATCGCCGCCGGGCAGCGAGGAGAGGAGCCCTCGTCGAGAGCTAGTTGCCCGCCGTGTGGGCGATCGCGAAGATGAGGTTCCGCTCGAGCCGGATCCCCTGCGGCGTACGCCACGCCTCGAGCTCCTTCGCCAGCCGATCGCGCACCTCGCGCCGCTCGTCGGGGCTCAGGTGCGAGAGGTGGTTGCCGAACGATCCGGACTGGCTCTGCTTCAGGATCTCGTCCACATCGGCGGCATGGTCGACGAACGTGCGGATCTCCACCGTGTCCACGATGAAGCCGGCGCGCCGGAGCAGCGTCTGGACCTCGTCGACAGTCACCTTGTGGTTGTAGGGCGCAGCGCCCGGCGCCTCCTTGCCGAGCTCGGCCAGGATCTTGCGCTGGACCGGCTCGATCTGGTGCGGCCGCTCGCGCGCCTGGGTGCTGAACCCGAGCTTGCCGCCCGGCTTCAGCACGCGCGCGGCCTCGCCCAGGGCGCGCTGCTTCTGGAGCGGATCCAGCCAGTGAAGAACGCTGTTCAGGTAAACGACGTCGAAGCTCCTCGCGGAGAAGGCGGACAGGTCCTCGGCGTGTCCGACAGCGGAGGTGAGGTTGTCGCGGGCCTTCTGCCGGGCAATGTCGACGCGCAAGGGCAGAGGGTCGATGGCCACCACGCTGCCCTCGGGGCCGACGATCTCCGCGACGTGCGCCGCGAGCCGTCCGGTGCCCGCGCCCACGTCGAGCGCGCGCTGGCCGCGCCGCACGTCCAGCGCTTCGATGAGGAGCTTGCCGTGGTTGAACTGCCGGTCGCTGCCGTGCTCATAGGCCTGGGCGAGCTCCGGGGTGTCGAGCGCGAGGCTGATGGTCGTCATGCGGCCCCTCCGAGCAGGGGCCGTGCCGCGCCAGAACGCCGGGACCGGCCGCGCTGCGGAGCCGGGCTGCCGCGCGCAGCCCGCGCGCGGCAGCCCGCGGCCGCTGCTGCCGGGCCAGCAGCGCTGCTGTCCCGCTGCTGCTCCGCGCCCACGGTGGGCGCCCCTGACGGTCGTGAGCCGCGGGTCAGAGATCCTGCCACGGATCTGCCTCGCGCGAGGAGAGAGAGCTCAACGCAAGGACGCCAGGAGCGCAAGGACGCAAGAATGCATGAAGCCCGTTCTCTTTTGCGCCTTTGCGCCTTTGCGTTTGAACCTCTCCGGATCGCTGGCCGGACTCCCGGTGGGCAGGGCTAGGCGCTGCAGCGGGAGAGCGCGTGACGGAGAGCGTTCTGGAGCAGCCCGAAGGTCAGGAACGCCCCCTCCGCGCTGCCGATCTCGGTCATTGTCCGCGCGATCGCCGGCGAGATCCCGGAGACGAGGCACTGGCTGCCGAGGAGGCTCGCCGCGCGCACCACCGCGAGCAGGTGCGACACTGTCGCGGCGTCCACCGCGCTGACGCCGGTCAGGTCGAGGATGGCGAAGCGCGCCTGTGTCCGGACGATCTCGGGGAGCAGCCGCTCCATGATCTGCGACGCCCGCGCGGTCTCCACGGCGCCGATGACCGGCAGCACGAGCACGCCCTCCCACGCCTGGATGATCGGCGTGGACATCGCGAGCATCGTCTCCTGCTGCTGCCTCAGCAGCACCTCGGCGCGCTCGCGCTCCGCGTTCTCCTCCGCGAGCTGCCGGTTCTTGCGCTGGAGCTCCTCGGCGTCGCTCTCCCGGCGCTGGAGCGCCTCCCGGAGCTCCGCTTCCTGCCGCCTGGACTCCGTGATGTCCCTGACCGTCACCGCGACGCCGTCGTCGAGCGGGATGATCTGGTATTGCAGCCACAGGCTCTTGCCCCAGGGCAGCGCGCTCTCCGCCTCCTCGAGGAGCCGCTCGCGCGTCCGGAAGACGCGCTCGTATTTGTCGAAGAGCCCGAGCTCGCGAACCCTGGGAAAGACCTCGGCGAGCCGCCGGCCGATGATCTCCTCGCGCGGCATCGACGTCACCTGGCTCACCAGCAGGTTGGCCTCGGTGAACACGAAATCAACGGTCTGCCCCGACTCGTCGACCGTGCGACGCAGCACGCAGAACCCGTCGAGGCTCCCGTCGATCGCCGCCCGGAACCTCGACTCGGCCGCGACCAGCGCCTCCTGGGCGCGCCTGCGCTCGGTGATGTTGCGCGCGACGAAATAGACGAGCTCGGCGTCCGGGTAGATCGCCGAATTCCACTCGATCCACAGATACGATCCGTCGCGGCATCGATATCGGTTCACGAACCTCGCGGTGCCGTTGCCGGACAACAGCTTCGCCGACTCGCTCGCTGTGCGCTCGTGATCTTCAGGATGAACGAAGTCGAGGAAGGGCCTTGCCAGGAGCTCTTCGCGCGAGAAGCCGAGCGTCTGCTCCCACGCCCGGCCGATGCGCTTGAAATATCCGTCGAATCCGGCGATCCCCACCAGGTCGACAGAGAGCTCGAAGAAGCGGTCGAGGTCGTCGCGCCGAGAGGCTTCAGACATGATGAAGAGCATGGCTATCACCTCCGCAGCGGGCCGTCGACCCCCTCGGCCAGGCGCCCGCGGCGCGCCGCGCGATGCACGCGGAGCACACCACATCAGACCACGAGGTCATGGCGAGTGCGCGGGCCGGCTCGCGTCCGCGGCTGTCGCGCGCGTCGCGCCCGTCGCGCGCGCCGGCGTCGTGAGCGCGACGCCGGCCACCCGAGCTCGGGTGCGAGCTCGCGTCACCGCCGCGGCGGCGGCGATCGCGGCGGTGATTCCGCCTGTGTGCCCGACAGGCGAGCCGCTCGGCCGCCCGCGACAATCGCTGCTCCTGGACGAGCAGCGCTGCTGCGCCGGTGCTGCGCCACGGCCAGCGCGGCCCTCC
>NZ_JEMA01001109.1 GCF_001589285.1 Sorangium cellulosum | reverse complement strand
CGTCACGCGCGGGCGGGGGCGCTCGGCTCGACGAAGCAGAGGCGGTACCCGTCCGGGTCGGCGACGACGACCTCGCGCGTGTGCCACGGCTGGTCGCGCGGACCGTCGACGGACGCGCCGGCGGCCGCGGCGCGCGCGGCGATGGTCTCGATGCCGAGGTCGCCCGTGGCGCTGAAGCAGACGATGACGCCGAGGCCGCGCTGCCCGGCGAGCGAGACGCCGGGCGGCGTGGCGACAAGGAAGAGGTCGGCGTAGCGCGCCCAGCGCAGGTGGACGAACACCGGATCCTGGTGGACGCGCTGGAAGCCGAGGAGCTCGTAGAACGAGGCGGAGCGCGCCGCGTCGCCGACGAGGAGCTTGACGTACGAGGGCATCAGGTAGGGTTCGTCGCTGTGCATGGTCCCTGGGCGCGGAGGTGTGTGCCGCGCAGGGCCGGAAGGCAAGGCGCGCGCGCCGGGCGGGCCGAGGGGCCGCGCGCCGGGCGGGGCGCCGCGCCCGCCGCGACGCTCGATCAGTCCTCGAGGTTGACGCGCATGCCGCCGCCGAAGCTGACGGTCCACGCCTCTCCGGGCCTGTACGGGTTCCAGAACACCCGCACCGGCTGGTGGAACGGGTACTCCTCGACGGGCGCGAACGTCGGTGTCTCGTCGTTGAGGTTCTCGGTGCGCCAGAGCCCGTCCCTGTGGGTCGTCATGTACATGCGGTCCGGGTTGCGCGGGTCGATGGCGCACGACTCGACGCGGTACTTGTCGCTGATGCGCTGCCACGTCGCGCCGCGGTCCCTCGTCCGGTACAGCCCCCCGTAGAAGCGGTCATCGTGGCTGAACACCGCCACGTACCACGTGCTCTCGGTGCTGTCGTTCGGGTCGATGACGAGGTCCTTGGTCCAGTAGCGCATCTCGGGCGCGGAGCGGTCCTCCCACGCGGCGGCGCCTTTGCCGAGGAGGAACACGCCGGACCTGTCGGTGTACGTCCGGGTGCTGCCGGGCTGATGGCCGGAGTACGTGGCCACGATGCTCCCGTCCTTCAGCACGTGGACGTTGTACGGGTGCCCCTGCGTGCGCGGCGGCGCGGGGAGCGTCGCCGGCGCCGCGTCGGGCGCGCCGAGGTCGATGTGGACGATGCCGCCGGTCGCGCTGTTCACCGCGCTCGCGTAGAGCTGGTCCGGATCGCTCGGATCGAGCGCGAGCCAGACGACGGGGCGCTCGAGATCGGCGAGGAGCGACCAGGAAGCGCCCTTGTCCGTGGAGACCATGACACCGCCCCTCGCCGGGCGAGCCGCCGTGCCGTCGAGGCGCGCGTCGCGCAGGTAGGGGCTCTGGTAGATGTCGTGCACGCTCCCGGTGGCGGCGAAGAGCGAGCCCGTGACCGGGTGCTCGACGACATGATAGGTGGTGTTCAGGGACAGGCCGTTGGCGCCGTCGCGGGACCACGAGAGGCCGCCATCCTCGCTGAAGGCGCTGCGGATGTCCGTGAACGACGCGAAGAGGGTGTCCGCGTCGCTGAAGGTCAGCCACCAGGCCGACGTCTGCTCGACGCCGTTTGTGTGGTAGAAGCGTGATTTTACCGTCTCGGCGCCCGCCGGGTTCTCGTCCGCGGGCTGGACGTAGGCCTGGTGAAAGCTGTCGCCGCCGTCGGAGCTGACGTGGACGAAGCCGAGATCCGTGACGGCGACGAGGCGGGGGTCCGTGGGCGACACAGCGAGGCCGAGGGCGTACTCGCCGAACTCCCACGTCATGTCGCCGTCGAACCCGCTCCAGCCCGTCGCGATGTTGGCGTTGCGATCGGTCTCGAACACGTGTCGCCAGCTCTCTCCGCCGTCGGTCGTCTTGAGGACGATGGGCGCGCTCTTCTCGCGGTCGCCCCCGGCGACGTACGCGGTGTCGGGGTCGTCCTCTGGCATGGCGACGAACGCGAGCTTGTCGTTCGGCCCGAGCCCGGTCGCCGCGGGCGCCCAGCGCGCCTCGCCGGGGGCGAGCCTGTACAGGCCGGCATACGCGTCGAGCTCCCCGCCGGTGGTCTCCGCGGTGACGAGGGCGTTGCCGTCGGCGTCCGCGGCGGAGAAGGTGACGGCGAGGAACCGGGCCGACGCGCCGCGACCGGAGCCGGCGAAGGAGACGATCTTCTCGCCCGGGGGGATGCCCTCGATCGACGTGTCGAGGGCGAAGCTCTGGCCGCCGTCGTGCGAGACGAGCAGTCCGTCGCTCGTGCCGGCGCGGATGTCCATGCCGTCCCAGTGCACGCCGCCGACAAGCAGGCCGCCCGCCCAGGTGGTCGTGTAGACGTCGCGGAACGTCACGCCGCCGTCGCTCGAGAAGTAGAGCTGTGTCGTGCCCGAGAGCAGCAGCCGCTCCGTGCCGCGCGGGTCCACGAAGAGGTAGTGTCCGTCTCCGGCCTCCCCGGGCATGGTGATGGGAGCATTCCATGTGGCGCCGCCGTCGGTGCTCTTCACCAGATCGCGCACGTAGTGAAAGCCGTTGAGCGGGAGGGTGTGCCCCACGGCATAGAGGACGTCGGGATCGGCGGTGAAGCGGAACTGCGAGAGGATTCCGCCGCGGAGGTTGTGGAAGTCGAGGGTCGTCCAGTCGGCGCCGAAGTTCTTCGTGCGGAAGACGGCGAGCAGATCGCTGGCCATGAAGATCTCGCGGCCGTCGTGGGGGTTGATCGACGGCGAGAAGAGGGCGCCTCCGCCGCCCGGGCCGCGCTGCTGCCACGCGCCGCGGGGGGTGGGCGTGGGGTCGGTGGTGGGGGGCGGGCAGCTCTCCGGATCGCNGTGGGGTCGGTGGTGGGGGGCGGGCAGCTCTCCGGATCGCCCTCGCTTCCCGGATCGGCGGGGCGCTCGGGACCGCCGGGGCACCCCGCGGGGGGGACGGCGGCATCGTCGGCGCCGCAGGCGGCGAGCAGCGCTGTGCTCAGGGCCAGCCATCTCGATATCGTCCTGAGTTGGGCCGTGCGCCCAGCCTGCTCTTTCATGCTCGCTCTTTCGACCCTGAATGCGTGAGGCGCGCGGAAGACGCCGCGGGATGCGGCGACGCGCGCAATGGACGCTGCCCGGAGGGCGCAGGGGGTTGGGTATACCATTGACGTGGGCGCGGCATGACGGGGAAGTGACGGACGGGGACGACGCGCGCAGGCCGACCAGTAGGGGAGGGGCGGAGGAGGTGGTAGGGCGCCTTCGGTGCGGATGGGCGCGCCGGAGTCATCCTTTCCCCGCAACTGAGCCCGCTCCCGCGACGACTTCGAGAGCATGGCCCTCCTCGAACACGAAAACCGGGACATCTATCACTGCTTGTCCGGATCGCTGCGCGAGACGCGGCCGAGCCACACGCTGGGCCGATTGCGCGAATGAAGTAGGGTCGTCTCGGTAATGCGCCGCTCGCGGCGCCCGCGCGCATTGATTGAATTCGTCCTGCCTATCGCTGGCTTGATAACGGCCATCATCATGCATTTCCGCCTCGACCAGCTCGGCAAGAACATCCTCCGGGACTTCTTCGTGCTCGTGGGCGCAGCAGAGACCGAAGTGGAGGTGCCGCCCGGGGACGCACAGCGGATCGACATCTGGCATGTTCCCGATCCAGAGCTGTTGCGCGCGCACCCCGAGATCCAGCCGGGCCTGCTCCGCTCGATGAAACCCGGGAATGGTACGAGCAGTGGAACGCGCGGAGGATGAAAGAGGCGAAGGAAGCCGAGGAGCGTGCCCAGCTCCATGGGCAGCAGCTCGGGCAGCTTCAGATGACGGCCCGGCTGTGCGCGATCCGGCTGGGTCGGCCTCTGACCGAAGCGGAGACAGCGGCGCTGGCGGAGCGGCTCGATCGGCTGCGAGAGGATCGGGTAGGGGAAGTCGTGCTCTCGTCCTCGGCTGAAGCGCTCGCGGCCTGGCTCTCCGATCCGGACGCGACATAGCGCAGCGCGCCCCGCGCCGGGCGGCCTGGACAGGTGATCCGGCGCTCGCGCCCTACTCGGCCGCCGGCGCCGCGGGCTCCGTGACGCAGCGGATCCCGAGGAACCCGCAGCGGTACGTCACCTCGAACCCTCCCGGCCGCGCCGTCCTGACGAGCGGCGGGATGCCGTCGCGCCAGCTCCCGCCGCGGGCGACGCGCATCTTGCCACCGCCGTCGTTGGCGCTCGTCGTCCACTCGAAGACGTTGCCGGCCAGGTCCTGGATGCCCTGCGGGTTCGCGCCGGCGGGGAAGCTCCCCACGTCGCACGCTGTCTTGCGCACGGCGCCGCCGCCGGACCAGCAGAGCTGATCCTTCGGCGCCTCGCCGCCCCACGGGTACGGCCGCGCCTCCTCGCCGCCGCGGGCCGCCCACTCCCACTCGTCGTCGCGCGGCAGCCGCTTGCCCTGCGCCGCGCAGTAGGCCTGGGCCTGCGCGAAGTCGACGCAGACCATCGGCTGCTCCTCCTTGCCGGCCACGCCGTAGGTCGACGCCTCCTTGGCGCAATTCGCCAATGTATCCGTGCACTTGCCCGCCTTGACGCACGCGGCGTAGGACGCGGCGGTGACCTCGGTCCTGTCCATGCACAGGTCGCCCACGGTGGCCTTCACCTTGAGCGGGCCCATCACGAAGCTGCCGCCCGGCACCCGGGCCATGCCGTCGGGGCAACCGTCCGAGGGCGCGGCGGGCGCGGCGGAGGCGGCGGCCGACGCATCGCCGGCCTGCGCGGCGGTCGGATCGCCGCCGGGCGGCGCCGAGGATGCGATCGCCCCGGGCTCGGGCGCTGCGGCG
>NZ_JEMA01001108.1 GCF_001589285.1 Sorangium cellulosum | reverse complement strand
GGCGTCTGTCCCGGCGCCGCGGGATCGCCCGGCGCGGGCGCCGCGGACGTCGCGCTGGACGGCGCGGGGGCGCTGCTCTCGGCGTCCTCCGGCGCGGTGAAGCAGGCGCGCCACACCACGAGGCCTCCCACGACGAGCGCGACGGCGAGGGCCCCTTTCCAGGCGACGCCCTCGGGCTCGTCCTCGGTCGGCGGGCGTCGATCCGCCGTCGGGGGGCGTTGATCCGCCGTCGGCGAGCGTCGATCCGCGCTCGAGTTCCCCTGGGGGGCGCGGTGGTTGGGCTCCATGGGCGGGGGGTGTTAGCGCTGATCGCGCCGTGAGGGCAGGGGGTGGCGCCCGCGCGCGCTGGTCCAGCCGATCTCCCGTCGCCGGCGCGGGGGCGCCAGGGCGCGGCGGGCTCGACCGAATCGCTCCCGCTGCCGGTAGGGGCGCCGGGCCGCGGCGGGCTCGACGGCATCCACGAGAACTTTCCCTCCGGCGCCAGCGAGGTTATCGGCGGCAGAGCGACGCCGGGCCGTCGCCGCGGGCATCCAGCGGGCCGGCGCGGCGGGGGAGCGGCGGCGCGTCCGATCCTGTCATGCCGAGCCGCACCCTCCTCACCACGATCCTGCTGGGGCTCGTCGCGCTGTGCTGCGCGGCGTGCGTCGGCTCTTCTCCCACGCCGCTCGCCCCTGCGCTCCGCGGCTCGATCGGCGTCCCGCACCACGGCGTCATCACCGACGCTGTCGAGCTCCCGAGGCAGGGCGAGGGCTACCGCCTGCTCCGCAGCAACGGCGTCCGATGGGGGACGGCGGGGCTCGTCGCCGCCGTCCAGCGCGCCGCGGCGGAGGTCGCGCGCGCGCGCCCGGGCGGCGAGCCGCTCCTCGTCGGCGATCTCTCCGCGCGCTTCGGCGGGGCGACGCGCGGGCACCGGTCGCACCGCACCGGGCGCGACGCGGATCTCCTGCTCTACGCGCTGACCCCGGACGGCCGCCCGGCGCGCTCGCCGGGCTTCATCGAGTTCGGGCCGGACGGGCTCGCGCGCATCGAGGACGGCGGCGACGCCGAGCGCCGGGCGTCGCCCCCCGGCGCGCGGGAGTACGTCCGCCTCGACGTCGAGCGGACGTGGCTGCTCGTGAAATCGCTCGTCCGCTCGCCCGACGCGCACGTCCAGTGGCTCTTCTTCGCCCGCTGGCTCGAGGCGCTGGTCATCGAGTACGCCCGCGCGCGCGACGAGGACCCGGAGCTCATCTGGTACGCCGAGAGCGTGCTGCTCCAGCCGGGCGACAGCACGGCGCACGCCGATCACCTCCACCTCCGCGTGGCGTGCACGCCGGACGAGTTCCTCTCCGGCTGCCTCGGCGGCGGCCCTTACTGGCCGTGGCTCCCGGCGGTGCCGCAGCTCGTCGCGCCGGCGGACAGCGACCTCGCCGCCGCGATCCTCGACGACCTCCTGCTCGGCGGCGCCGCTGCGGGGTCCCGCGTCGCGGCGCCCGACAGCGCGCTGTGAGCCACCTCGTCGCGCTGGGCGACTCGGCCGAGGTCTGCGCGGCGCTCCCCTCCGAGGTGCGGTTCGATCTCGTCTACCTCGACCCGCCGTTCGGCGTCGGGACGACGATGACGGCGCGGTCGGCGCGCGGCCAGGCGCGCGGCCGGCGCAGGCCGGAGAGCGGCCCCGACGCGTACGACGATCGCGCGAGCGCCGACGCCCTCATCGCGACGCTCGCGCCGCGCCTCGCGGCGATCCGCGATCGCATGGCCGAGGGCGCGACGCTCTACCTGCACCTCGATCACCGCGCGGTCCACGACGCGAAGGTCGCGTGCGATCGCCTCTTCGGCCGCGGCGCGTTCCTCGGCGAGATCATCTGGGCGCCTGGCAATGGCGGCCGGGGCGCGCGCGGCTTCTCGGTCACGCACCAGACGATCCTCCTCTACGCGCGCGCGGCGAGCGAGCGCGGCCGGGTCGTGTACAACGCCGCGGACCCGGCGCTCCGCGAGCCCTACGCCGGGACCAGCCTCGCCATGCACTTCAAGCACCGCGACGAGGACGGCCGCCTCTACCGCGAGCGGATCCTCGGCGGTAAGGCGTACCGGTACTACGCCGACGAGGGCCGCCGGCTAGGGAGCGTGTGGACCGACATCCCGGGGATGGTCGCCAACACCCCGCTGCGCCGCGAGGCCACCGGCTATCCCACGCAGAAGCCGGAGAAGCTGCTCGAGCGGATCGTCCGCGCCTCGTCCGCGCCCGGCGCGACCGTCGCGGATCTCATGTGCGGCAGCGGCACCACGCTCGTCGCCGCGGCGCGGCTCGGCCGCCGCTTCGTGGGCGGCGATCGCAGCCCGCTCGCGTTCGCCACGTTCCGCGAGCGGCTCGACCGGGAGGCGATCGCCTACAGCGTGATCGAGGTGCCCGGCGGGCGGGAAGCCGATCCCGCGCGCGTCGAGGAGGCGTGAGCCGCCGGCGCTCCGCTGCGTCCTCCGCGGGCAGGCGCAGCGGAGCGCGACGTCGTCTCAGACGAGATCGTCCGTCGGCCCCGCGCCCTGGCGGACGACCTGGATGTCGCCCTGGCTCAGGTCGATCACGGTCGTCGGCACGCCCCCGCCGGTCCCCGCGTCGAGGACGAGCGCGAGCCCCGGGAACCGGTCGTCGATCTCCGTGGGATCGATGATGGGATCCTCCCCTGGCGGCGCGGCCGTCGTGCTGATGAGCGGCCGCCCGAGCGCGCGGACCAGCGCGAGCGCCACCGGGTGGTTCGGCACCCGGATGCCGACCGTCTTCTGCTTGAGGTGCACGTACTTGGGCACCTCGCGCGTGGCCGGGAGGATGAACGTGTACGGCCCCGGCAGGAAGCGCTTGAGGATGCGGTACGCCTGGTTCTCGACGATGGCGTAGCGCGCGATGTCGCTCAGATCCGGGCAGATGAACGCGAGGTTCTTGTTCTGGCGCATCCCCTTGATCTGGTAGACCCGCTCGATCGCCTGCTTGTTCATCAGATCGCACCCGAGCCCGTAGACTGTATCGGTCGGGTAGCCGATGACCTCGCCCTTCTGGATGAGGTCGACCGCGCGCGCGATCTTGCGAGGTTCCGGGTGGTCGGGGTTGATGGGCTGGAGCACGGGAACGGGACCATGGGGTCGCCCGTCCGGCTTCGCCAGTGCTGGCGGCACGAAGCGTGGCCAGCGCCGAGCAGCCGACGAGCGGTCGATGGGGTGAAAGATGCAAAGCCCGCGCTCGAACCGATCGCCACGGGCGACCGGCTCGAGGCAGCGGTCGGAGATCCGGCGGGGCTGCCGGCGCGCTGCGCTACTCCTTGAGCGCCTCGCTGCCGCCGATGATCTCCATCAGCTCCTTGGTGATCGCCGCCTGGCGCGCCTTGTTGTACTCGAGCGTCAGGCTGTCGATCATCTCCTTGGCGTTCTTGTTCGCGGCATCCATCGCCGTGAGCTTCGCGCCGAGCTCGCTCGCCATCGACTCGTGGAGCGCGCGGAGCACCGAGATGTCCACGTACATCGGGACGAGCCGCTCCAGGAGCGCTCCCCGGTCCGGCTCGAAGAGGAACTCCGCGGCCTGTCCGGCGCGATCGCCCTCCTCTGCCTCGCTCCGCGCCGGCGCGCCGGCGGGCAGGAGCCGCTCGACGACGACGGTCTGCGTGATCGCGCTCTTGAACTCGTTGTAGACGAGGTAGATCGCGTCGATCTCGTCCTTGTTGAACGGGGCGAGGATCTTCGCGCCGACCGCCTGGGCCGTCTCGAGGCCGAGCTTGTCCCAGACCCCGGGGAGGTACTCGCGGATCGGCGCGTTGCGGCGGTTGAAGTAGTCCCGCCCCTTGCGGCCGATGATCGCGAGGTGGACCTCCTGACCGGCCTCGGTCCGGCTCTTCCACTCGCGCTCGGCGCGCTTGTTGATGTTCGTGTTGAAGGCGCCGCAGAGGCCGCGGTCGCTCGTGAGCACCAGGAGCAGCACGCGCCGCTCCGGGCGGGTCACGAGCAGCGGGTGCGCCGGCGTATCGCCCCCGGTGAGCACCGCCGCCTCGCCCTCCGCCCCGATCCTCTCCGCCGCCGGCGCGTCGGCCGAAGGGGCCGCGGCCGAGTCGCGCGTGATCTCCCAGAGCACCTCCTGCACCTTGACGGCGTAGGGCCGGAGCTCGGTGATGCGCTGCTGCGCCTTGTTGAGCTTGGCGCCCGCGACCATCTTCATGGCGCGGGTGATCTTCTGCGTCGACTTGACGCTCGAGATCCGCTTGCGAATGGACTTGAGGCTGGGCACGGCTGCCTACTTTTCCTTGGCCTTCGAGGCGCTCTTGCCGCTCTTCGACTTCGCCTTGGGCGCCGGCTCCTCGTCGTCCGCGTCGTCAGCGTCCTCGTCGGCCGCCGCCGTGCTGGCGGTCGAGGCGCCGCCCTGCTCCACCACGAACCGCTTCTTGTACGCTTCGATCGCCTTGGTCATGCGGGACTTGAGGTCGTCGTCGAGGACCTTCTTCTCCCGGATGTCCGTGAAGATCTGCGCGTGCTTGCCCTCGATGAACTTGTAGAGCTCGTCCTCGAAGCGCGCGAGCGAGCTCACCGGCAGGTCGTCGAGCAGGCCCTGCGTGCCGGCGTAGATGATGAGGATCTGCTTCTCGACGGCGAGCGGCACGTACTGGCCCTGCTTCAGGATTTCGGTGAGGCGCGCGCCGCGCTCGAGCTGCGCGCGGGTCTTCGCGTCGAGGTCCGAGGCGAACTGCGAGAACGCCGCCATCGCGCGGTACTGCGCGAGGTCGAGGCGGAGCGTGCCGGCGATCGACTTCATCGCCTTGATCTGCGCGTTGCCGCCGACCCGGCTGACCGAGATGCCGACGTTGATGGCCGGGCGGACGCCGGAGTAGAAGAGGTCGGCCTCGAGGAAGATCTGCCCGTCCGTGATGCTGATGACGTTCGTCGGGATGTACGCCGACACGTCGCCGGCCTGCGTCTCGATGACCGGCAGCGCCGTGAGCGAGCCGCCCGACTTGGGGTCGCGGACGATCTCGTAGTCGCTCGCCTTCCCCTTGTCCGAGAGCTGCTGCTCGAGCTTCTTGATCTCGTCCTTCTTCTCTTCCTTGCGCGCCAGCTCGAGCTTCTCGAAGAGGGCCGGATCCACCGTCTTCCAGAGCGAGTCCTTGGCGGAGTGCATCCCGTGCGCCCCGACGTGCGCCTTGCCGTCGACGCCGCGGTACGCCGGGTCGCCGCCCTCGATCTTCGTCCCCTTCGCCACGACGTAGAAGATGTCGGCCATCTTCGCGGCGCGCTCGAGGAGCCGGGAGTGGAGGTAGAAGACGTCGCCCGGGTACGCCTCGCGGCCCGGCGGGCGGCGGAGCAGCAGCGAGAGCTGGCGGTACGCGACCGCCTGCTTCGACAGGTCGTCGTAGATGCACAGCGCGTGGCGCCCGCTGTCGCGGAAGTACTCGCCGATGGTCACGCCGGTGTACGGCGCGATGAACTGGAGCGGCGCGGTCTCGCTCGCCGTGGCGGCGACGATGATCGTGTACTCCAGCGCGCCGTGCGCATCGAGCCGGTCGACGACCTGGCGCACCGTCGACAGCTTCTGGCCGATGGCGACGTAGACGCAGATGACGCCCTTGCCCTTCTGGTTGATGATCGCGTCCACGGCGACGGCGGTCTTGCCCACCTGCCGGTCGCCGATGATGAGCTCGCGCTGGCCGCGGCCGACCGGGATCATCGCGTCGATCGCCTTGATGCCGGTCTGCATCGGCTCGGTGACCGGCTGGCGCTGGATGATGCCGGGCGCCTTCACCTCGACGCGGCGCCGCTCCTTCGCCTCGATCGGCCCCTTGCCGTCGATCGGCATGCCGAGCGCGTTGACGACGCGCCCGAGGGTCGCCTCGCCGACGGGCACCTCCATGATGCGCCCGGTGCGCTTCACGGCGTCACCCTCCTTGATGACGCTCGTGTCGCCGAAGATGGCGGCGCCCACGTTGTCCTGCTCGAGGTTCAGCACGAGCCCCATCAGGCTCGACCCCTCCGAGCCGGTGAACTCGACGAGCTCGCCGGCCATGGCGCGGCTCAGGCCGTGCACGCGGGCGATGCCGTCGCCCACGGTGAGCACGGTGCCCGTCTCGGTGACCTGAGCGGCCTTGTCGATGTTCTGGATTTGCTTCTTGATGATCTGAGAGATCTCTTCGGCGCGGAGCTGCATGCGGAGTCCTCTGTCGGGAGACGCTTGGGCTTCGGAATCTACGTCGTCAAGGTCGAGGGGGCAGCGTGCGCCGCGCCCCGACCATTCGTGAAACAGGGGTGCTGGATCGCGTCCCCTCAGGTTCGGAGCAGGTTCTCGCGGAAGGTCGACAGCCGCGTCCGGAGGCTGCCGTCGATCACCTGATCGCCGATCTGCGTGACCACACCGGCGATGAGCGAGGGATCCTGCCTGTGGATGATCGAGATCTTCCGGCCGGTCGACCTCTCGAGCTCGGCCCGGAGACGGTCAAGGTAGCCATCGCTCAGCGGGCCCGCGCTCGTGACCACGGCCCGCGCGATGTTCTGGTCCTGATCGACGAGGATCGCGAGCTGCCGGGCGATCTCGGGCAGCGCCGCGAGCCGCCGGCGGCGCGCGAGCAGCAGCAGCGTGTTCCTCGTCACCTCCGAGAAGCCGGCGCGGGCGCCGAGCTCGCCGAGCATCTCGTCGCGCTGGACCTCGGGGATGAGCGGGTTGTCGAGCACCAGGCGGAGCTCCTCGCTCGCCGAGTACATCGCGCTCGCGTCCCCGATCTCCCTGGAGAGGTTCGCCAGGGTCCCTGTCTCCTTGCCGATCTCGAAGATCGCGCGCCCGTAGCGTCGGGCGACGGCCTCGTAGCTCATGTCGCTGCTCCGGTGGTCTGGGCTCCGCGGGCGGCGCCGGCGGAGACGGCCGCGGGGATGGCCTTCAGGTACTCTTCGTTGACCCTGTCGAGGTCGTCCCGGCCGACGCGCTGCCGCAGCAGCTCCTCGGCGGCCGTGACGGCGTTCTGCACCGCCTCCTGGAGGAGCATGGCGCGCGCCGACTTCAGCTCCTGCTCGATGCGGAACTCGGCGTCGCGCCGCATCCGGATGCGGCGCTGCTCCGCCTCGGCGAGCACGTGGGCCTTCTCGAGCTCGGCCTGCGCCGCGTGCTCGGCCTTGAGCTCCGCGAGCGTCTCCTCGAGCCGCGTGAGCTTGTCCTCGTACTCGTCGAGCCGCCGCTCGGCCTCCTGCTTGAGACGCGAGGCGTTGTCGAGCTCCTGGGTGATCGTCTGCTTGCGCTTCTTCAGCGCCTCGGCGATCGGCTTCCTCCCGAAGCGGACGATGATGAAGGCGAGCAGCCCGAAGTTCAGGACCGAGGCCAGGAACGGCGGCGGCTGGTTCTTCGGGTCGCAGGGGTTCTTGTCGTTGTGGTAGCGCCAGAGCAGCGCGTTGATGCCGCCCTTCGCGGCCGCCTCGTTGTTCACGCCGATCAGGCCCTGCCACCAGTTGACGTGCGGCGGCGGGTCGGTCGGGCCGTGGCCGGGGCAGTGCTCCTCGCCGTGCGACGCGTGCTCGGTGGGCTCCGGCGGCGGCGCGGGGCGCGCGCGGCCGAGCTGGCCGCCCGGCGGCCGGAGCCCGTGGCCCGGCGGGAGCTG
>NZ_JEMA01001107.1 GCF_001589285.1 Sorangium cellulosum | reverse complement strand
ACCCGCCGCCCCCGGCCGGGGCGCCGCCCGCGCCCTACCCCTACCCGCCGCCCCCGGCCGGCGCGTACCCCACGCCCTACCCCTACCCGCCGCCTCCAGCCGGCGCCTACCCCTACCCCTACCCGCCGCCTCCGGCCGGCGCCTACCCCCCGCCGTCGCAGCCCCCGCCCGCAGCCGGCGAACAGCAACCGCCCGCGGCCGCCGAACCGCCGTCCGGGCGCACGCCGGATGCGCCTCCGGAGCCCGCGGCCGCGAAGCCCGGGACGAACCCCCAGGCGGAGGCCAACGCGCGCCGGATGGCGCTCTCGGTCGGGATGTCCGGCTACTTCGTCCCGGCGCGATTCACTGTCGAGGACGGGGTGTCCCTGGATCTCGGCGCCGTGGCGCGCGTCCCCGTGAGCGATGCGCACCGCGTCGAGATCGGCGTCGAGCTCCGGGGCCTCTTTGCGCCCGACGCCGACCAGCTTGCGATCGGCGTGCCGCTCCGGTTCATGATGGGGGTCGGGCCGCACGTCGAGATGTCGGTCGGGATCACGCCTGGCTACCACCGCATCGTCTTCGAATCGCCCTACTTCGAGAGCGTCGGCGCCTTCGGCGCCCGCTTCGCCTGGGGGATCCAGCTTCCGATCGGCTCGCACCTGTTCGTCGGCCTCTCGCCCGCGACCTTTCTCGTGCTCGGGTCGGGCGACGTCGACGCGCTTGTCGCGTACGAGCCCGGGCTCTGGGTCGGCACCGGATTGCTCTGAGGAATGTAGCAGCCCGATCTTCTCATCGAGCACGCCGACGAGCTCGTGCTCGTCGGCGGCACGACGAGACGCTGCGCCTTGCGGGCGTGGCCGGCGCCCAGGCTCGCTCGACGCTCGTCGCGACGATCAAGCCCGGACGACCAGCAAAGCTTGGTCACCACGAGATGCTCACGCCGGACCGCGCCGCCGCACCCCCGCGCCGCACCCCTCCGCCGCGGCGCCGTTGCCGCCGGCCGGGCCCTACGCCCCCGCGAGCTCCACAGCGATCTCGTCGAACCGCTCCGCTACCGCGTGACGCCCCCCCGCGTCCCGCGCCGTCCCCGGCCGGAGGATCTGCGCCGCGCGCATCCCTGCCGCCGCCGCCGCGTCCAGCTCGGCCGCCACATCGGACAGGAACAGCACCTCTCCCGGACGCACCCCGAGCGCCTCCGCGATCCGCTGGTAAGCCGCCGCCTCGCGCTTGGGCCCGGTCGTCGTGTCGAAGAACCGCGTGAACAGCCCCGTCAGATCCCCCGCCGTCGTGTGCCGGAACAGGAGCTCCTGCGCCTCGACCGATCCGGAGCTGAACACAGCGAGCGTCACCCCGCTGTCTCGCCACCGCCGCAGCGCCGGCTCCACGTCCGGGTACACGTGGCTCCGCAGCCCCCCCGACTCGTACGCGCTGCGCCAGATCTTCCCCTGCAGCGCCTTCAGCGACGTCTCCTTGCGATCCTCGTCGATCCACGCCAGCAGCGCCGCCGCGAGCTCTCCGTCGCTCACGGCCTCCTCGCGCGCGCCCCGCTCGCGCGCGACCGCCCCCCGCGCCGCCTCGACCTCGGGGGAGCCGGCGTGCGCGGACACGTACCCGGCCAGATCCCGCCGCGCCACCGAGAACAGCGTCTCGTGGACGAACCGCACGTCGGTCGTTGTCCCCTCGATGTCGACCAGCACCGCGCGCGCAGGGATCGCGGCCACGCTCACGCCTCGAGGCGCGGGAAGCGCGACGCGATATCGGAGCCCGTGTGCTCGGCGGCCCACCCCTTCGGGTCGGAGAACCACCGGATGCAGGTGAACGACGGCGACGGCCCCATGTCGAACCAGTGCCGCGTCCCGGCCGGAACGCTGATGAGATCGCCCTTCTCGACAAGGAACGAGAGCACGCGGTCCCCCTGGTGGATGCAGAACATCCCCCGCCCCTCGACGAAGAAGCGCGCCTCGTCCTCGGTATGGGTGTGCTCGTCCAGGAACTTCCGCCGCAGCTCGCCGTGGTTCGGGGTGTCCGGCGAGACCGAGATCACGTCCGCCGTGACGAACCCGCACGCCTCCGAGAGCTGCTTCACCGGGCCGGCGTACGCCTCGAGCACCTGCGCGGGCGCCGTCCCCGGGGGCAGCGGGCGCTCGGCGGACCAGCGCTCGAAGCGGATCTGCGACGCGGCGGCGACGCGGGCGATGTCCTCCAGCGTCGCGTACTCCTCGGCCCTGGTCGGATCGCTGTCCCGGTAGACCCGCAGCAAGCTCATGAGATGCTCCCTTCCAGCAGCGCGCAGTCGAGCATGAACTCGAGCGCCTCGATATGGCGGCTCGTCTCGGTCGTGTCCGCTCCCCACGTGTAGAGCCCGTGGCCGGCGATGAGATAACCGTGCACCGGCGGGTGCGCCGACATGAACGCCTCGACGTCCTCGGCGAGCCTCCGGATGTCCTGCGTGTTGACGAAGACGGGGAGGAGCACCGTGGCGTCGTGCGTCGTCATCCCGGAGAGCGCCTTCGCCACCTCGTAGCCCGCGAGGGTCACGTACCCCTCGTGCGCGCACCGGCGCGACAGCACCGTCGCCGCCCGCGAGTGGGTGTGCGCGACAGCGCCGATGGCGCGGGAGCGCCGGTAGAGCTGGCAGTGCAGCGCCGTCTCGGCCGACGGGCGCCCCGCGGACGGCCCGGTCAGGCGGCCTTCCAGGTTGACGACGACGATGTCCGACAGGCCGAGCGCGCCCTTGGGCCGCCCGGACGCCGTGATCGCGAGCGTGTCGTCGCCGAGCCGGGCGGAAAAGTTGCCGCTGGTGGCCGGCGTCCAGCCGCGCTCGCTGCACCAGCGGGACAGCTCGATGAGCTCGGTCGCGACCGAGGAGAACGAGGCAAACGACGTCCGGCGCGCGCTCACCGCGCGACGATACCAAACGCACAGCGGCCGATCAACGCGCCCGCCCGGCCGCTCGAGCCGCGGAGTCCGGGCGTGCGCCGCTGTCCGCGCCGCCCGCGCCCCTCACGGCGCCGGCAGGCGCTCGGCCTCGCGCCGTCCAGCGCGGTCCCTCGCCCCGCGGAGCAGGCCGGCCCAGAACCCGAGCCCGTGCGCGGCGTGCAGCGCGGGGAAGATGCCGCAGAGCNGAGCCCGTGCGCGGCGTGCAGCGCGGGGAAGATGCCGCAGAGCAACGGGAAATCGCGGGGCGAGCCGCGCAGCGCGAGCCGGAGCGACTCGGCGATCACGAGCGCGGCATAGGCGAGCGACGCGAGCGCGAGGGCCGGGCGGGCGGGCGGCAGGAGCGCGGAAGCGAGCGCGAGCAGCGCGAGCGCCGTCACCAGGAAGAACGGCAGCATCGGCCGGAGCGACAGGAGCCTCCGGCGGCAGCGCAGCGTGCGCGCGCGCCCCGCGCCGTAGGCGAAATACTGGCGCGCGAGCGCCGCGAAGGACGACCGCGGGTAGTAGTAGGCGACGATCTCCCGGGACAGGTAGACAGCGCCGCCTGCCTCGATGATGCGCTGGTTCAGCTCGGCGTCCTCGTTGGTGATCGCGTCCGGGTCGTAGAGGCCGGCGATCTCGAACGCCTCGCGACGGAACGCCCCGTTGAAGACGGACTCGACGAAGCCTTCCCGCGACGGGTCCCTGTAGGCCGAGCCCCCGACGCCGAGGGGGCTCGACAGCACAGCGCAGAGCGCCCGCTGAAACCCGTTCCGGTGGCGCGGCCGCGCCGCGCCGCCCGCGTTGAGCGCGCCGGTCCTCCGGAGCGCCGCGACCGACGCAGCGACGTAGTCGTCTGCATAGTCGGCGTGCGCGTCCATCCGGACGATCACCTCGCCTCGCGATCGGCGAATACCGATGTTCATCGCCGCGGCCTGGATCCGGGCGGGGTTGTGGAGGAGCGTCACCCGCGGGTCCTCCGCCGCGACGCGCGCGACGATCTCCCGTGTCCTGTCGAGCGAGCCGCCGTCGACAACGAAGATCTCGAGCAGCTCTGCCGGATAGCGTTGCCGGAGGGCGCCGCGGAGGACGTCCTCGATGTACCGCTCCTCGTTGTAACAGGGAATGACGATGCTGCACCGCGGCCGCTCGGCGAGCGGCCGCAGCGAGAGACGCCTCGAGAGGGGCGCGCTCGCCGATCGATCCATGAAATTCCCCCGTCTCTCTCGGGTCGAACCGACCCGACGCTGGACTGCGCGAGAGGCGGATACAAGCGCGGGGCCAGGAGGTCTCGCGGGGTCGACCGGAGCAAACTGTGCTGCGTGGGAGGGCCGGGAACGCGGGTGAGCAGGCCGCTGGGCTCGGGCCGCACACCGGCGGGCGAGGTCTTGCGGAGCTGCCCGACCCGATGAGCCCCTGTTCGTCGCGCGGCGCGGGGGCACCGCCGGACTCGCCTGAGCCATGTCTCGCGTCGACTCGCTGCCGGAACCTTGCCGCTCCGCCGGCGCCCGCAGGCTCTGCTGAGGTCGCCCACGCTCGGTGTGACGAGGCGAGCGGGCTCGGCGCCCATCAGCTCCAGCTCACCGTCGATGACCGCCAATCTCCTCTTCCCCTTGCGTCCCTGGCGCCCTTGCGGTCCTCTTCTCTTTTCCTCATGCGGCCCAACCATCCGATTCGCGAGGCGGACCAGGTGAGCAAGCGGGTGGGGGGCCACACGTTTCGACACGCGTTCGCGACCCACCTTCTGGAGGCGGGCTACGACATCCCCGGACGATCCAGGAGTTGCTCGGGCACCGCGACGTGAGCACGACGAGGATCTACACCCACGCGCTGAACCGGGGTGGCCGGAAGGGTGACGAGCCCCTCGACGAGCTCATCGGGCCGCGGCGGAGAGGCGGCGGCGCGGTTCCGGCGACGGCCACGCCGCGGCCGGGAACGGCCGGAGCTGCATGGTGATGGCATGACGCCGAGCGACGCAGCGCAAGGGAGGGCGTCTCGACGGTGAGACCGAACGGCGCGGCAGCAAAGGGGACCATGGCAGGGGCGATGGATGGACCCGCAACGAAGGGGCTCGACTGCGGGTGCGCTTGCAAAACCCGGGAGGCTCGTGTCCTCCTCGCTGGAGGAGGCGGCATGAAACAGAAAAGGGGGCGACCATGAGCGGCGCCGGGAACGATGGGCGAGGGCCCGGCGGGAGGCCGCCGCATCCGGCGACGGTGGTGCAGCCGAAGGGGCAGCACCCGATCACGGGCGCGTCGGGGGGCGGGAGGCCGCCGCATCCGGCGACCGTGGTGCAGCCGAAGGGGCAGCACCCGATCACGGGCGCGTCGGGGGGCGGGAGGCCGCCGCATCCGGCGACCGTGGTGCAGCCGAAGGGGCAGCATCCGATCACGGGCGCGTCGGGGGGCGGGAGGCCGCCGCATCCGGCGACCGTGGTGCAGCCGAAGGGGCAGCACCCGATCACGGGCGCGTCGGGGGGCGGGAGGCCGCCGCATCCGGCGACCGTGGTGCAGCCGAAGGGGCAGCATCCGATCACGGGCGCGTCGGGGGGCGGGAGGCCGCCGCATCCGGCGACGGTGGTGCAGCCGAAGGGGCAGCACCCGATCACGGGCGCGTCGGGGGGCGGGAGGCCGCCGCATCCGGCGACCGTGGTGCAGCCGAAGGGGCAGCATCCGATCACGGGCGCGTCGGGGGGCGGGAGGCCGCCGCATCCGGCGACCGTGGTGCAGCCGAAGGGGCAACCTGGTTCGAAAAGGGTTGGTAGTCTTCAGCGCTCCGGAGGTGAGTCAGTTAGCGATATCAGATATAAATTTCACAGAAACATCTTGGAGATGGCGGTAGAAAGTGTCTTTCCAGTCTGGAAAGTCGTCATCTCTCCTGAAAATTATCCTGGCTACGGAGGTGGCCTGAACGGCTTTGACATCACGGCGCTGCCGAAGGTGTACAACCCCATCATTGCGGCCGGCGGCCCCAAAGGATTCGAGCTCCTGTGGGGAGACTTCATTGATGGCGAAAAAGTTAAACCATTTCAACCAAAGTCAGACGGCTACATTTACAGGGAATTCCACACGACACAGCAAAACAAAATCATTGCGTTCGCGGAGATCGAGCCAGGTGGAAGCCCCACCTGGAACGAGATCAAGACACACTGGACGTTGGGCTACCTTGGGATAAGGAAGGCAGCGCTCGAAGAGAAGAGCCTGACTTCGGTATTGGTAAAAAAATACGGAGTCCCCCTGGGCTACCTGAACCCGGCGAACCAGAAGCACTACGCCCTGTATGACTTCTACAGACACCTCGACGTCGAAGAGCAAGGCCTGAGCACGAACCTGGCCCGCGGTTCCGCTCAGTTCATGCAAGGGTGCAAGATGCACCGATTGTCGATCGCATCATTCCTTAAGCGCTTCCCGTTCGGCACAGATAGCGAACTGATCCTCGACTGGGATTACGGATACAGGAAAGAATTAGCTCCCGCGCGTGACCCTGGACACGTGGACATCAAGCTAAACCCTCTATGGCTGGACAAGGAAAAGCCTTGGATACGTCACATGAAGACCATTGACGGCAACTTCTACAGAGACCGGCTGAACGCCATTCTCAGCGCAAACAAAGATCTATGGGAGCCTGCTCCTTGATCATGAAAGCGGGGGAGAATCACTCGTTCGCTGCGCGCTGAAGGGACTTCGTTCGGGTGCGATCTTCGACGGGTGGTTCCGCGAGGTCGCCGCCAGGCAAGGCCGCCCATATTGTGACCGCGAGGGGTGCGGCGCAGCGCGATGCGGGGCGGCCCGCTCGATCAGCTCAGGCCGCCACCAGCCTCTCGAGGAGCGCCGACCCGCCGCTCTAGCGTCCCCGGCGCACGACCCGCGCGATCTTGCGCGCCAGCACGTCCGGCGCGACCGGGTAGCGCACCACATCGGCGGCGCCCGCCGCGACGAGGGCGTTCATCCGGTCCGAGGAGAGCCCCGCCGCGCACACGACGGCACGCACCCCGGGCGCCGCGCGGCCGAGCGCCTCGAGCAGCGCGCACGCGGCGTCGACGTCCGCGCCGGCGTCGATCACCGCCACACCGAACCCCGACTCGGCCAGCGCGGCGGCGTCGGGCACCTCGACGAGGTGGATCCCCTGCGCGTCGAGCCCGATCTCGCACGCCTCGCTGAGCCCCTGCCCCGCCGGCGCGATCCGGAGCAGCGCGACCGCTTGCTCCGGCGCAGGTTCCTGTCGCGCCGCCTCGCTGTCCGGCCAGGGTTGCGCCCGCTCGCCACGCCCCTCGACCGGCACGCCCCCCTTGCGCGCGGGGAGCCGCCGCGCCTCGGCCTCCCGCGACATCGCCTCGTCGAGCCGCGACCGCGCCGCCGCCGCGCTCTCCGGCCGCCGCTCCGGCAACTTCGCCAGCAGATCCAGCCGGAGCCGCTCCAGGAGCGGCGGGACCGGCGGCGCCCCGGGCGGCCGGGCCAGGGGCGGCGGGATCGAGAACATGTGCATCGCCATGAGCTCGATCGCAGGCAGCCCGGAGAACGGCGGCTTTCCTTGCAGCAACACCGTAAGAATACAGCCACACGCGTAGAGGTCGGAGCTCGGGCCCACCGCGAGCGAGCGGCATTGCTCCGGGCTCATGTACTCCGGGGTGCCAGCGATCATGTCCTCCGACGTGAGCGTCGGCCCGGCGTCGAGCGGGTCGTCCAGGTGCGCCAGGCCGAAATCGACGACCTTGGCGACGCGCTGCCCGTCCTGCTCCGCGAGCAGCACGTTCTCCGGCTTGAGATCGCGGTGAACGATGCCGCACGCGTGCGCGGCGCCCACGCCGTCGAGGATGTCCGCGAAGATCGACGCCACCTCCGCGAGGTCCGGGAGCTCGCGCGGCGCCCGGAGCCGCGCGGCGAGCGACTGGCCCTTGAGCAGCTCCATCACGAGGTAGATCACCCCGTCGTCGCCGTCCTCGTCGCCCCCGAGATCGAGCACCTTGACCACGTTCCGGTGCACGAGCCGCGACGCGGCGCGCGCCTCGCGGAGGAACCTCCGCCGGCTCTCCGGCAGCGACGCGATGTACGGGTGCATCGTCTTCACCGCGACAGGAACGCCGAGGAGCACGTGCTCCGCCTCGTAGACCTCCCCCATCCCGCCCGCGCCGAGCAGCCGCACGAGGTTGTACTTGCCGCCGAGGACCCGCCCGACGCCCGCCCGCGACGACGAGCCCGCGCCGGGGCCGTCCGAGGGGAGCGTCTCCGCCGCCGCGGCGCCCCCGGGCGGACCCCCTGGCGCCCGGACCAGCGCGGTGCCCGGCAGGCGCGTGTGCGCGCCCTTCAGCACGGTGCGGTCGGCGTCCTCGCCCCCGTCCGGGGGCCGCCCGGCGCCGTCGCCCCCGCTCACGGCGGCGCCTCGCGGAGGCCGATCGCGATCTGCGCGGTCGCCGGGCCCTCGCCCGCCCCGCGCCACGGGCTCACCCGCACCGACAGCGCCCCGAACAGCGCGCCGCCCGCCTCCGCGCCGGCCGACAGCGCGCCGAGCACGTCGTTCGCGCCGCCGTCCCGGTGCACGAGGTGCAGATCCAGCGCGCCGTGCAGCCGGAGCCACGGC
>NZ_JEMA01001106.1 GCF_001589285.1 Sorangium cellulosum | reverse complement strand
CACGGGCGCCGCAGGCGCGACGGGCGCTGCCGCGACGGGCGCTGCCGCGGCGGCCGTGAGGCGCTCGCCGATCTGCGCCTCGAACGCGCTCACGCTCGGGTGCGTCGGGGCGACCGCCGAGAGCCGCTCGAACCAGCTCCTCGCGCGGATGAGGTTTCCGAGCTGCCGCCAGGCGATGCCGCCCGCCTGCGCGATCATGTACGGGGAGCTGCCGTTCTGGTTGGCGGCGCTCTCCGCCAGCGCCGCGACGCGCTCCCAGTTGCCTTCCTTCGTCCCCCAGAGCTCGCGCAGGTAGGCGAACGCCGCCTCGTTCGACGGGTCGTACCGGAGCGCTTCTTCCAGGAGCTTCGAGCCGATCTCGACGTTCTGGTGCCGCGTGGCCCAGCGGACGCCGAACTTGAACGCCGCCTCGCCGCGCGCCACGCCGGCGCGCGCGTCGAGGATACGGCGCTGCGTCTCCACGATGGCCTGCGGCCGCTCCTCCTCGGCGAGCAGCCCCTCGAACATCGCCGCTGCCTGCTTGTCGGAGGGCGACGCCTCGTACGCCCGCCGGAGCAGGTCCTCGAGCTGACCGCGATCGAAGCGCTTCGCGAGCCGCGCCGCGCGGAGCAGCAGCCTCTTGCGCTCGCTCGTCGTCGCGGCCGCGTCGGCCGCGTCGACCAGCTCCGTCATGTGCGCCGCCCACGACGACTGATCGACCTGCATGTCGCCGAGGCACGCGCGCGCCTCCTCGCTCGTGCCGCTGGAGACGCCGAGCGCGCGCGCGTACGTCGCCGTCGCCCGCTCGAAATCGCCCGCGTCGCACAGCACGTCGCCGAGCTCCACGAGGAGCTCGGCGGCCGCGGTCCCCTCCGGGGCGTTCCTCAGCTCGAGCTCCAGGAGCTTCTGGACCATGTTGGTCTTGCCGAGGTCCCAGTAGATGGAACGAGCCGACTCCAGCGCCTCGAGCAGCGCTGGATTCAGCTTGTATGCGTCCTGGAAGTGCTTCAGCGCCTTGACGGCCTGAAGGAACTTCTCCTCGAGCAGCCGCCCGAGCTTCAGGTGATATGCCGCCTTCCGGGTCGCGTCCCCTTCGGCCGCAATCCCCTTCTCGAGCTCCTCGACGAGCCCTTGCCAGTCATGAACCGACTCGAGATGATTGAGACGCTGCGCAAGATCCATTGATTATCGACCCTCGGCCCCGACCTTCGAACGGATTGAAACGCTCACGTGTCCCGCGCGGCGCGCGGCATCACAGCTACTGGCCACCGAGCCGCGCGACGAGCGTGTTCGCCGTCTCGCACTCGGTCTTGAAGCTCGCCGCCCTCGATCCCTTGCAGGCGCGCGTGGTGAACCCCTTGAGCATCTGGATGGCCTCCTGCTTGCGAGGCGGATCCAGGGTCGCGTACGTGCTCCCAAGGCTCCAGAGGATCTGCACGGACTCGGGACCATCCGCCGGCGCGGCCGCCCGAGCGGCCTCGAGCGCGGCCACCATCTCCGCCGTGGCCCCGCGCTCCTGGTAGACCGTCGCGAGCAGGCTGTGGATGCCGAAGAGGTACTTGTCCCCGGGCTTCGCGAACGACTTCCCCTCGTTCAGCACCTGCTCGGCCTCCTTCGTGTAGCCGAGGCGGGTGTAGAGGTCGGCAAGCGCCGCGTAGTAGCGGATCTCGTCCGGGTTGTGCTCGATCGCCTTGGTGAGGTTCTCGAGCGCCTTCTGCTCGTCATCCGTCCAGAGGTAAACGTTCCCGAGCTGCGAGTAGCAGTCAGCGAAGTTGGGATCGTTCTCGATACACTTCTGATAGGGCTCCTTGGCCTCTTCGTAGGAGATCGTCTTCTTCTTCGCCTGCTGCTCCAGCGCCCAGCCCCGCTCGAACCAGTAGTTGGCGAACTTCGGGGCGATCTGCGTGGCGCGCGCCAGCGTCGATGCGACCTTGTCCCACTCCTCCTTCTTCTTGTGCGCCATGGCGAGCTTGAAGAAGATGCGGTGGTTTGTGGGGTCGAGCTTGGTCGCTTGCTCGTACTTGTTCGCCGCCCCCTCGGGATTGACGGCGACCTCCTTGTCGGCCTGATTCGCCAGGATGACGGCCTCCTGCCGATGCCGGGTGCAGCCCAGCCCCGCCGCGCTCGCCGCGACCAGCCCAACCATCAAGAATGCCCGAAGCTTCATCTCCTCACCTTTCGAATGAAACCGGCGCCGCCGGCTCCCAAGTGATCGTGGGCGTCGCGTCGCCCCTCTCCAGCATCCCGGGAGCGGCTGCGCCGCTCCGTGTCAGCATCCCGGACCGGCTGCGCCGCTCCTTCAGCNGCGCCGCTCCGTGTCAGCATCCCGGACCGGCTGCGCCGCTCCTTCAGCAACCCGGAGTCGGCTGCGCCGCTCCTTCAGCAAACCCGGAGTCGGCTGCGCCGCTCCGTCCCCGCATCCCGGAGCCAGCTGCGCCGCTCCGTGGTGTGGCACCGTCACAAGCGTCCTGAGGTGGCGCGCGTTCAACCTCGCGCGGCGTCGCGAGAATAGGCGGATGCAACCGCGGAAGTCCAGGGCTTCAGCTCCCGCACCCGCGACCGTGTGGACGGCGTTCGGGCGCCGCCCGCCCCTCCCCTGCGGCGCGACGCGCGACGACCTGGGCGCCCCCCCCCACCGACCGCCGCGCGATGGACGCAGACGCCGAGCGCGCCCGCGGCTCAGGTCGCGTCCGGTCCTGAAATGGCAAACGCCCCGCACGGTCCGTGCAGGGCGCTCGCGCACGCCACGCTATCAGGCGAGCTCAGCCGCCGGGGCTGAGCATGATCGGGTAGACGACGGTGACGATACCGCCCTCGGGCTGCGGGAACGACAGGCCGTAGAAGGCCCGCACCACGCACGAGACCACGCCGTTGTCCGGCAGGTCCGAGCCGCCGTTACCCACGTTCGACACAGCGCCGTCGCGCCCGATGACGAAGCGCACAGCGACGCGGCCCTGCAGGTTCGGGTTGTTCCTGAGGCCGTTCTCGTAGCAGAGCCGGAACCTACCGAAGTTCTGGCGCACGATGCGCTGGATGACCTCGGGGGGCAGACGGCCGCTGACGCTCGTCGCACCCATACGCACCTGCGGCGGCTTGGTGCGATGCGACCCGCCGAGGCGGCCGTGGCCGGAGCCGAAGCCCTGACCCGTGCCGGTGCCGGCGCCGTGACCGATGGTCCCGATCGAGCCGAGGCCGATACCTTCGCCGCGACCGCCGCCGCCCTCGCCGATGCCGGAGAGGCCGAGGCCGCCGGCGCCGAACGAGTCGCCGATCTGGTCGCCCCACATGTTGCCGCGCGCGCTCAGCGCATCGTTGCCGAGCGAGTCGTCACGACCCCACGGCGCTGTCGGGGCGTTCGGATCGCCGCCGGCGCCGGCGTTGAGGAGACCGATCATGCCGAACTCCGCGGCGTCGCGCAGCGCCGCCTGGCGGGCGATGTGCGGATCAGGATTGTCGGCCGGGCCCTGGACGCCATAGCGGTTGCCGGTGGCCTTGGTGTTCGGGTTACCCATCGAACCCTCTTCACCCTTGGCGCGGGTACCGGTGCCGCCCTCCTTGTTGTCCGCCGCGTTCTCGGCGACCTGCTCGGTCTCCTTCTCCTCCATCTCCTTCTCGGCGGCGGCCGCGAGGTACTGCTGGATGAGGAACTGCTGATCCGCGGAGATCCCGTCCTCGCCCGTGTCGCCGAGCGGCGGCATGAAGAAGGCCATCGCCGCGAGCAGCCCGAGGTGCACCGCCATCGAGAGGCCGGTGTACAGCAGGCCCTGCGTGTCGAGCTGGAAGTGCCCGGCCACGACGCGGCCCGCGTTCACGGCGGATACCTGGAAGATGATGCCGTCGAGCTCGACCTTCGCCTTCGCGCCGGACGGCAGCGCCATCTGGTAGGCGCCCGAGAGCTCGGAGCACGGCTGCGCGCGCCCCTGGTCAATCGCCTGCTGCACCGTCATCTTCGGATGTCCGGGGAGCTCGATCGTCCCGGTCGCGCGGGGCAGGAGCACCACCGAGACCGAGCCGGTGCGGTCCGCGAGGACGATGGGCGCGCGCGTCGTGCCGAGCTTCTCCGACGGGATGAAGTAGTCGCACTTGAAGTTCTTGCCCTCCTCCTCACCCACGTAGAAGGAGCGCGGCGGGGTGAGGTGCTCGACGTGGAGCACGGCGGCATCCCACAGGATCATGATCTCGACGGACGCCGCCGGGACCTCGACCTCCTCGCTCGGCACGTCCGGCCCGTTCTTCACGAGCGTGTACGTGTAGGAGCCCTCCGGCGCGTCCGGCGGCACCTCGTCGACGGCGGCCGCCGACTGCGCGAACGGGTTGTTGTAGGCAAACGGGTCTGCCCCCGCGCTCGCGGCGAACGGGTTCGCCGGCGCGCTGGCAGCGAACGGGTTCGCCGGCGCACCGGCGGCAAACGGGTTCGAGGGCGCCGCGGCGAAGGGGTTCGCCGGCACCGGCTTCGCGGGGCCCGCCGCGGCGGCGACCGCCACCGGCTCGGCGCGCTCCAGCATGATCTTCGTGCCGCCGATCTGGAGCTGATCGCCTGGGCTGATCTTGCACTTGTTGACGCGCGCCCCGTTCACCATCGTTCCCGGCTCGTTGCCGAGATCGATGAGCGTGATGTCCTGCGGGGAGGCGACCTCGATGACCGCGTGCATGCGCGAGGCAAGCTCGTCATCGACACGCAGATGGCTCTTCGCGTCCTTGCCTACCTTGACGATATCCTGCGTGATCGTCTCCCGACGGACGAGCGCCTCGTTTTGGTAGAGCGCAAATGTGAGAGCGACCCTTTGCTTGCCTTCCATCTCCGCCAGCCTTCCCTATGCGCCCCGCGGCGCACGCCCCCAGCATCTGGGGATAAATCGATAGGGCAGGTTCCAGCCTGCCCGGCACATCAGAGGTTCTCGACCGACTTGAGCATCTCCGGGACGAACGAGGTGCGGGGCCGGATCAGCGTCGTCCGGACCGGACCGGGGCGCACGCGGATGGTGGCGTCGTTGGGGCCGAATCCACCGGCGTTCAGCGGATCGTCGGAGAACTCGTACCCGTAGCCCTCGTCCTTCTTCCCACCGCCGCCGCCCTGAGCCTCCTGCGCGAACGCCGATGAGGCGACCACGCTCATAAGAACGGCAGCCACGACTCCCGCACCCAATCGGGTCAACCCTCTCATTTCAGCCTCCTCAGAATGTTCCGACGCCGTTACAGTGCCATTGTACCGCCTATCGCGGCGGCCGGTCAACCAGCTTCGCAAGCCTTCGAGGCGGCAGAGAGCACGACCCACATCCGCCTCGACAACCGATTCAACCCAAGGTTCCCGAGCGATGCCATGAAAGTGACGAGCCCCCCTCTCCTCCGTGACGGCGAGCATGCAGCGAGCACGCGGAGAGAGAGGGAGGCTGGTCGCGCTGCCTGACGCGCTGCGGTGCGGCCCGACGCACCGGTAGAGCTCGCCTGGAATACTGCCGTATTCCTCGCTCGCTCTGCCGGGCTCGGGCCGCTCACGACGTGCGTCAGACAGGGCTCAGGACAACGCTCCTGCTGCTTACGGGGCCGGAGCGGCCCCTTCTTCGCCGTCGGCCCCGGCAGCGGCCTCCTGCTCGGCCTCCTTCGTCTTCATGTCAGCCTCGGCCGCCTTGCGTTCGGCCTCGGTCTGCTTGTTGAAGGCGATGATCTGGTCGATCTCTTCCATGCGCTCCTTCGACCGCTTCACCGCGTCGGTGAACTCGGCGCTGGAGCCCGCCTTCTGGATGAACTGGCCGAACAGCCCCTTCGCCGACTGGAGGGCGCCCTCGGCGGACTTGCCGCCCGACTTGGCCTTGTACTCCTGGGTGAGGATCGCCTCGTTGTAGTAGGTCTCGGGGCGCTCGGGGGACAGCTTCTTCGCGGCGTCGAGCTCCGCGCTGGCGGCCGCCACCATGTTGTCGAAGTTCGAGTCGTCGATCTGACCGCGCAGGGCGAGCGCGAGGCCGAGGTGAGCGTCGTAGTCGTTCGGACGCATCTTCAGGGCCGCGCGGTACGCCTCCTCCGCCTGCTGGAACCCGCGGAAGCTCAGGTTCACAGCCGCGTAGTTCATCTGCGCCTCGTAGAAGGTCGGGTCGAGCTTCCTCGCCAGGTTGAACTCCTGAACGGCGCCGTTCAGGTTCGCGAGCTCGACCTGGATCATCCCCGCGGTGTTGTGGATCGGCGCGTAGTTCGGGTTCTTGCGGATGGCCTGGGAGCAGACCAGCGCAGCGAGCTCCAGCGCCTGCGTGTCGACCTTCTTCTGCTTGCTGACGTTGGTCGCGACCGCCTTGCCCGACCTCCGGCCGGCCTTCTGCTTCGCCGTCTCCAGGTAGTAGATGGCGAGCTGATTGAACGCCGGCATGAAGGCGTCGTCGACCGCCAGCGCGCTCTGGATGTACCGCTTCGCGCGCTGGAAGTCGTTGGGTCCGTCGCTGTCGGCGACCTGGTTGCCGCGCTTCATGTACAGGAGCGCGAGGTGCACGAGCGCCTCGACGTTCTTGTACTGGGCGTCGACGACGGCGGCCTGCCGCATCTCGCTGATCGCCGCGTCGATGTTCCGCTCGCCCGACTCGGCCAGGTTGTAGAGCGCCACCTGGACCCGCGCGGGGTGGAACTTCGGGTTCTTCTGGAGCGCCTGCTGGAAGTGCTTCTTCGCCTCCGCGTCGTTCTTGCAACGCTGGTACGCGAGCCCCGCGTTGTAGATCGCCTCGGCGAACGTCGTGTCCCCCTGCTCGTCCGCCGCGTCGAGGAAGAGCTTGGCCGTCGAGCTGCAGGTCGCCGCGGTCCAATCGCCAGCCTTGTCGTGCTGGACCATGGTGTCCATGGCGGTCTTGAACTTGTTCGCCGCCGCGACCGACACGGCGTTGCCCTTGCTGTCCGTGATCGCCTTGCCGGTCGTGGGATCCTTCGCCGCGTGCGCCGTGCCGCCGGTGCTACCGCCGCCACAACCCGACGCGGCCAGGAGGAACACCGCGATCGCTGCCAATGAGGTGATGCTTCTCATGTTTCGCTCCATCACTTCCTGGGTCGGGTTGTGGCCCGATCGAGCGGCGAGCCTTGCTTGGAGGCGCCGGACCTCGCCGGCGCTTCCTTCGTCTTCTCGTCGCCCTCTTCCTTGCTGGCAGCCGGCTTGTCGGTGACCGTCAGCGCCTCGCGGTACGGGGTCCCGTCGAGGTTCAGCGGCGCGGGACGATCGCTCAAGCCGGAGTTGACCCGCGACGGGGCGCCGCGGAATTCGTCGATGAGGTGGTACTCGGCGCCGTAGTTCTTCGACAGCCACACCTCGCACGTGCGCGAGTAGTCGTCGAAGTACTGGTACTTCACGGACAGGTCGAGGCAGGTCTTGAACGCGCCCTTCGCCATCTGCTTCTGCGGCTCGCTCGCCTCATCCAGGCGCGAGTAGTACTCGCCCCGGATCTCGTCGTACGAGACGTCGGTGCCCGGCACCATTCCGCGGCCCTTCCACTCCTTCGGGATCGGCGCGGCGCGGAACTCGGCGACGAACTTGCCCCACATCTGACCGACGCGCGCGCCGGCAGCGATGACCCACCGCGGCGGAGGCGTCGGCTCCAGCTTGAGGATCTTCTGGTACTCCGCGTCGGCCGCCTCGATCGCCGGGCGCTTCTTCTTCACCCAGTCGGCGACCTTGGTGTTGATGTGCTTGAGGACGTCCTCGCGGTTCCCGGCGCCCTTGTACTCGGGGAACTTGATCTTATCGACCTCCTTCCGCTTCTGCTCGGCGAAGTGGAAGTAGGCCTCGCCCACCGCGGTCAGCACCTTGCCGAGACGGCGCAGCTTCTCCGGCTCCTCGCCGCCGATCGCGTCGAGCTTCTTCAGCGCGGCCGCCGGGTCCTTCCAGTAGCCCCGGACCTTGTTGTACTCGCCGTTCGCCGGGGTCACGCTCTTCGTCTGCAGGAGGACGCGCGCGTACATCGCGTGCGCCTGCACCTGGACGTCGAACGTCGCGTTGCGGTCGATCTGCGGCATCGCCGTCGACAGCCGCCGGCGCGCTTGATCCCAGTCCTCGCGGTCGATGTAGTGCGCGCCGATCGCGAACGCGATCTGCGCCGTCTGCGCCGGCTTCGCCTTGCCGTAGTTCTTGTTGAAGAGGTCGGCGTCCTTGATGGCCTGGTCCTCCTGACCGAGGCCGAGCCGGAGCACGACAGCGTCCTGGAGCGCCTCTGCGGCCTTCTCCCCCTTCGGGTTCTCGCGGGCGTAGCGCTCGTACCAGTTCGCCGCCTCGTCGTAGACCGCGATCGCCTGGTAGTTGCCGCCGATCTCGTAGATCGACGTCTTCGCCAGCTCGGTGTTGTGGAGGTTGTACCTCGGATCCAGCAGGATCTTGCGGGCCGAGATCGACTTGGCGATGAGGCGAGCGGCCTGGAACGCCTTCGCGGCGTTGTAGAGGACCTCCTCGCTCTTGTCGCAGGCGGGCTGCTTGGCCTCGCAGGCGGCCTCGCCGTACTTCTTCCACATGTCCATGTAGGCGAGCGCGGCCTTCTCGTAGTTCTTGAGGGCCTCGACGCCGCCGGCCGCGTCCGCCGCCTCGACGAGCTTCTGGGCGCGCAGGCGCTCGATGTCGCGCTGGATGCGGATCAGGATGCCGCACTGCTCGGCGTTCTCCTTCTCCTTGCCGCCCTTGCAGTAGAGGTCGATGAACTTGGGCACATCCGCGGCCATGTCGTCGTAACAAGACGGACGCGGCGGATCCATGTTCGCGCCGAGGACGTTGAGCGACTCGAGGTAGAGCTGCGAGGCGTAGATGCCGACTTCCTTGTCGGCGTGGTTCAGCGCCACGTCGCGGAACGCGAGCGCGGCCTCCTCCCAGTGCTGCGCCTCGAAGTACGTGCGGCCGCGCGCGTACTTCACCTCGACGTACTGCTCCTGCGCCTCCTTGTCGTTCGCGGCGGGCTTGATGTAGCAGACGTAGCGGTTGAAGGCGGTGATCATGCCCTTCTGGCTGTCGTTGAACTCCTTGGGCTGGAACTTCGCCTTGTCCGCCTTCTTGTCCTTCTCGCCCTTCTTGCCCGTCCCCGGATCGGGGAGGTTGCCGGCCCCCTTCTTGTCGGAGCCGTCCTTGTGGGTCTCGGTGTAGATGTTCTGGTAGCAGAGCACCGAGGCGTACGCGGCCTCAGCCGCCTGCGGGCCGTTCGGGTCCTCGGCCACGACCGAGTCGAACGCGGGGCCGCACTTGGCCCAGTCCTTCTGGAAGTACAGAAGGTCGGCCATCGCGTACTTGATCTTGAAGATGTTCGGCCAGTCCTCCTTCAGGATGCGAGGGAACTCGAACTTGGCGAACTGCTCCTGCTTGAAGTTGTTGACGACCTTGTCGTAGAGCTGCGCGGCGAGCTGCATCGTCTTCTTGTCGCCGGTGCCGCGCACGCCGCCCGAGCCAACCGCCTCGAGGTGCCAGGCCATCGCCGTCTCGGTCAGCAGCCCGGCGGTGATGTTCGAGCACTTCAGCTTGGCGTCCGCCGGGTGCCCCTCGTTGCCGAACTTGTTGTGGACGTCGAGCTGGCGCCCGAGCACCTCCATGATCTGGTCCTTGTTGCCAGACTTCATGGCGAGCGTCGCCTCGGCGATGTGCCCCTGGTACACGCAGTACTTCGGGCCCCGGTCGCGGGTCATCAGGTCGGTGTAGAGCTCGATGCCCTCCTTGTAATGACCGGTGTCGAGGTAGTTCTGCCCGAGATCGTCCATCATCTTGAACGTCTTCTCGGAGCTGCCGCTCGTGTCGCCGCTGAGCGGCCGGAGGAAGTCATGGGACTTCCGCGGGTCGCCGGCGAGCGCGTAGACCGGGATGATGTCGCGGCGCGCCGAGACAGCGAGCTGGGCCGCGTTCGGCATCTGCTGGTACTGCTGGCCGTACTCGATCGTCTTCTTGAACTCGCTGATCGCGCGGGCGAAGTCGCCCTTGTTCCAGTAGACGTACCCGAGCTTGTAGTGGGCGTAGCCCCACACCTTGTTCTCGGGCGGCGGGTACTGGGTGACCTTGACGTACGACTGCTCGGCGAGGTCCCACTTGGACGGGTCGCCCTGCGCCTCGTTGAAGAAGAGCTCGCCGAACGCGAGGTACGCGTTCGGGATGTACTTCGAGTTCGGCCAGTTCTTGATGAGCTCGAAGTAGACCTTGCGGGCGTCCTCGAGCTGCTGCGCCTGCTCGTACTCGTAGGCGAGGTAGTAGAGGACCTCGTCCGTGCAGCCCGTGCTCTTCGCGGGGTCGGCCGCGTTGGTGCTCTGGCAGTACTTCGGGTACTGCGTCTTGAGGTTCGTGTAGTACTTGATCGCGCTCTTCCGCGCGGCGGCGAGGATCTTGTCGGCCTTGGAGATCTCCGCCCGCAGGCCGGCGACCGCCTTCGGGTTCTTCCGCTTGGCCTCGTCGGCCTTGATCTGCCCCTCGGTCTTGTCGCGGAAGGCCGCCGACTCGAGCTCGACGTAGCCCTCGGCGAGGCGCCGCATCAGCTTCGGCCGATCCGGCGCGTTCTTCGGCGTCGAGGCGTACAGGCCCTCCAGGCCCTGGATCTCCGTGATCAGCAGGCTCCGCACCTTCGGGGCGAGCCGATTCCGACGCTCGTCGCGCTGCGCCGACGCCTGCGAGGCGGTCGGGTTGGCCGGCTTCGTGAGGTCCTCTCGCTTCTTCAGGTTGATCCCGGTGGGGGCCGACTTGAAGCTGACCTGCGGCTTCTTGCCGGCCGACACCTGGAGCTTGCCGCCCGGACAGGCGGCGATCGCGTCCTTCGCGGGCTGCGTGATGCACGCGTCGGCCGCGGACGCGGGGCTCGCCGTGACCGCGCACGCCGCGACGGCCAACGTGCCTGCCGCCGCGCGGAGCGCATGCAGTACACTGAACTTCGACTGCTTCATCTCCATCTCCGTCCCTCCGCCACGGACCCCCGTGAGGAAGCGCTGCCTGCCCCGCGGACCACGGCCGCGGGGCCAACCATGATAAAACGGCTCACTTGCTGCATTTCGACGTCACGACCTGCCGGTAGAAGCCCAGCTCATCGCGCCAGTACTCGCCGTCGAACGGCCAGAGCACGTGCTCGTCGTCGGGCTTCACGACGCCGTACGTGAGCGCGTCCTCCTTCGAGAGCTGCCCGCTGACGACCTGCTGATCGAGCTTGTTCCGCTCGGCCGCGGTGATGTCGATGAGGATCTTCGACGAGTCGCGGAGGTGCTCGTTGAGCTCGTCGAGGTTGCGCTGGTAGCGCTCCCGCCCGAGCGTGCCCGCGTTCCGGACCGCGAGGCTCCGCGCGAAATCGAGGGCGTCGGTCACCTCGCTGCCCACCGGGGAGTTGCGGAAGTTCGCGGGCGCCTTCTTGAACCGCGCCGCCTCCTCGTCGAGCACGCGCACGTACTCCATGTTGCGGCGGAGCTGGCGATCCGAGAGCGCGTTCTCGACGATCGGGCGGACCGTCGGCGACAGGTTGGCCTTGCCGGCGCCCACGTCCTTCAGGAACTGGAAGAAGCGCTCCTCGTTCCCCTCGCCCTGGAACCGGTTGAGGATCGCCTCGAGCTCCTTCTTGATGGGCTCGTACTTCTTCTTCATCTTCGCGACCGTGATGGTCGCGTCGCCGTACTGGCAGATCGTGAACGCGACGACGGCCTTCAGGATGTCGGCCTCGGGATAGAACGAGTTCGGGAAGTAGGGCGACTCGATCGTGTGGATGTTGCCGAGGGCCTGCGGGTACAGCCCGGCCATGAAGTACGCCCAGGACTGCTCGAAGAGGCTGTCCAGCCAGTACTCGCTCGCGACGTCGACGCGGTTCCAGTACTTGACCGCCGCCGAGAGCTTCGCGGCGTCGATCGTCGGGACGTTGTTGTCGTCGAGGCGGACAGAGGCGGAGTAGTAGGTCCGCGCCATCGAGAGGAACGCGAGGTCGCGCATGCGCGCCTCGTCCTCGACGCCCTCGACGCCGTCGTCGATCGCCTGGACGATGCGCTGGAACGACTTGACCGCCGGCACCGACTTGCGGAGCTGCACGTACGAGATGCCGCTGAAGAACTGGGCCTGGACGTAGTACTTGCTGTTGGCGTCGACCTTGGCGAAGAGGCTGATGGCCTCCTCGTAGTTCCTGTTCCGGTACTTGTAGCGGCCGAGCAGGTAGTTGAGCTGCCAGTAGAGGTCGCGCTGCTGGGGGTTGTTGAACCGCGCGATCTGCTCGGTCTTGTACTTGCCGACGCGCTCGATGATGTCCGCCGGCTCGGGGAGCTGCGTCGCGAGCTTGGACAGCCAGAGCAGCGTCTCGTTGAACTTCAGGTGGTTCGGCTTGTCGGCGATCTGCGAGAAGATCGCGTAGCTCGCCTGGTAGAACTGCAGCCGGTACAGCGCGATCGCGAGGTGGTACTGCGCGATCTGCCGGTTGCCCTCGTCGTCGCCCGTGTCGCCGTCGACGACCCGCTTGAGCTGCAGCGCGGCGTCGCTCCACCGCTCGCTGTCGAACAGCCGCTTGCCCTGCGCCGCCTGCTCGGTCATCTGGCCCGCGGTCACGGGGCCAGCATCCTCGTCGAGGTTGATCTCCTTGTTGGGCTTCGTGCCGCCCTTGGCGTCCGCCTTTTCAGCCGCGACGGGCTTACCCTTGCCCTGCGCATGCCCCATGGCGGGGGTGAGCAACAGGGCAGAAGCTACAAGGCAGATACTCGCCACCCGGTTCCGCATCGTCGTTCCTCGCTTTCGGCGACGTAAAGATCGTGGCCCCTTCGCCCCGTTCGCGGCTCCACACACCGGAAGCGCGCGCCGTAGACCCCCGAGGCGACTCGGTCGAGAACCAAAAAGTTCAATGAGAATCAACGGATACTTGCGTGTGGCCGGGGATGGTAGGATTGTGGCGCGCGGCTTGTCAAGCGATGCCAACGGTCGGCCTGCTCTACATTCCGGCCCTCAGACACCAGGCCCCGCGTCGAGCTTGGGGTGGCGCACTGCGTAGGAGTCGAGGGTGGAATTATCGAACCGGTGCGCGCTCGCTTCCTTAACAGGCTCGCCGCGCCGGCGCGTCACGACGGCCCGGTGACCGGCCGCTCCCAAGGGCGCGTCGGGCGCAGGGTCGAACGGTCCGCGCGGGCGACGCCCCACGTCGGCGGTGGCGCGCTCCATCCGGCTGTTGACGCTCCTGGCGCCCTTCGTCTAGGGTCCAACCGCTGACGTTGTGCCTTTGAGCACCTCGACTTGAGCGTTTTCTTGCCTCCCGTCCGCGCGCCTCTGCCGAGGCGATGGCGCGCACCGCCGCCGAAGGAGCACGTTCTGATGACCCGTTCCATTCTGTCCGGCCTGCTCGGCCTGCTCAGCGTCGTCGCTATGGCGAGCCTGCCCTCCGCGTGTGAAAGCGGCGGCGTGGGCGACCCGTGCCTGCCCGAAGACGAGTACGATCCGCAGTTCGCTGGCTTCAAGGTGACGGAAGAGAACATCGAATCGCGGTCCTTCCAGTGCCAGACGCGGATCTGCCTCGTGAACCACTTCCAGGGGCGCGTGAGCTGCCCGCTCGGCCAGGAGGCGCCGCCGACCTGTAACCCCGCCCAGCCCGGCACATGCACCGATTGCAGGCCGTCGGGGACCTACGCGCCCGACTGCGACCCGACGAGGGACGATGGCGGCGCCGGGCAGTGCCTCAGCGGCATGTGCGATCCGGGCGGCGCCTTCTGCCGGTGCTCCAGCGCCCAGGACTGCCCGAGCGGGGACTGGACCTGCGGCGAGAACGGGGTCTGCACGCTGCACATCTGCCACGACAACATCACCGGCTGCCAGGACCCGACCAAGTCGGCGGCGGAGAACCAGGGCAAGGCGTGCTGCGTGCCGGGGACGACGGATCCCGTCGCGTCGCCGGTCTGCGGCCAGTGCGCCGCCGACTCGGACCGGAACGCGGAGCAGGCGGTGTACTGCTCCTGCCGGTGCGGCGTGGCCGAAGGCGAGCCGGACGACCCGAATTTCAACTTCTGCGAGTGCCCGCAGGGCTTCGAGTGCTCCGAGATCCGTCCGAACGTCGGGCTCGGGGACCCGAACATCACCGGCAAGTACTGCATCAAGCAGGGCTCGCAGTTCGTGAACGAGCAGGGCTGCGGCCAGGTGCAGGGCCGCTACAACTCGGAACAGTGCGAAGGCACGCCGTAGGCACCGGGTGACGGGCGGCCGCCCCCCGCGCAGCCCTCGACGAGCGCCGGCCGATCAGGCCGGCAGCCCCCTCCCCTCAGGCGACGGATCCGATTCACACGAAGGCCGGCGCCCCGCCCGCGCGGCGCGCGCCGCGCGCGCAGGAGCGCCGCGGCCTCCCGAGCTCGACGACGCGCGGAGGGCGCTCGGGGCGCGCGCGGAGGACGCCTTTGTCGCCTACCTCGCGGCGCAAGGGATCGAGGTCGTCGCGCGCAACGCGCGGGTCGGTCGACTGGAGATCGACGTGATCGCGCGCGACGGCCCCGTCATCGCGATCATCGAGGTGCGGACGCGGGGCGCCGGCTCGTACGTGCGCGCGCTCGACAGCATCGACGCCGGCAAGCGCGCCCGCGTGCGGCGCGCGGGCGAGCAGCTCTGGCGCGCCCGCTTCTCGCGCGTGCGCGGCGTGGAGCGGATGCGCTTCGACGCCGCGTCGGTGACGTTCCTCCCCGGCGGCGAGACGAAGATCGAGCACATCAAAGCCGCGTTCTAGCCGCGGAGCGGAGACGATCCGCGCCGCCGCCGGGGAGCGGATATCAGATTTTCGGGTTGATTTCGGGGCGACTTCGATGCTGCTGCGCGGGCGCTCGAGGCGCGCGCGATCGCGGTCAGGCGTCGATCTGCTCTTGCATCTCGGCGCGGAGGCGCTTGAGCTGCGCGAGGCCCTCGGCGTCGATCTCGCGCGAGGCCTGCGGGGCGCGCGCGTCCGCCTCGAGCTTCTCGAGGATCGCATCCATCTTGGCGATCTTGGACTGCTGGCGCGCCCGCAGATCCTCGACCATCTTCTCGAACGCCTCGAAGAAGTGCTGGAGCTCGTCGCCCTTCCGCAGCCGCTCGCGCACGACCAGCTTGCCCTCGCCGACCTGGCGGAGCAGGCGCTTCATCTTGAAGATCGGACCAGCGATCTTGTGCGTGAAGACGATGCCCGCCACGCCGACGCCGAGGACGAGCAACGACAGCAGCGCGACGATGAGGCGGAGCAGCATCTGCTGGTTCTGCGCGACCCCGGCGGCATGCTGCCCGAGCGCCTCGGCGCGCTGCTGCAGCATCGCCGCGTCGCGCTCGAGCCGCGCCTGCTCGTCCTTCAGCTTGCTCTCGTCGCGCAGCGCGGCCTCGCCGAAGGTCTTCGCGAGCTCGGGGTCGTCCTTGTACTCCTTCGCGATGTTCATCGCGACGACCTCGCTGACCCGCCGGCTCTGGACGAGCACCTCCTGGCCGCGCTTGACGGTCTCCTGACCCTGACGGACGGTCTCTTGCCCCTGCTGCACCGCGCTGCGGCTCTGCTCGATGATCTTCGAGCTGGCGTTCCACAGGAGGACCCCGAGCGCGACGGAGAGCGCGAGGCTGATGCCCACGAGGAACCCCGTGTATTTGAGCTGGAATCTCTGATCGAGCAGGTAGTTCCGCGCGCTCCGCTGGTAGCGCGCTCTGACCTCCGGCGCGGAGGTCTGCGGGGCCGTGCTGGAAGCGTCGCTCATGGGATCCTCGAAGCTGGCTGGAGATGACAGGGGTCGTGACGCACTGAAAAAGCCAATGTCGAGCAACGATGATGGGTCAGAGCGAGGCGACGACCTTCTGGAAGGTCTCGACCGCGTTCTCGACGCACATCTTCATCAGGACGTTCTCGCTCTGGACGTCCTTCTTCGGGGTGCCGCTCTGCGTGAGCTTGGGCGCGAACTCACCCTGAAGCGACTTGGACGGATAGGTCCACATGCTGACGCGGACCACCTGGGTGAGGTTGCCGCCCTGGTACACGGCCGGCTCGACCGTGGCGAGGAGATAGAAGCCCTTCAGCTTCTTGCCGTTCAGAATCTTCTTGCCTTGAGCCACCGTCTCGCCCTTGGGCGCGACGGCGTAGCCGGGCCTCGCGAGGATCTTCGACTGCATCGCGGCCCGGAGGAGCGGCTCGATCTCGGACTCGGGGCGGCCGCTCTTGTTCGTGATCTCGATCGCCACGTAGTACTTCGTGTCCGCGCCCGGCGGAGGCGGCGCCGCCACGCCGCCCCCGCCGCCCGACGAGAGCGTCGCGATCGACTTCTGGATCTGCGACTTGACGGCCGGCGTCTGCTCGCGCCCCTCGGCCCGCTGCAGGCACGCGAGCCCCGCGGGCTTGCCGAGCCTGCCGAGCGCCGCGGCCGCCGCGACCTTGACCGACGCGTTGGCGTCCGAGAGGGCATCGCAGAGAGGCTTCGTCGCCGCGTCGTCCCCCGACGCGCCGAGCGCCAGCGCCGCCTGCGTGCGCACGCGGTAGTCGTCGTTGGCCTTGAGCTGCTCGGCGAGGTAGCTCGTGCGCTGTTCCGCGTAGAGCCTCGTGGGGATCAGCGAGAGTACGAGCGCCACAACCAGCAACACGAGCACAGGAGAGGGGCGACGCATTCCACGTCCGACGATACACGAGCGCATCGCCGCCGTGGCGATCGGATGATCGTACCCGCCCTCGAAATCTGGTGCGCACACGCTCGCACTTTTGCCTTGCATTCGCTCGCTCCTCGCTGCCGCCGGACTGAACGGTTTGACGCGCCCAGCGCGCGGGGCTTCAAGGTCATGAGCCATGGTGGAGCAGGGCGAACACGGCATCACGATCCACGTATCCATCGAACGTACGCGCCGTGCCGCGGCCGCAGCGCCGACGTCTTCGACGTGCACCGTCCGCTCACGTCCGCGTACGTCCGCGCTCGACCTCGCCGCGCACCGCCAGGGCGACGGCGAGGCGGGCGGGCTCGAGCTCAGAACCGCGTCGAGGCTGCTTCTCCTTGCCCGGGCGCTGCCCGCGTGACGAATAATGCGCGATCATGACGAGGAGCTCGCCGGAGGCTTTCGGGAGATGGGCGGCGTGAGGCGATGGTGGCCGGCGGTGCTCCTCGCGACGACCGCGCTCGCCGCGGCGCCCTCGGCGCACGCGCAGACGCGAGGTGCGCCGCTCCGCATCCATGTGCGGGGGAGCGCGCAGATCGACGCCGTCGCGTGGACCGAGCCCGGCGGGTTCGTCGTGCGCGGCAGCGTCGTCGACGACGCGCGGAGCGCGATCGCGGAGGCGCCGCTCTCCATCGAGGCGATCTCGAGCGGCGGCGCGCCGGTGGACCTGCCGCCGGCCGAGGGGTGCGCGGCCGACGGCGCGGCCCGCGCGCGCGAGCACCGCGCGTCGCAGGGCGGGTACGTGATCGCGACCGACGAGCGGGGCGCCTTCTGCCTGCGGGGGCGCGCGCCGCTCGCGGACGCGACGCTGCGCGTCCGCTTCGCGGGGGGGAAGCTCCACGAGCCGGCCGAGGCGAAGATCCCGATCGAGGCGTACGCGGCCCCGCTCGCGCCGGTGATCCTCCGGTTCGATCCGCCGGTGGACGCGATCGACCTCGATCGACCGACCCTCAACGTCACCGTCGCGCTCCGGATCGAGCGCCGCGGCGCGCTCGCGCTCGGCGCGCCGTTCGAGCGCGAGCGGCTCACCGTCGCGCTCGAGGACGAGCGCGGCGCGAAGCTCGCCGAGGCCCCGACCGGCGGCGACGGCAGGGCGCGGTTCGAGTTCGCGACGGAGAGCCTCGGCGGCGCCGGGCAGGGCGCGCTGCGCGCGCGCTTCGACGGGACCGACGTGCTCGCGAAGGCGAGCGTGAGCCACGGGGTCGTCCGGTACGCGCAGGTCACGCTCGCGCTCTCCCGCCCCGTCGAGCCGGCGCGCGCGGAGGACGGCGTCCCGATCGACGTCGACGTGCGCTCGTCGCGCGGCCCGGTCGAGGGCGGCGTTGTCGAGGCGCTGCGCGCGGGCGAGCCTGTCGGCGCGGCCTCGGTCATCTCGGGCAAGGCGCGCGTCATCGCCGCGTTCACCGCCGAGCGCGAGGGCACCGAGCCGATCTCGCTCCGCTACGTGCCCGCCGCCCCGTGGTGGATCCCCGGCGCAGAGCTCGCGATCGACGTGCCCGTCACGGGCCCCGGCGTGTGGCGCCAGGTGGCGCTCGGCGCCGCCGTGCTCGCGATCGCGGGCTGGGTGCTCGGCGGATGGCGGCGCGCCCCGAAGCGCGCGGCGGCGCACGCGAGCGAGGAGAAGCCCGCCGCGCCGCCCGGCCGCGCGGGGGTGCGCATCATGGGGCCGATCGACGACGCGACCGGCTGGCGCGGCGTCGTCTCCGACGCCCATGACGGCGCGCCGATCGCGCAGGCGGAGCTCACGATCGTGGTGCCCGCGTTCGACGGGAGCGGCGTCGTCGCGCGCGCGGTGACCGACGACGGCGGCGAGTTCTCGATCGAGGCGCCGCACCGGAGCGACGCGAAGCTCGTCGTCCGCGCGTCGACGCACAGCAGCTACGAGCAGGCGCTCCCGCCGCCGAGCAAGCTGGGGATCGCGCTGGTCACGCGGCGCCGCGCCGTGCTCGACCGCCTCGTCCGCTGGGCGCGGCGGCAGGGCGCCCCGTTCGAGGGTCCGCCGGAGCCGACGCCCGGGCACGTGCGCCGCGCGGCGAGCAGGGCCCAGCAGCACGAGGTGGAGCTGTGGGCGACCCGCGTCGAGCACGCCGCCTTCGGCCCCGAACCCGTGGACGAGCGCGTCGAGCAGGACCTCGGCGCGTCGGAGCCGAAGCCGGGCGTCTCGCAGCTCGCTCCTCCGTGAACCGAGCGGCGCGCGGCGACCGCCGCAGCCGCGCCGACCCGCAGTTTCGTTGGCCGGATCGGGCGCCCCCCGCGAGCGCACGTTGACGTATGGGGCGCGTCCCATATAGTCGGCTCCCTCGCCGGAGAACGCCAACGTGGAAATCGCCCTAATTATCGTCGGCCTCGTCGTGGTGGCGGCGATCGTCTACTTCATCACGAAGAAGGCGGCGCCGCCCGAGATCGAAGCGCCCCCCGGACCGAAGAAGCTCCCGGAGAAGGCGAAGCAGCCCACCGCCAAGCCGGCTGACAAGCCGCGCCCCCAGAAGGCCGCGGCGGAGGAAGCGCCTCCGGCCAAGGCGAAGGAGCCCTCGCCGCGGGAGGAGCCGCCCGTCGCGGCGCCCGTCCCCGTCGAGGTGCCCCTCGTGCCGCCCGCCGCCGAGAAGGCGGCGCCCGACGCCGCGGCGCCCGTGGTGGACGAGGCTCCCCCCGTGGTCGAGGCGCCGGTCGTCAAGCCGGCCGCGCGGCCCGCGCGGGAGACGACGCCCCCGGGCGCGCGGAAGCGCGACATCGAGGGGCTCCGCAAGGGCCTCACCAAGGTGCGCGAGAGCGAGGGGTTCTTCGGCCGGCTCAAGGCCCTGTTCGCCGGCAAGAAGGAGATCGATCCCAACGTCGTCGAGCAGATCGAAGAGGTGCTGCTGACCTCGGACGTCGGCGTGAAGACGTCCGAGCTGCTCCTCGACGAGATCCGCTCGGCGCTCAGCAGGAACGAGCTCGCCGACACGGACAAGGTCTGGGACGCGCTGCGCGAGCACGCGAAGCGGATCCTCCGCGTCGGCGCCGGTGGCGGGCTCTCGCTGAAGACGCAGCCCACCGTCGTCATGGTCGTCGGCGTCAACGGCGTGGGCAAGACGACCACGATCGGCAAGCTCGCGACGCAGCTCAAGGCCGAGGGCAAGACGGTGGTGCTCGCCGCGGGCGACACGTTCCGGGCGGCGGCGGTGCAGCAGCTCAACGTCTGGGGCAAGCGCGTCGGCTGCGAGGTCGTGCGCGGCAAGGACGGAGCGAACCCGGGCGCGGTGATCTTCGACGCGATCCAGAAGGCGAAGGACACGGGCGCCGACGTGGTGCTCGCCGACACCGCGGGCCGGCTGCACACGAAGACGAACCTCATGGAGGAGCTGGCCCGGGTCGCGCGCACGATGAACAAGGCGCTCGAGGGGGCGCCCCACGAGACGCTGCTGGTGCTCGACGCCACGAACGGACAGAACGCCATGCAGCAGGCCGCGCTCTTCAAGGAGGCCCTGCCCATCACCGGCATCGTGCTGACGAAGCTCGACGGCACCGCCAAGGGCGGCGTCATCCTGGGCATCTGCGCCGAGCACGGGCTGCCGGTCCGCTACGTCGGCATCGGCGAGCGCGCGGAGGACCTCCGCGAGTTCGAGCCCGACGAGTTCGTCGAGGCGATGCTCGGCCGCGCGAACGGCTCCGAGGACGCGGCCGCCTGACGAGCGCGCTCCGCGCCGCTCCACGCCGCGCGAGCGATCTCTGCGTCACCCCCCCAATCACTTTTCTCGACAACGGTCCAAGAAACGGGCGATGGTCCTGGGCCTCGCGCCACCGACCCGCGCCGCCGACCCGCGCCGCTGAACCGACAGGAGACGCCATCGTCATGTACCCCCGTCGCACGCACATGGGCAGATCCGAGCCGGCGGTGATGTTGCAGTCCATCCGCAGGTCGGCCCGAGTCGATCGGGCGGTCCGTCTGGCGGCCCGCCACGGTCGTCCGTGGCAAAAGGATTTGGTTGTTGATCCTTTGATTTTCCGCGTGATATAGTCCGTCGGGCTTGGCGGTTGACCGAATTAATTAATAAATTCGAGTAGTTAGGAAGCTGTACTACCTGGGCGATCGATCGCTCGCATCGCACGGACTTCGGAAGGGATGGCGATGAACCAGGCTCGCGTGGGGCTTCTCGTTGCGGCTGCGCTGGTCGCGGTGCCGCTCACGGCGTTTGCTCAGCCAAAAGAGCAACCCAAGGAAATCAACCTCGACGAGCCAGAGACTCCTGCCGAGGGCACGGAGCCGGCGGAGGCCCCGGAGGCCCCGGCCGAGGGGGAAGGCGATGAGGCGGGGCTCGGGGACATCTGCAAGATCGACCCGACGGCGTGTCCCACGATCGACTTGAATAAGGAAGCCGCGAAGGATCTCAACAACGAGACCTACGCGGTGCAGCAGATCTACGCGCTGCGCTATCACCGCTTCGAGGTGAACCCGTACTTCGGCCTGACGATGAACGACCAGTTCGTCGGTCACAACGGCCCCGGGCTCGCGATCAACTGGTACCTGACCAACGTCCTCGCGATCGGGGTCAACGGCAACTGGTACGGCGGCCTCAACACCCCGTCGGACTTCAACTTCCAGACGAGCAGGGCGGCCCGTATCGGTGAGCCGATCACCGAGTACCAGTGGAACGCGAATGCGAACTTCACGTACGTCCCCGCGTACGGCAAGTTCGCAGGGTTCAGCGACTTCATCTTCCACTACGACTTCTACGTGCTGGGCGGTGTCGGCGCGATCTCGACGCGGCCGATGGCCGTCGTCGATCCGGACAACCGCACCTTCGACTGGAAGCCGAAGCTCGCGTTCCACGTCGGCGGCGGGATCCGCATCTTCTTCAACCGCTGGTTCGCGGCGATGGCCGAGGTCAGCGACTACATCTTCTTCGACGAACTCGAGAACCCCAGCGTCGCTCAGGGGCGCGCCCAGGACAAGAGCACGTGGCTCGCCGAGGGGAACAGCTTCACCAACAACGTGCAGGCACAGGTCGGGTTCTCGGTCTTCCTGCCGTTCTCCTGGGAATATCGGCTGCCAAAGTGAGGCCTTTGGACGTGGGGACGCGCGGACGCCGAGCGCGTGACATGAGGATGATTCAGCCAAAGACGGGGACAGGCATGATGCGTCGATTCGTCCAAAGCCTCTGCACCATGGTGGCAGGGCTTACCGGCTGTGCACTTATGATGACGGCTGCGCCCGCGGAGGCGCAGGAGATTCAGCTCACCGGCCCCCTGGCCGGTGCGCCCGCCGTGCGGAAGCTCCGGCTCCACCGCGACGGGCGGTTCGAGGTCGCTCCAGGCGCATCGTTCACGCTGCTGGACGAGTACCGGCGGACGATCATGCCGGGGATGCGCCTCACCTACCATCTCACGGACTGGCTCGGCATCGGCGCCTGGGGCGGCTACGGGTTCCAGTACAACACCGGGCTGACGGACGAGCTCCAGCGCGTGGCGATCGACGCACGCGACTGCACCAATCGGCCGTTCACGAAGGAATGCCAGCTGACCCGGGTCAACCTGACGCGGGGCGACCTGACGAAGGATCAGCTCGCTCAGATCCAGTGGGTCGCGGCCCCGCAGCTCACGTTCGTGCCCTTCCGCGGCAAGCTGGCGCTGTTCGCCGAGCTCTTCGTGGACACGGACGTGAACTTCTTCGCGGGCTACGCGGCCGTCGGGGTGAAGGAGCGCAAGCAGTGCAGCGAGAACTGCGCGACCACCTTCGGGCTCGAGAGCCGCCTGGCCTTCGCGCCGACGTTCGGCCTCGGCCTGAATTTCTACCCGTCGGACTTCCTCGGCTTCGGCGCGGAGTGGCGCGCCCTGCCGTTCGCGTGGAATACTTCGGGCTTCGACAACCACGGGCTCGGCACGGATGAGGCGTTCCCCGACAACAAGGTGGACGACAAGGACCGCGAATTCCACTTCACCAGCATGGTGACCGTGAGCTTGAGTATTCAATTCCCCACCGCCATCAAGACGACGGAGTAGACGGCTGCGCCGGCTCGGCGTGACCGAGCCGGCTCGTCCGGCGCAAGCCGGGCGAGGATCGCACCAGCCGAGGCCGCAATCGTGGCCCTCGGCGGTCGATGCCGGCGGCTACGCCGGGTAGACCGGACCGCGGCGGCGGGACAGCCACCAGAGGTCAGCGTTGGGTATTTTCGATTTTCTCCGCAAGAGCAATCCCCCCGCCGGAGGCGTCTCCTCCGACAAGAAGGTGGCCGGTCTGGCCAAGGTCGTCGCGGACAAGCGGGCCCAGACGTACGACCGCCTCGACGCCATCCAGTCGCTCGCCGCGATGAAGAGCGCCGACGCGGCGGCGGCGCTCCTCCGGCGCTTCACGTTCTCCATCGATCCCTCGATCACGGACCAGGAAGAGAAAGATCTGGCGTTCCGGGGGATCGTGGACGCCGGCAAGGATGCGGTCCCGCCCGTCGTCGAGTTCTGCCTCAAGGCCGAGGCGCTCACCTGGCCGCTCAAGGTTCTGCGGGAGGTGCTCGATGAGGCGGATTGCCGCGCCGAGCTCGTCCGCCTGCTCGATCGGTTCGACACCGAGTACGCGCGCAACGTCGAGCCGAAGCAGCAGCTCATCGTCGCGCTGGGCGACATCAAGGGCGACGACGTGCGGATCGCGGTGGAGCGGTTCCTCGAGGACGTGAACGAGACGGTCCGGTTCCACGCCGTGCAAACCACCTTCTCCCAGGACAACGAGGCGAGCGTGCCGGCGCTGGTGAAGATGCTGCCCGCCGAGGAGTCGGTGCGGGTGAAGAACAAGGTGGCCGAGGGCCTGATGGGCCGGGGCTGGACGGTCCCGGCCGAGCTGCGGGACAGCGCGAACCAGGCGCTCCAGGACTCCAACGGCTTCAGCGTCGGCCCGGACGGCAAGCTCCGGAAGGGCGCCGGCTACGGCTGACAGCGCGCTTTTTGTGACAGAGCTGCTCGTCCTGCGATCCGGTTGACAGCATCGCCGCGCGTGGACGAAACTCCGCCTCATGCTTGTTCAGCCCTCGGCGGCTGCTGAGAGCGGAGGCCGCGCACGCCGGCCCGCACCACAGGAAAGCGAGCGCAGAGTCCGTGATTGAGCACCGCTCGTCGATGGCGGAGCTCCCGTCACGACGCCCTGAGCCGCGCCCCCGCTCCGGCGGGACGCAGCCAGCAACGCCCCTACCCAGCGCGCGGTACGTCTCGCTGCCGCGCGCGCTGGCCGCCGCCTGCCTGGTGCCCTGTGCGCTCGCGCCGCGCGGCGCGGCCGCGGCCGACTTCGAGGTCGAGTCGACCACGGGCGTCCAGGCCTACGAGGTCGCGAGCCCCTGGGGGAACACGAACATCGAGCGGCGGCGCCTCCTGCAGACGCTGGGGCTCGCCGTCTACAACCTCGAGGGCGACTCTGCTCCAGGCGGGGCCGACTACTCGGCAACCCTGCGGCTCCGGCTCGACGCGGACTTCGGGGTGAACGGCCACCTCGAAGGCCCGTATCAGGGCGGCGAGACCGACTACAGCGTCGCGGGCGGCTCTCGGTTCATCCCGGGGCTCCAGGAGGCGCCGCTCGACCTGATGTACGCGTACTTCGAGGGCCGGAAGGTCGCCAGCGGCTGGCTCGGCTTCCGGGTCGGCCGGCAGTACGTGAGCGACGTGCTCGGCTGGTGGTCGTTCGACGGCGCGCTCTTCCGGGTGACGACGCCCTACTACGTCCAGCTCGAGGCGTACGGCGGCCTCGAGCAGCGCGGCGGACTGCCGCTCTCGACGTCGCGCTACGAGCGCCAGGGGATCTGGCGCGGCAGCCACCGCGGCTTCGGCAGCGACAAGACCCAGCCCGGCAGCGCGGCCGACTACCCGTCGTACCACGAGGCCGACCTGGCCCCCGCCTTCGGCGTCGCGCTGGAGAGCGCCGGCCCGAGCTTCGTCCACGGCCGCCTCACCTACAGGCGCGTCTACAACCTGGGGACCACGGTCAGCCGGCAGTTCCAGGACCAGGGCGGGGCGGTCCGCACGGTCGAGGGATCGCGCGTGTCGCAAGATCGGCTCGGGTACGCCGCCGACATCAACAAGCCGGATCTCGGCGGGATCAAGGGCGGGGTGACCTACGACTTCTACAACCAGCTCGTCGGCTCGTTCTACGGCGGCCTCGAGGTCTACGCGGGCAGCCGCGTCACGCTGGGCGCGGACGTCGACTACTTCGTTCCGACGTTCGACGCCGACTCGATCTGGAACTGGTTCACCCACGATCCCATCACCACGATCACGGGGCGGGCGGCGGTCGACATCACCCGGGAGGTGGACCTCGCGGCCTGGGGCGGCACGCGGATGTGGATCGCCGAGGGGAACCCGGAGGAGTTCGGCGCCGATCAGTGCGAGATCGCGGGGCTTCAGCGAGATTGCCTCGGGACGACGGTGCTCGATCCGTCGAGCAGCGGCGATCTCGAGGACTACGCGCGCGACGAGAAGAACCGCGCCGCGACGATCTCGACCGACGTGCTCGCGAACCTCGCGGGCCGCTACCGGACGCGCACGACGTCGGTCGAGCTCCGCGGGATGCTGCAGACCGGGGAGCGCGGGCGGCGGACGGGGGCCGATCTCTCGGGAGAGAGGCGGCTGCACGGGCAGCGCTACGCGCTCGGCGCGCGGGTGTCGCTGTACAACTGGGAGGACCCGCTCAGGCCGGACCGGGGCGCGACGTCGTTCGGGTATGTCCTCGGGGCCGGGTACCGGCCGGGCGAGGCCGCTGACTTCAAGCTCGAGTGGGAGCACGACATGAATCGGCTGGTGGGCCAGCGCTTCCGGGTCGTCGGCCTCGTGAACCTGCGGGTGGCGCCGTGAGCGAGGATCGGATGGACGCAGGACAGGACGGCCAACGCGTGGACGCAGGACAGGACGGCCGGCGCGGCGCGCGGCGGAACGAGGCGAGGTTCATCCCCGGGTGGGTCGCGATCGTCGCGTGCCTGGGCGCGCTGGCGCTCGCGATCGTGGGCCCCGAGGCGGCCGCCCAGCCGAAGCCGGCGGCGACGGCGGAGGACGACGGCGAGGAGGCGGCCGAGGGCGCGGACGACGCCGAGGAAGGCGACGCCGAGGGCGAGGCGAGCGCGAAGCCGCCGCACGGCGGGTACACGTCGGGCCTGCACCCGATGCCCGGCGACGCGGAGGTGCCGCTGGCCTGGATGCCGCCCGGGACGAGCGCGACGCCGATCCCGAGCGACGAGATCTACCCCCCGCAGACGCTGACGATCCGCTTCAACCACAAGAAGCACGTCAAGGGGCTCCGGCAGACGTGCAAGTCGTGCCACGCGGCGGCGTACACGAGCAACGCTGTGTCGGACCGGCTGCTGCCGAGGCCCGGCGAGACGTGCGACAACTGCCACGATGTCGATCACTCCGACCTCACCCAGGTGAAGGCGGGGACGAATGAGAACGGGCAGTGCGCCTACTGCCACATCGGCGAGGACGCGGGCAACGGCGGCAAGGTGGCGCCGCTCGTGCTGCCGCACGCGAACCTCCGTTTTCCGCACCAGAAGCACGTGGGCCGCAACATGAAGTGCAGCCAGTGCCACGGCCGGGTCGACAAGCTCGAGCTCGCCACGCGGGAGCAACTGCCCCGTATGGCTGGCTGCTTCAGCTGCCACAACATGAGCGGCGCGGCCCAGGGCGACGCGAAGAGCGACTGCGACGTCTGCCACCTGACGCGCCCCGACGGGCGGCTCGTGACAGCGTTCGCCACGGGCGATCTGCTTCCGCCCCGGTGGCTCCACAACGCGGGGCACACGCCCGACTGGCTCGAGCGGCACAAGCAGATCGCCGCGAACGACAGCGCCTTCTGCGGGACGTGCCACACGGACAACTACTGCACCGACTGCCACGACGGGAAGGTCCGTCCGCGCAACGTCCATCCGAACGACTTCCTGTCGATGCACGCGCAGGCGGCCCGACAGGACAATCCGCGCTGCGTGAGCTGCCATCAGCAGCAGACGTTCTGTGCAGATTGCCACCGCCGGACGGGCGTGGCGCGCGACGCGCCGAGCGCCACGCGGCCCGCGGGGCGCCGCTTCCATCCGCCGCCGGCGGAGTGGACCAACGCGCCGCGGAGCGCGAAGCACCACGCCTGGGAAGCCGAGCGAAACCTGAATGCGTGCGTTTCCTGCCACACCGAGCGGGACTGCGCGACCTGCCACGCGACCCGCGGAGCGTCAGGCGGGCAAGGGCTGAACCCGCATCCGCTCGGGTTCGAGAGCAAGTGCAAGACGGCGTTCTCCCGGAACCCGCGCCCGTGCCTCGTGTGCCATCAGTCGAGCGACACGTTCCTGCAGCGTTGCCAATGAAAAGTCAAAATCGGTCAGTATATTCCTTGCCCTGGCCTTCCGGCGACGGGTATAGCGAGGTGCGCGCGGCTTCCCTAACGATCGCCGCGAACGCCAAGGAGAACGGGCGTGAAGGAGCTGATCAAGTACCTGATCGACAACCTCTATCTCGATTTCCAAGGGGAAATCACGCTGGAGACAGTGCGGGGCTTCCTCCGCGAGGACGACGGACGGGAGGCACGCCAACTTTTGTCGAAGCTCATCGAGGAGAAGGGGGTGGACGACATGCTGATCACGCTGGCCGACTGTCTCAAGGAGCACATCCAGAGCGGGGTGAACGAGAAGGTCGTGCGCGAGCAACTCTCGCTCTACGCCGAAAGCTGAGCAGGCCGGCCCGCGCGGCGCGCCTCACTCCCCTCCCCTTCTGCCTGCTCGCGGCCCTCCCGACGGTGGGCTGCGACGTCGGCGAGGCCTCGTACCAGCCGGTCGACGCCCCGCCTGTGCAGCTGATCGAGGTGCGGGCCACGACCAGCCTCGACCAGAACTACCAGCCCGCCCGTACCGCGCTCGACCCGGCCGGCGCGACCCAGGTGCTGTCGACCGCGAGCATCGTGCTCAAGTTCGACCGCTTCCTGCTGCCGCGCTCCGTGGGCGGCGCGGCGCTCGCGGACTTCGTGTGCCTCTCGGGCGACCTGGCCACGCAGGTCACGACGCCGGCGGACTGCCTCAACCCGATCCCGCTGGCGGCGACGTACAACCCCGTGCAGCGCGAGGTCATCCTCCGTCAGGTGGAGGGCATGCAGGGCCTCGTTCCGGGGAGCCGGTACGCGCTCACGGTCCTGAAGCCCGTCGACGACGACGCGCCGTCCGGTGTCCGCGCGTTCGACGGCGCGCCGCTGCGCGACAACGTGCGCGTCGAGTTCACCGTCGCGGCGACGAACCCGCCCCAGGCGATGCCGGAGTTCAGGATGCCGGGCGGCGACTTCTACTGCCAGCGGGACCTGGAGTGCGTGGCGGCCATGTGCCCCGACGATCCGCTGTGCGGCACCTGCGTGAGGGGCGCGGCGTACGTCCTCGCCACGTGCATAGGCTGCCACGTCGAGGGGAACGCCTCGGCGGGGCTGAAGCTGAGCGTGGGGGCGCCGCTGTTCAACAACGCCGCGCCGCTCCTCGAGACGGCGATCGGGCACGCCGCGCACCAGACCCAGATCGGCGAGCACGCGTACGTGGCCGAGAAGACCCCGGAGCGCTTCGGCAGGGCCATGCCGCTCATCGACCCGAACAACCCGGGGAACAGCTACCTGCTCTACAAGATCATCGTCGGGGAGAGCGCGATCGACCCCTCGTTGACCGGCGAGGCGGCCGAGCAGCTCCGCGAGGAGACCGAGCGGCTGCGCGCCGCGTTCGTCATGGGCATGCCGATGCCGCCCCCGGAGTCGGGCCCCGTGTTCAGGTTCTTCCCCGAGCAGCCGGGCGATCCGAGCCTCACGCCGTACGTGGACGGGATGGACATCCTCTCGGCGTGGATCCTCGCCGGCGCCGCGCCGCGCGACTGCTCCACGCCGGCCCCCTGACGGCCCCGCGACGGCGCCCGCGCGCCGTCACATCACGCGATTCCGTCCGCCCTTCTTCGCATGGTAGAGCCGCTCGTCGGCACGGCGGTAGAGCTCCATCGGCGAGACCGGCGCGTCCGGCGTGACGGCGGCGACGCCGAAGCTCGCCGTGACGGCGATCTCGCCCTCCTCGAAGCGGAACGGCGTGCGCTCCACGATGACGCGCAGCTTCTCGGCGACGACGCGCGCGCTGTCGAGCGGGATCTCCGGGACCAGCAGCGCGAACTCCTCCCCGCCGACGCGCGCGAGGACGTCGTCGCGGCGGACGTTCGCGGCGGCGAGCGCGGCCATCTGGCGGAGCACCGCGTCGCCGGTGAGGTGGCCGCGCGTGTCGTTGATGCTCTTGAAGTGATCGATGTCGAACATGATGAGCGAGAGGTGGCGATGGTAGCGGCACGCCCGCGACACCTCCCGCTCGAGCGCGACCTCGAAGGAGCGCTTGTTGTGGACCTGCGTCAGCCCGTCGAAGGTCATCAGGCGGTAGATCTCTTCGTGGTACGAGAGCTCGACGTTCCCGCCCTGGATGAACTTGAAGATCGTCCGGCCGATCTTGACCTGGTCACCGTCCTTGAGCACGCGCTCGTCGACGGAGATGTCGTTCACGTAGGTGCCGTTGGTCGAGCCGAGATCGCGGACAGCGTAGCTCATCCCCGTCCACGAGATGCGCGCGTGGCGCCGGCTCACGGCCTCGTCGTCGAGCGGGATATCGGTCTGTATCGAGCGCCCGCACTCGATCGCCCCGGTGCCGAGCGCGATGCGGCGACCGAGCTCCGTGCCGTAGATCACGACCAGGCACGCGGTGCCGGGCTCCACCGGGATCGCGGGCGGCGCGATCGAGGTGCAGGTGACGAGCGTCTGCCGATGATCGTTCTCTTGCTTCGCCACGCTGGAGGACCCAAGTACACCAGAGCCGGCCTCGCAGGGCAACGCGCGTCGCGCGTCGGACATGGTAGCCTGCGACCATGAAATGCAGCGGTTTCGCGAGGATGTATGGCGCTGTCGCGGCGGCGGCCGCCGCGCTCGCCGCCCCGTTGTCCGGGTGCGGCGAGGGCGCGCCCCCGGTCGTCCACAACGAGCGCGACGCGTCGACGCCGCCAGAGCCCGTCACCCTCTTCCCGGACGCCCCGCCGCTCCCGGGAGAGGCCGAGTGCAAGGTGGTGATCCAGACGGGGATCCCCGTCCCCTCGGCGGGCCACCTGCCCGCGTGCACGCCCGTCCAGTACGCGACCAACCCGCCGAGCGGCGGAGATCACTGGGGCTCCTGGGCCGCGTACAAGCGGTACGAGGCGGAGGTGCCGCGCGAGCTCTACGTGCACAGCCTCGAGCACGGCGCGATCGTCCTCGCCTACAGGTGCCCCGCGTCCGGCTGCGCGGAGGTGACGGCGATGCTCGACGAGGTGCGGACCGAGGCCGCGTCCGATCCGAGGTGCCTCATGCTGCCCGGAGGGCCGGAGGCGCGCCTCGTCATGACGCCCGACGGCGCGCTGGACACGCCGATCGCCGCCGCGGCCTGGGGCGCCACGTACACGGCGACGTGCCTCGACAAGGCGTCGCTGTCGCGCTTCGTGGCGGACAACTACGCCAAGGGCCCGGAAGACACGTGCGGTGACGCGGCGGCTGTCGACGTGGATCGGCCGGACGGCGGCGCGCCGCGCTGCGACGGCGCGATGCCCGCGGAGACCCCCGGCGGCGACGCGCCCGGCGGCGGCACGCCGGGCCTGTAACCAGGGTTGACAGGTGGCCCGCGCGCCGGGAGCATCCGTGGGATGCTCGATCCGTCAACCCTGTCACCTCGGTTGGCAGAGCGCTTCCGTTTGCTGGAGCTCGCGGGGTCCGGCGGGTCGGCCGAGGTCTGGAGGGCCATCGATCAGGAGCGCGGCGGCGCGGTGGCGCTCAAGGTCGAGCGGCGCGACCGCGGCGCGCCCCGGGAGCAGCGCGCCGCCGCGCGGCAGGCCCTCGCCCGCGAGGCGATGTACGCCGCGCTGGCGCTCTCGCCGCGGCTGCCGGAGCTCGTCGACGTCGGCTGGCTCGCGGCGCGGGCCGGCGTCGCGCGCATCGAGGGCGCCCCCGGCGAGGACGGACGTGCGTTCGTGGCGATGCGCTGGATGGAGGGGCAAGCCGTGGCCGAGGCGGCGCGCGGCCTGCTTGCGGACGAGCGCGCGGCGTTCGCGCTGGCCATCGCGCGCGACGCGGGCGAGGCGCTCGGCGACCTGCACGGGATCGGCCTCGCCCACGGAGACCTCAAGCCGGAGAACCTGATCCTGACGCCGGAGGGGCGGATCGGGATGATCGACCTGGGGCTCGCGTGCTCTCTCCACCAGACCTCCGTGGAGGGGGCGACGCTCAGGTACATCGCGCGGGGCGACGCGGAGCTCGGGGACGCGCGGGCGAGGGATCTGCTCGCGCTGGGGACGCTGCTCGCGGAGGTCGCCTTCCCCGGCGTGGCGGCCGCGCCGGATCCCATCGGGGCGGCGCGCGCCGCGGTGGCCACGGAGAGCGCGGCGGGGGCGCCGCTCGACGCGATCTGCAGGGCCCTTCTGTCGCCGAGCCCCGCGGCGCGCCCGTCGGCAGCGTGGGTCACCGAGTCGGCCCGCGCCGCGCTCGCCGGCGCGC
>NZ_JEMA01001105.1 GCF_001589285.1 Sorangium cellulosum | reverse complement strand
GGCGCGCCGGAGCTCGCCGTCGACGCCGCGCCCGTGTTCGGGACGAGCGGCGCGGTGCCCTGGGGGTGGAACCAGGTCGTCGTGCGCATCCAGAACAACGGCGGCAAGGCGGCTCGAGGGGACGTCGAGGTCTCGTCGACGCGCTACGGCGAGCACCGCGTCTTCGTCGCGACGGCGCCGTACACCGTCGCGGCGGGCGCGTCGGTCAACCTGCGCGTGCCGGTGCAGGTGTCGCCCTTCGCCGACGTGCAGGTGCGGGCGCTCGACGAGCGCGGCGCGCAGGTCTCGTCGCACGCGCTCTCGTCGACCATGCAGCACGGCGTGGTGCTGTTCGACGTCAGCGAGACGTCGCTCGTCCGGAGCGGCCTCCACGAGGCGCCGGTCGCGCCGCTGTACCTGCCGGCCGGCCGCGGCCCCGGGTCGTCGAGCCCTGTCCTGTGGGTCGGGCAGCCGCGCTACGACAGCGCGACCGGCGATCCGCTGCTGCCCGACCGGGCGGCTTTGTACAGCGCCGCGGACGCGGTGCTCATGCGCTCCGACACGCTCTCGAGGCTGCAGGGCGCCGAGCTCGAGGCGCTCGCCGGCTACGTGCTCTCCGGCGGTACGCTGGCGCTGGCCGTGGCGCGCCCCGAGGATCTGCGGCACCCGACGCTCGCGGCGCTCGTCGGCGGCCAGGTGGCGAAGGCGGGCGTCGCGCCGCCCACGCTCGTGGAGATCGCGCCGCCGGCCGCGCCGGGCGGCCTCGGCAAGCAGGGCAACGTGCTCCTGCCCGCGCCGAGCGCGGGCCCCGCGGTGGCCGAGGCGCTCTCCGGCTGGTCGGGCGGCAACCTTCGCGCGAGCGCGTACGGCAGCTCCGCGTCCTACGGCCTCGGCGAGGTGCACCTGCTCGCGTTCGACCCGACGCGCCCGCCCGCATCCAGCGACCCGTGGGCGAAGATCCGGGTGGCCGATCTCGCGCGCCGCGCCCACGACCGCCGCTCCACGATCGCCTTCCGCCCGGGGGAGGAGGCGATGGGCCTCGACCTGGATCCGGTGCGGCGGGAGCTCGATCCGAACGAGAGCTCGCGCTGGGCGATCGGGGTCTCCGCGATGCTGCTCTGCATCTACGCGGTGCTCGCCGGCCCGATCAACTTCGCGCGCGCCGCGCGGCAGGGCAGGCCGCTGCGCGCGCTCCGGCGCCTGCCCGTGTACGCGGCGGTCGCGTTTACGGCGATCGTCGGCGTGGGCCTGATCGCGAAGGGGGTGCGCGGCAGGGCGCGCCACCTCACGCTGATCGAGGCGGGGGCGGGCATCTCGAAGGGGGCGGTGCGACGGTTCCGCGGCTTCTTCGTCCCGCGCGCGGAGGAGCTCACCGTCCGCACGACCGACGCGAGCGGCGTCATCAGCACGGCGGTGCAGGCCGAGCTCTCGGAGCGGCGCGATCGGCTCCTCGTGGACCGCGGCGGGGCCCGGCTGACGAAGGTCGCCGCGCTCCCGTGGCAGACGGTGATCGTCCGCGAGGACGGCGTCGCGCCGCTCGGGGACGGCATCGCGATCGTCGAGGAGCCGAGCGGGGACGTCGTCGTGACCAACCGGAGCGGACGCGATCTCCGCGGCGCCGTCCTGTGGATCTCGACGGGGGTGGCCCGCTACTTCGCCCGCATCCGGGACGGGGAGCAGGTCTCGTCGCGCGCCGGGCTCGACCTCGGGGCGCACAGCAAGGGGCAGTACTGGCTGGCGCACGTGAGCCTCGGGCGGCGGGTCGGCGGGCTGGATGTCCACGACCTCGGCGGCAGCCTGCTCGGCCCTCTCCTCGAGCCCGACGCCCCGGGGCTCGGCGACGCGTGGCTGGCCGTCGAGGAGGCGGCCGGGACCGCCGTCGACTGGTTCCCGGCCGGCGTGCCCGTCCTGCTCGGCCAGCTCGACGGCGGTGAGGGGCGCGCGAGCGACTCGGGGCTGCGCATCGAGAGCGACCGCGTGCTCGTGCGGATCGTCGGCCACGGAGGTCGACCGTGAGCGCCGCGCCGCCCCTCGCGCCGCGGATCGAGCGGCCCGCGCCGACGATCCGCGTCCGTCACCTCTCGCACCGCTTCGGCGCGCTCGACGTGCTCCGGGACGTCACCTTCGACGTGGGCCCGGGCGAGATCTTCGGCTTCATCNGGCGAGATCTTCGGCTTCATCGGGCCGAACGGCGCGGGCAAGACGACGACGATCCGGGTCATGGCGACCCTGCTCGAGCCGATGGCGGGGCGGGTCGAGATCGACGGCGTCGACGTCACGATCGACCCGGCGGCGGTCCGCCGCAGCATCGGGTACATGCCGGATCACGCCGGCGTGTACGACCGGATCACGGTGCGCGAGTACCTCGAGTTCTTCGCGGACGCGTTCCGGGTGCCGTCGCTCGAGGTGGTCGACGCCGTCCTGGAGCTGACCGATCTCGGCAAGATCCAGGACCGGATCGTCGCCACCATGTCGAAGGGGATGAAGCAGCGCCTCCAGCTCGGGAGGATCCTGCTGCACGACCCCAAGGTCCTCATCCTGGACGAGCCGGCGAGCGATCTCGATCCGCGCGCGCGCATCGAGATCCGCGACCTCCTGCTCGAGCTCCGGAGCCTGGGGAAGACGATCTTCCTCTCCTCGCACATCCTCACGGAGCTCTCCGACGTGTGCACGTCGATCGGGATCCTCGAGAAGGGCCGCCTCGTCGTCGCCGGTCCGATCGGGGAGATCGCGGCGCGCCTCGAGGCGCTTCGCGCCGCGCAGGCGCACGGGCACGCGCC
>NZ_JEMA01001104.1 GCF_001589285.1 Sorangium cellulosum | reverse complement strand
CCCCTCCCGCCCCGGCCGTTGCCCTCTGGATCCAGGACAAGGAGAGGTTGACGCAGCCCCCACCGCTCCTATCCTGCCCCGCCGCTGTGCCCGACCCGACGCTCACCCGCGAGATCGCCCGCCGAAAGACGTTCGCGATCATCTCCCATCCCGACGCTGGCAAGACCACCCTCACCGAGAAGCTCCTGCTTTACGGTGGCGCGATCCAGCTCGCCGGCGCCGTGAAGGCGAAGAAGGCGCGGGCCCACGCCGTGAGCGACTGGATGGAGATGGAGCGCGAGCGCGGCATCTCCATCTCGACCAGCGTCCTTCAGTTCCCGTACAAGGGCCGCCTCCTGAGCCTTGTCGACACCCCCGGCCACGCCGACTTCAGCGAGGACACCTACCGCGCGCTCATGGCGACCGACGCGGCCATCATGATCCTCGACTGCGCCAAGGGCGTCGAGACGCAGACGAAGAAGCTCTTCCGGGTGTGCAAGCTCCGGCAGATGCCGATCTTCACGTTCGTGAACAAGCTCGACCGCCCAGGCCGCGACCCGTTCGAGCTCATCGGCGAGGTCGAGGAGGTCCTCGGCATCGGCGTCTACCCGGTCACCTGGCCCATCTTCGCGGGCGGCAAGTTCCGCGGCGTGTACCACCGCGAGCGCAAGCAGGTGTTCCTGTTCGAGCTCGTCGCGCACGGCGCCGAGATCGCCCCGATGGAGGTCGTGTCGCTCGACGCCCCCGAGCTCGTCGACGCCGTCGACGAGGAGGGCGCCCGCCAGCTCCGCGAGGACATCGAGCTCATCGACGCCGCCGGCGACGCGCTCGACCGCGACAAGCTCGCCCGCGGCGAGGTCACGCCGATGTTCTTCGGCAGCGCCATCACCAACTTCGGCCTCCCGCAGTTCCTGGACGCCTTCATCGAGCTCATGCCCCCGCCCGCGCCGCGCGGCAGCGACAAGGGCCCCATCGCCCCGGACGACGACCGCTTCACCGCGTTCGTCTTCAAGATCCAGGCGAACATGGACCGGGCCCACCGCGACCGGATCGCGTTCCTCCGCGTCTGCTCCGGCAAGTACGAGCGCGGCATGAAGGTGCACCACGTCCGCCTCGACCGCGACATCCGGCTCACCAACCCGGTGCAGTTCATGGCCCAGGAGCGCACGCTCGTGGAGGACGGCTTCGCGGGCGACATCATCGGCGTCTTCGACCCGGGGCTCTTCCTCATCGGCGACACCCTCTGCAGCGGCTCGCCCGTGAAGTACGCCGCGCTGCCGCAGTTCCCGCCGGAGCAGTTCGGCCGCGTCGTCATGGTCGACCCGATGAAGCGCAAGCAGCTCAAGAAGGGGCTCGATCAGCTCGCGCAGGAGGGCTCGGTGCAGCTCTTCCGGCCGCCGGAGGGGCGCGAGGGCGAGGCGATCCTCGGCGTGGTGGGCGAGCTCCAGTTCGACGTCGTGAAGCACCGGCTCCTGGCCGAGTACGGCGTCGAGGCCCGGATCGAGCGGCTCTCGTTCAGCATGGCCCGCTGGGTCGAGGGCGAGCCGGTGCCCCTCGCCGAGCTCGAGTCGAACCTCTACGGCTACGGCGCCCTCGACGTGCACGGCAGCGCGGTCGTGCTCTTCAAGGGCGACTGGCAGCTGGAGAGCTGCGCGAAGGCGTTCCCCAAGACCCGCTTCGTGGAGCTCGGCGGCTCGATCAACCCCGTGTGAGCGGCGGCCGCGCCCGCGGCCGCCATTGCCCCGCCCGCGGCCGCTACTCCGCCAGCAGCGCCTTGAGGTGCCGCACCGACGGCGAGCCGTAGCTGAGCAGCCGGTCGTGGTAGGCGCGCTCCGTGAAGCCCGGCTTGCCCTGGTGCTCGGCGCGCAGGCGCATCATCTCGGTGAAGCCGTGGTAGTACGTCGTGAGCTGCGCGCTCGTGAGCCGGGCGCGCCGCCACTTGCCGACGGCCTCGCCTTCCTCCTGGAACGCCTCCTTCGTCATGAGCGCGAGCGCCTCCTTCTCGTCCATCGCGCCCGCGTGCACCCCGTTGTCGAGGAGCGCGTTCACCGCCAGGCGCAGCACCATCTTCTGGCGCTGCAGCCGCACCTTCGGGCCGCCGAAGCCGTGGTGGGCCATCAGCCACTCGGTGTAGACCGCCCACCCCTCGACGAACGGGCCGCTCGAGAACACAGCGCGGATCTTCGAGGGGAACCTGTTGTTGTGCATGAGCTGCAGGAAGTGGCCCGGCATCGCCTCGTGCACCGTGAGCTCGGCGAGCATGCTCTGGTTGTACTCGCGGTAGAACGAGTCGACGCGCGCCCGCGGCCAGCCCTCCGGCGTCGGCGCGATCGCGAAGAACGTCTCCTGCTTCGGCTCGAGCGGGCCCGACGCGTCGCAGTAGGCGACCGCGACGCCGCGGCGGTACTCCGGCATCTCGATGACCTGGCACGGCTCGTCCGGGATGCGCACGAGATCGCGCTCGCGGACGAACGCCGTCGCCGCGGCGAGGAGCTTCTCCGACTCCTTCACGATGGTGGCGTTCGTCGGGCGCTCGGCCGCGACAGCGTCGAGGACCCTCCGGATCGCGGCCATCTTCTCGTCCCGCGTCTCGACCTTCGGGAAGGGCTGCTTGCCGAAGAGCGTCGGCCAGAGCTCCCTCGATGTCTCGAGCATCTCCGCGTGCGTCTGCGCGAGCAGCGCGCGGGCGTCCTTGACCACCTCGTCGATGTCGACGGACGCGTCGTCGAGCGCGAAGCGGAGCTTCTCCTCGAAGCGCGCGCGGCCCAGCCGGAAGTCGCCGGTGCTCCTCGGGAGCAGGTCCTTCTCGAGGAACGCCTGGAAGTCCTCGAGCGCCGCGGCAGCGGCGCTCGCCGCCGCCTCGAGCTCGGCCTTCTGCGCCGGGACCTCCGCGAAGCGCGAGGGCAGCTCGTCCTTGCAGAGCGCGATGAGCCCCTGGTTCTGCGTGATCGCCGTCTCGGTGTAGATCCGCGGGGGCGCCGCCGTGAGCCGCTGCTTCGCGGTCCGGACCAGCGCGGGGACGCCCGAGAGGCGGCCGCCGAGGCTCCGCAGGCGCTCCTCGAGCGGCGCGAAGCTGCGCGTGATCAGCGGGTCGAGCCCGTCGCCGACGAGGCCGGTGTAGACCATCGGGTTCCACGTCGCCTCGCGGAGCTCGTCGATCGCGAACAGCGCGGAGCGGAGCTGGTTCTCGATCATGGCCGCGTCGACGCGGCCCTGGAGGCCGAGCGCCTCCGCGGGCACAGCGCGCAGCTCGGCCAGCGCGCCCTCGAGCGCGCGCCGCCGCGCCGCCTCGCCCTGCTCGCTGACGTCGGGCCACAGGGCGTCGTACCGGTGGTCGCCGGCCTCGGTGGCCCGGACCGGCTCGTCCCGCAGGTGCTCCTCGAGCACGCGCGTCGACAGCGCCGCGAGCGCCTGCTCCGCGCCCGCCGCCCCGGCCCGGGCGCCGCCCGCGCTCACGACGGCCTCCTTCGCCCCGGGCTGCGCGGGCGGCAGGGCGGCGGGCTCTGCCGAGCCGCACGCGCAGAGGTGCGCGAGGAGCAGGGGGAGACAACCGAGGAGCGCTCCACGGGGTCGGTGGAGAGCCTGGCGTGTCTGGGATCCGCGGAAAGAAGAACGCTCATCGGAGGCACCCTGTCGTCGCACCTGCGCGTTCTAGCGCCGGCGAGCGGAGAAGGGAACGTGCGGTCGGGTGAGCCGCGAGGTCGCGGCGCGTCACGGCGCGCTGCCGAGCGAGGCCTTCGCGAGGCGAGAGATCGCGTCCATGTCGCCGTGCACGGCGTCGAGCAGCGGGCCGAGCGCGAGCCGGAGCTGCTTCGAGTTCGGGTGGCGGAGGACGCGCGCCACGTTCTCGGCCGCCAGCTCGCTCAGGTCCTGCTCGGCGTAGCGATCGACCTGGGCGCCCGACAGCGCGAGGCCCGGGAAGGCGGTGCGGCAGAGCGCGTCGACCAGCTCCGCCACGACGCCCGGCGCGATGCCCGCGGTGCCCAGCGCCATGCGCGCCTTCTGCGCGCTGATCGCGCACGACTCCGCGCGGAGCTGGCTGATCACGGGCGAGCCCAGCGTCGTGTGCCAGCGGGAGAGCTCGGCGGCCCGGCTCGCCTCGAGCTCGCCCGGCGGCGCGTCCGAGACCGGCAGGAGCGCGGCCAGCACGTCGGCCGCGCCGGGGTCGATCGCGACGCGGCGCACGATGATCAGCTCGTGGGCCCGCAGGCACCCGATGAGCAGCCGCGCGGACGCGTCGCGCAGGAGCGGCGCGAGCGCGGCCGCGATCACCGTGGGCGGCGAGCCGATGAGCCCGGGGCTCGACCCGCGCCCGTTGCCCGCCCCGGCGCCGCGCAGGCGCTGCGCGCCGGAGCTCGGCGGCGAGCGCACGCTCTTGGGAGGGGGCACGCTCGACGGCGGCGCGTTGCGGTCGATGACGGGCGAGGCGCCGGACATCAGCCCGAGGCCGCGGCTGCTCGCGGGCGCCGCGCCCCAGCCGGGGCCGCTCGGCGGCGGCCGGCTCGACGGGGTGCCCCCGCCCGCGCTCCGCGACGGATCGTGGACGAGCACCGGGCTCGACCCGGCGCGCCGCGACTGCGTGGTGCGGTCGGTCACCACGTGCAGCGCCGCGAGCTCGATCGCGCGCAGCGCCGGGACGCCGCGCGGCGCCCGGGCCGCGATCGAGGCGGCGAGCTCTGCCTCCCTGCCGAGGAGCGACGCCTGCGCCGCGATCTCGCGCAGCAGATCTCCGGCGACCTGCGCGCAGCGCTCCGCGGCCCTGTCCGCGGTGCTCTGCGTCTGCGGCTCCTTGAAATAGAGCGTTAACTTACCCCTGACGTTCTCGCCGCGCGCCGCCGCCGTCACCACCTGCGATGCGCTCTCGACGTTGGCAGGTTCGCGCCCCCCGAAAGGCCAGAATCCCATACGCCCATTGTCGCGCGATCTCGAGCCCGGGCGCGAGCGCTTCGAGTGTCCGCCGCCTCACGCCCCCTCAATGGCGAGGCGGAACGGACACATAGCGATTCCCACGCTCGTAGAAGCGCCACGGCTTCTCCGCCCACGCACCTGCATAGTCGACGTTGATGCGGGGCGACCTGCCGATGGGGCCCGCGGCGCCGGAGAGCAGCGAGAGCCGGGCGCCGCAGACATCCATGCCGTACGCGGCGCGGTCGAGGCCCAGCGCCTGGCACAGCTTCCCCGGCCCGTTGGTCAGCTCGATCCGCCCCGGCGCGATACCCCGCCGTCGGCTCATGAGCGACAGGCCGATCACCGGCTCGACGGCGCGGACGAGCACCGCGTGCGGCTTCCCCTCCGAGGCCACGACGATGTTGAACGCCCAGTGCATGCCGTAGAGCAGAAACATGTACGCGTAGCCCGGCGGGCCAAACATGACCTCCGTCCGCGCTGTCCGGCGTCCCCCGGCGCTGTGGGCGGCGAGATCTTCCGGGCCGCGGTAGGCCTCGGTCTCGACGATGCGTCCGGCGGCGATGCCCTCGGGCGTGCTGTGGACGAGCACCTTGCCGATGCACGCACGGGCCACGACGAGCGCGGGGCGGGCGTAGAAGTCGCGGGGCAGCGGCGCCGCTCCATCGAGGAGCGCGCGGGGCTCGGGGGTGGGGGGCACGGCGGGCTCCGGTCAGACGGCGGGGGGGCGCGCGGCCCGGAAGCGCGCGTCGATGAACGCGAGCACGTCGTCGCGGTGCTTCCTGGCCTGGAGCTCGTGGTGGAACACCGCCGCGATCTCCATCGCGGGCGAGATGACGTAGGTGATCCGCCGGGCGATCCCGACGATCGGCCAGAGGACGTCGTAGGCGCGGCAGACGCCGCGATCGCGGTCGGCGATCATCGGATAAGGGACCTTGTGCGCCTCGGCGAAGCGGCACTGCGTCTTCTGGTCGTCGGTGCTGACGCCGACGATGCTCGCCCCCGCGAGCGCGATCTCGGCGTGGTTGTCGCGGAAGAGCTGGGCCTCGACAGTGCACCCGGGCGTGAACGCCTTCGGGAAGAAGTACACGACGGTGCAGAGCCCGCCCTGCTTCGACAGCACGAAGCGCTGGCCGTCGATGGCCACCTCGTCGATCTCCGGCGCGCGCGCCCCGACCTTCAGCATGTGGCCGCAATCTGCCGCAACTCGCCGCCCGCGTCGACAGGCGCGGCGGCGCGGCGCCCCACGACGCCGCGCGCGGCAGGGCGCCGCGCGGCGGCGTGGAGCGCCGCGCCCGACCCGCGCCGCGCCGCGGGCGTCACGTGTCGATGCCGAGCCGCTTCAGCCGGTAATAGAGAGTCGTGCGCTGCATCCCGAACTGCCGCGCTACCTCGGCCTTGTTCCCCCCGCAGCGCTCGAGGGCGGCGAGCAGCTCCCGCCGCTCGATGTCGTCGAGCTGGGAGCTCAGGTCGACCTTCGGCCGCGACGACGCCGGCGCGGCGAGCGCCTTCCCTGTCGCGTCCGCCTCGCCCGCCGCCGGCGCGGCGCCATGACGCGCGCGGGCGGGCGGCTCGGTCGGCTGCGGGCGCGCCGTGAACGCGAGGTGCTCGGGCTGGATCACGTCGCCGCGCGAGAGGATGGCGGCGCGCTCGACGACGTTCTCCAGCTCGCGCGCGTTCCCGGGCCACGCGTACGCCGTGAGCTTCGCGATCGCCTCCTCGGAGAGCGAGGTGGCCGCGCGCGCGTTGCGGCGCGCGTACTTGCGCAGGAAGTGCTCGGCGAGCGCCCGGATGTCCTCGCGCCGATCGCGGAGCGGCGGCAGCCTGAGCGGGAACACCGAGAGCCGCGAGACGAGCTCCGGCAGCACGCCCGCGCGCGCCCAGGCCTCCTCGATGCCGGGGGTCAGCGACAGCACGACGCGCACGTCGACGCGGGTGGTCTCCGTCGAGCCGATCCGCTCGACCTCGCCGTCGGTGAGCACGCGGAGCAGCCTCGCCTGCAGCGACGGCGCGAGCGGCGCCGGCTCGTCGAGGTAGATCGTCCCGCGGTGGGCGAGCTCGAGCCGGCCCGCGCGCTCGGCGAACGCGCCGTCGAAGGCGCCCCGCCGCCAGCCGAACAGCTCGCGCTCGAGCGCGTCGCCCCGGAACGCGGCGCACGTCACCTTGACGAACGGCTGCTCCTCCCGCGGGGAGCCGACGTGGATCGCCCGGGCGACGACCTCCTTCTCGGCCCCCTCCTCGCCCTCGATCAGCACGTGCGTCGCCGCCTTCGCCACCTCGCCGATCCGGGCGGAGACCTCGCGCATGGCCTCGCTCTCGCCGGCGATCTCGCCGAAATCGATCGGATCCCGCTGCTCGCGCTCGAGGTAGCCGGCGTAGTGCGCGAGCTGCTCGCGCAGCCGCCGGTTCTCCCGGAGGGTCGCGACCCCGGCGATCGTCTGCCGGAGGACGACGGCGAGCTCCTTCGAGTTCCAGGGCTTCTGGATGTACCGGTCGACCACGCCCGAGTTCACCGCGTCGATGAGCACCGCCATGTCCGCGTAGGCGGTGAGCAGCACGCTCGCCGCGTCCGGCCTCCGCTCCTTCGCCTGCTTGAGGAACTCGATACCGCTCATCCCCGGCATCCGCTGGTCGGCCACGATCACCGAGGGATCGAGCCGAGCGAGCAGCGAGAGGGCCTCGGCGCCGCCGAGCGCGTAATGGAGCTTGAACGACTTCCTGAAGGCGAACCGGAACGCATCGAGGTTGTCCTGCTCGTCGTCGACGACGAGGACGTCGAAGCTGTTCCAGTCCAGATCGCGCATCGGGTCGCCCTGCCTCCCAGAGTTACTACAGCTCGGCGCGATCGTGGCAGCGGAGGCGCGCCAGGCCGGCGCGCGGCGCGCGGCGCGCGG
>NZ_JEMA01001103.1 GCF_001589285.1 Sorangium cellulosum | reverse complement strand
GCTCGAGGCCGCGGCGGCGCGCGACCTGGGCGGGGCGCTCGCTGTCGCGCGGCACCTCGACGCCGAGGGGCGCCGCCGCGCCTTTGCCGAGCTCGCCCCGTTCGCCGCGTTCGACGCCTCGGTGAGGCCGATCTTCACCGCGCACGCCGTGAAGACGCTCGAGGCGCTCCAGCGGCTCGAGTCGTCCGATCCGCAGCCGGACGGCGCCTACCTGGAGGCGCTGCTCGCCTATCTCGTGCCCGTCCGACGGGAGCTCCACGTGCGGCGGATCGCGGCCGTGGCGAAGAAGTTCATGTCCGATGGCCGGCCCCCGGAGGGGCTGTATTGAGCCGCGCGCGCCTCCCTCGCGGGGCGCCGTCGCGACGCACACGCGCCGGCGCGACGCGACAGCGACGAGCGCGAGCGGAATCCGATCGGGACGACTACGCGCCCGGGACGCGAGCGACGAGAGCGTCGGTGACGACGCGCCGTCGACGACGCGACGACGACGCGACGACGACGCGACAACGCGACGCCCTCCGCGCTGCCCGCCGGGCCGATTCCCGCCTTGTGGCCAGCGGAGGACGCTTCATGCATACTGGCCCTCCATGCGGCTCGAGCCCGGTTCCCACGTAGCGCCGCACCTCACGCTCGTGACCCTGCTCAGGATGGGCGGCATCGGCAGCATCTGGGCGGCGCGCCACCTCGGGCTCGGCAAGGACGTCGCCGTCAAGTTCATGTCCGCGTCGCTCGCGACCGATCCGACCGCGGTCGCCCGGTTTCACCGGGAGGGCGCGCTCATGGCCAGGATCAAGAGCCCTCACGTGGCCGAGGTCCACGAGCACGGCGTCGCCGAGGACGGCCTCCCGTACATCGTGATGGAGCTGCTCCGCGGCGAGGAGCTGTCCGACCGGCTCGCGCGCGCCGGTCGCCTCTCGCTGGACGAGACGGTCTCCCTCGTGTCCGAGCTCTGCGACGGCCTCGCCGCGGCGCACGCGCTCGGCGTCATCCACCGGGACATCACGCCCGAGCACGTCTTCCTCGCCGACGTCGGCGGCAGCACGTGCGTCAAGCTGCTCGACTTCGGCGTGGCGCGGGGCGACGTCGACCCCGACGGGACCACGCTGACGGCCACGGGCGCGGTCGTCGGCAGCCTCGTCTACATGAGCCCGGAGCAGTTCTTCAACCCGAAGCAGGTCGACGGCCGCTCGGATCTCTGGTCCGTCGCCGTCATGGCGTACCAGGCGCTCACCGGCGCTCCGCCGTTCGAGCAGAGGGGGCTCGAGGCCCTGCTCAGCGCCATCCGCATCGGCCACTTCCCGCTCCCGAGCGAGCGTTGCGCCGACATCACGCCGGCCCTGGACGCGTGGTTCGTCAAGGCGCTGTCCCGCGATCCGTCCGGCCGCTTCGGCGCGGCCGCGGAGATGGCGGGCGCGCTGCGCGGGGCCGTCGCCTCCGGGCAGCCGCCGGCGGGCGCCGCCGGCGGGGCGGGCTAGCGGTCATGGCGCGCGCCCGCATCCCGAGCCGATCCAACCACGAGCTCGTGTTCCGCAGCGCCCGCAAGGGTGAGGAGGGCACGCTGGCCACTGTCGCCTACCGCGCGTTCCAGGCGGGCGATCCGGAGGCGTGGCTGCGGTATTTCACCGAGCACGCGCACCTCGCCCTCGACAACGTGATCGTCGCGGAGACCGACGGCCAGCTCGTCGGGCACGTCGCCTCGCTCGACCTCACGATGAGCTTCGCGGGCGCGGACGTGCCCTTCCAGGGCCTCGCGACAGTGGCCGTGCTCCCCGAGTTCCGCCGCCGCGGCATCGCCGATCGGCTCGTCCGCGAGAGCCTCCGCCGCATGCGCCGCCGCGGCGAGGCGCTCGCGCTGCTCCACCCGGTCCGGCTCTCGTTTTATCGCAGGTTCGGCTTCGGCGTCTGCGAGCTCCGGGACGTCGTGCGCACCTCGCCCGATCGGCTCCCTGACTCGGTGCTCCGCCGCCACGTGCGGGCGTTCTCCCGCCCCCGCGACGAGCCGCTCATCAAGCAGGCCTACGATCTCGCGCGGACCGACACGACGGGGCAGCTCAAGCGGAGCGAGTACTGGTGGGACGTGCGCGTGTTCAAGCGCTCCCCCAGCGGCGCGGTCTACGTCGATCCGGGCTCGAAGGCGATCGCGGGCTACCTGCTCTTCGACGTGCCGGAAGGCAGCGCCTACGGCGTCCAGCAGCTCCTCGTCCGCGAGCTCCGCGCGCCGACGCCGGGCGCCTACCGCGGGCTCATCGGCTTCCTCGGCGCGCTCGGCGACCAGTACGAGGTCGTGGAGCTCATGCTCCCGCGCGGCTACGGCGCGCCGCTGCTCGACGAGCCCGGCATCCGCGACGAGCCCATTCTTTACGAGACGGCGGCCCGGCACCCCGGCCTGTGCCCGCCCGTCCACGTGGCGCACCGCCGCAACGTCCTCGGCCTGACCGCGGCCGGCGCGATGGGGCGCATCGTCGACGTCGCCGCCGCGCTCGCGCTGCACCCCTCGCCGAGGAAGCACGGCGTGCGCGGCGCCATCGGCCTCGACGTCGAGGATCCCGTGTTCACGGACGCGCCGCGCGCCTTCGACGTGACCTTCGCGGCGCGCGGCGTCCAGACGGCGCCCGGCAGCACGGCGGGCGACCGCCTCTCGCTCTCGATCGAGCGGCTCACGCAGATCTACTTCGGCGCCACCTCGGCGCGCGATCTCCTGAGCCAGGGCTTCGTTGTGGGCAGCGCCAAGGCGGCCGCGCTCCTCGACGCGGCCTTCGCCGGCCCCCCCCTGTTCCTCGGCTCCTTCAACGGGTTCTGATCGGGCGGACGCGGGCGCGGCCGCGCCCGGTCAGGCGCCGCGCCGGGCGCGGAGGAAGAGCTTGAGCGAGCGCGACGTCAGCGCCGTCTCCTCGCCGCCCTTCCGCGTCTCGGTCGCGGCGTCGTCGTGGGTGTCCACGAGGAGCTGCCACGGCCTTGAATCGTCGGCGAAGGGGAGGACGAAGCCCAGATCGCACGGAGACGCGTTGAGCAGCAGGACGAAGTCGTCGTCGATCAGCCGGTCGCCGGACTCGTCCACGTCGTCCAGCCCCTCTCCGGAGAGGAACACCCCGAGGCACTGCGTGCAGTGGTTGCACCAGTCCTCGTCGGTCATCAGCTCCCCGTCCGGGCGATACCACTGGATATCGTAGGTCTTGCCGCCGCGGATCGGGCGCCCCTTGAAGAACGTCGATCGCCTGAGCCCGGGGTGCTCGTGCCGGATGCGGAGGCACTTGCGCGTGAACTCCATGAGCGCCCGCGACGGCTCGTCCCAGGTCCACGGCTGCCACGTAAGCGGGCTGTCCTGGCAATATCCGTTGTTGTTCCCCTCCTGCGTGCGCCCCCGCTCGTCGCCGTGGAGGATCATGGGCGTGCCCTGCGAGAACAGGAGAGACGCCATGATGTTGCGCATCTGTCGGGCGCGGAGCTGGAGGATCGCGGGGTCGTCCGTGGGCCCCTCGGCGCCGCAGTTCCACGACCGGTTGTCGTCCGCGCCGTCGCAGTTGCCCTCCCCGTTCGCCTCGTTGTGCTTCTCGTTGTACGAGACGAGGTCCGCGAGGGTGAAGCCGTCGTGGGCCGTGACGAAGTTGATGCTCGTGTACGGCTTGCGCCCGTTGTTCTCGTAGAGGTCGCTGCTCCCCGTGATCCGGAACCCGAGGTCCGAGGCCGTACCGCCGCTGCCGCGCCAGAAGTCGCGCAGCGTGTCGCGATAACGGCCGTTCCACTCGGCCCAGCGAACAGGGAAGTTGCCGACCTGGTAGCCGCCGGGGCCGACGTCCCAGGGCTCGGCGATGAGCTTCGTCTGGCTGAGCACCGGGTCCTGGTGGACGATGGTGAAGAAGCTCGAGAGCTGATCGACGTCGTGCAGGCCGCGCGCGAGCGCCGAGGCCAGATCGAACCGGAACCCGTCGACGTGCATCTCCAGGACCCAGTACCGCAGCGAGTCCATGATGAGCTGGAGCGACTGCGGGTGGCGCACGTTGAGGGTGTTCCCGGTGCCTGTGTAATCGAAGTAGAAGCGCTCGTTGCCGGGGACGAGCCGGTAGTAGGTCGGGTTGTCGATGCCGCGCAGGCTCAGCGTCGGGCCCATGTGGTTGCCCTCGGCCGTGTGGTTGTAGACGACGTCGAGGATGACCTCGATGCCGGCGGCGTGGAGCGCCTTGACCATCTCCTTGAACTGCCGGACCTCGGCTGTCACTTCGTTGCCCGCGCGGTACCCGACGTCCGGCGCGAAGAAGCCTATCGTGTGGTAGCCCCAGTAGTTCCGGAGCCCCCTGTCGAGCAGGAACTTCTCGTGCACGAAGGCGTGCACCGGCAGGAGCTCGATCGCCGTGATGCCGAGGTATCTCAGGTACCCGATCATGGCCGGGTGGGCGATGCCGAGGTATGTCCCGCGGAGCTCCTCCGGGATCTCCGGGTGCAGCATCGTCAGGCCGCGGACATGCGCCTCGTAGATGACGCTGCGGTGGAACGGGACGCGCGGGGGCCGGTCTCCGGTCCAGTCGAACGAGGGATCGATGACGACGCCGAGGGGGGCGCCGAGCGCCTCGTTCTCGGACATCTTGAGATCCCCGTCCGGCTCATCGATGCGGTGGGCGAACGAGTTCGCGTTCCACTGGACCCGCGACGCGAGCGCCTTCGCGTACGGGTCGAGCAGGCGCACGTTCGGGTTGAACCGAAAGCCCCGCTCCGGGGCCCACGGGCCGTGGACGCGGTAGCCGTATCGCTGCCCCGGTCCGATCTCCGGCACGTAGACGTGCCACACGAAGGAGGTGCGGTGACGCACCGGCAGGCGCTGCTCGTTCCCCTCGTCATCGACGAGGCAAAGCTCGACAGCCTCAGCGTTCTCTGAATAGAGCGCGAACTGCGTACCAGAACCGTCCCATGTCGCACCGAGCGGATATGGCTCTCCGGGTCGCAATCCCTTGCGCTTGAATATCATGCTTGTCTCCAGGCCGGGTGGGCCCCCCCGTGCGGCCTTCGTGTTCTAGGCGACGCGCGTGCCGGACGCTAGGCGGCGTGGGTTCGCCGGCTGCGCATGACGTCGGACACGGCGTCCGCCACGCTGCGCGCCATCCCCTCTGCGATGCGGAGCGTCTGGGCCTGATCGCCCTCGGGGGTGCACACCCTCAGGCGTTCAATCATGTCCGCGAGCCGCCGGGCTAGCTCGCACGCCTCCGCCATGGAGGCTGATGACTCGAGGGAAGTCCTCCGCGGGGGAAGGGAGACCATTTCTTCGGTCGGCGTCATCGTGGTCGAAATCATGCCTGGCTCCTTACGCTGCGGTGATGCCTACAGTCAACCACGGCGTGGTGCAGGCATCGTGCCACGAGGTTTCCAGTAGGGGCGCTCACTGCGGGTACAGCGGCTGGCAGCGGACAGGTGGAAGCCGCCGCTGCAAAAGCGCCACAGGTGGGGCGATTTGTCTCCCACGAGGCGCCAGATCGTTGGCTGGATAGCCAGACGCGAAAATTGTAAGCAGGATGCGCGCCGCCGCGCTGACGCCGGCGTTCCACTGCCCCGGACGGCAAAACGACCTCTGCCGGAGGAAAGGTCGAGCTCCCGCGGCCGTGCGTGGATTTCCGCGGCGGGAGCGGGCGAGCGTGCCGCGCGCGCTCGCATCCGGTCCGCCTTTGCTCGCACGTTTTCGACGCCGCGGTCGGGTCCGGGGTGCCGCTCCGCCGTGAGCGCGTGGGCCGTGAGGCGTCCTGCCTCGCGGTCGGCGGTGGGGCCGGCCTGCGCGCCGGCCGCCTGAGAGAGGCGGTCTCGATCGCGGGGCAGGCCACGAGGCGGCTGTAGCAGCGCCCCTGGGTGGCAGGTTAGTATCCGGTCCGCCGCGACGGCCGCCGGTCGAACGCGTCGCGGTCGAGAAAGCTCATGATCGGAACACTCCAGGCGAAGCTCCAGTATCTCAAGAACAAGAACCTCCACAACTGGCTCGGCGGCTACGCCCGTCAGAGGCTCGAGAACGCCCGCGCTCAGCGTCCGATCGGCCCGCGGCACCTCCTCTTCGCGGTCTGCGATCACTGGGAGCCTGGGTGGGAGAACGCCACGCCGGAGGTCGGCGACGCGCGGGTGAGGGCGTGGTCGGAGCGGTATCCCGAGATGGCGAGCGCCTACCGCGACGCGGACGGCCGGCACCCGCGCCACAGCTTCTTCTTCCCGGGGGAGCAGTACACGCCTGGATGGCTCGACGCGCTGGCGGACCTCACGCGCCGAGGCTTCGGGGAGGTGGAGCTCCACTTGCACCATCACAACGACACGGCGGAGAACCTGCGCGCGGACATCCTCAGGTACCTGGACATCCTGGGGAAGCACGGGCACTTCTCGCGCGACGCGGACGGTCGCATGCGTTACGGGTTCATCCACGGCAACTGGTGTCTGGCGAACTCCGGGCCGGACTCGCGCAACTGCGGAGTCGACGAGGAGCTCCCGCTCCTGTTCGAGACGGGCTGCTATGCCGACTACACGTTCCCGTCGGCGCCCGACGAGTCGCAGCACAGCATCGTGAACCAGATCTACTGGCCGACGGGCAACCTCGCGCGCCGGAAGGCCCACACGGTGGGCGCGCGGGCCAGGGTCGGAGAGGTGCTGGAGGACCGCATCCTGATGATCGAGGGTCCGCTCGCGCTGGCGCTGACGCGCCGGGGGAACAAGACGCGGGTGCGCATGGAGTACGGCGCGCTCCAGGCGATCGACCCGCCGACGCCGGAGCGGGTGAAGACGTGGGTTGACCAGAACATCCACATCGAGGGGAGGCCCGAGTGGGTGTTCGTGAAGGTCTACACGCACGGCGCGCCCGAGGATCAGGCGGAGTCGCTGCTCGGCGCGGGGAGCCACGGCCTGCACCGGGAGCTCACCACCCGGTACAACGATGGCAAGGAGTGGGTGCTCCACTACGTGACAGCGCGGGAGATGTACAACATCGCGATCGCGGCGCTCGACGGGAAGACAGGCAATCCCGGGGACTTCAGGGACTACCGGCTGCAGCCGCCGCCCTGCGCGAGCTGACGCGCGGGGGGTAGATCCGAATTGCAAGGGGCCGAGGACGAGGGGCAGCGTGGTACGTGGGCGCGCGCGGGCGCGCGCGGGGCCCCCACCCCGCGCGCCGAACACCCCTTCAGAGGGCCGGGCAGCTCGGCAATCCTCAGCCCGCCCCGCCCCGCTCCCGGATCACCTCCTCCAGGAGCGCGTGATAGCGCTGCCCCACGACGTCCCATGAGAGCGCTCCGACGCTGCCCCGCAGCGCCTCCGGATCCCACGCCTGCTCCAGCGCACGGACCAGCGCGTCCCCGAGCGCCTGCGGATCGCCGGCAGGGACGAGCAGGCCGTTGCCCCCCTGCCCCTCGCGCACGAGCTCCGGCACGCCGCCCACCCGGGTCGCGACGACCGGGCGGCCCGAGGCGAGCGCCTCCAGGACGACGTTCGGACACCCCTCGCGGCGGCTCGGCAAACAGAACACGTCGCACGCCGCCATGTAGTCCGGGATCTCCGCAGGGAGCGCCCAGCCGAACAGCTGCACGCGGTCGCCGAGGCCGAGCGCGCTGACCCGCGCGCGCAGCGGATCGAGCAGCTCGCCGCCGCCCACCATCATCAGGTGCACGTCGCGGCGACCCGTCCGGTCGAGGTGCGCCATCGCCTCGACGAGGACGTCCACGCCCTTCTCGGGCACGTGATAGCCGGCGTAGAGCACCACGCGCGCGTCCGCCGGGACGCCGAGGCGCGCCCGCGGCGCGGCGCGGTCCCGGATCGTGAACCGCTCGCCGTCGACCGCGTTGAGCTGCACCACCACGCGCTCCCGCGGCACCCCGAGCTCCACCAGGCGATCGCCGAGGGCGCCGCTCACCGCCACCACGCGGGCGCAGCGCTGGAGCGCCGGCGCGATCTGCGCCCGCAGCACGGCGCTCCTCGGCTGCTCGTTGATGTCGCTGCCGAGCACCGTCGTGACGATCGGCACCCCCGCGCCCCGCGCGAACGCCTCCGCGGCGACTGTGTCGGGATAGGCCCACGCGGCCAGGATCGCGTCGTAGGGGAACTCGCGGCGCAGCGCGGCCATCGTGCCCCGGAGCGAGGCGTGGATCGCGCGCGCGTGCAGGGCCGGCAGCCCCGGGATCGACCAGTAGGTGGGGAACAGCGCGTCGATGCCGGTGTGGGACTCGCGCGTGCCGCCGAGCAGCTCGCGCGAGGCGCCGCGCGCCCGCGTCCACCAGGGCGTCGGCGCCACGAGCCGGAGCTCGCAGCGGCGCGCAAGCGCCCGGTAGGTCTGATAGCTGTACGGCGCCATCGTCGGCTGCCGCAACGACGGGTAATGATGGGTGAAGACGAGGACCTTCATCGCGCGCCCGCCGATCACGTGAGGCTGAAATAGAGCTGCTCGTATTTGCGCGTCATCCTCTCGAACGAGAAGTCGTCGCGGACCCGGACGTGCCCCGCCTCGCCGAGCCGCCGCCCGAGCGCCGGATCGCGCGCGAGCCGCTCGATCGCGTCCGCCAGCGCGTCGGGCGCGTCCACGGGGACGAGCAGGCCGTGCTCCTCGTCGCGCACCACCTCCGGGACGCCGCCGACAGGCGTCACCACGACAGGCAACCTGCGCGCCATCGCCTCGAGCACCGCGAGCGGCAACCCCTCGTCGCGCGAGGGCAGGACGAAGAAATCGGCCGCGACGAGGAGATCGGGGACGTCCTTGCGAAACCCGAGGAAACGCGCCTCCTTGCCGTGGATCCCGAGCTCCCGCGCGAGCCCGTGGATGCGGTCGCGCTCGTCGCCGTCGCCCACGATGAGCACCGTGACCGCGACGCCGCGATGCCGGAGCCGCGCGAGCGCCCGCAGCAGCACGTCGTGCCCCTTCACCGGGTGGAACGCGGCCGGCATGATCCCGAGGAACGCGCCGCCGGAGCCCGCGGGCGCCGGCGCCGCGCCCGCGTCGAAGCCGAGCTCGGCGCGCACCTCCTCGCGCGCCCGCCGCGCCGGGGTGATGTCGATCCCGTTGTGAATCACAGAGATGTTGCTGGCGACGCCCGTCGCGCCGCTCTTGTCGGCGGTGTCCTGCGAACAACCGACGACGGCGTCCGTCTCACGCCACTCGAAGCGCGACGGGACGCGGATGATCCCGCGCGTCTGCGCGTGATCGGTGAAGACGAGTCGCGCCCGCGTGAGCAGCTTGCCGACCGTGGCGTAGTGGAGCGAGGTGGGGTTGTGCGCGTGGATGATGTGCGGCCGCCTGCGCGCGAACGCGAGCGCCGTGTGCGCGACCCGCGCGGGCAGGCCGCCGCGCAGCACCGTGAGGGGCAGCGCCCGCTGCCGCGCCAGATCCTCGAGCGGCCCGCCGCGCAGCGCGAGGATGGAGGCGTCATGGCCGTGGCGCCGCTGCGCCTCGGCCAGGCGCAGCACGAAATGCTCCATGCCTCCGCCGTTGAGGCTGCTCACGGCATGGACGATCCGCAGCGTCGAAGTCCCCATGTGGCTTGCTACCCGAACCGGGTCTCCCGTTGAAGCGCGGACAGCGCCGCGCAGCCTCACCCAAGCTGCCACCTCGCGTCGCCTGCGCGCCAGCGCTCGTCGCGCGTGGCGCCCAAGGTCGCTGGACGACGGTATCACCTCGCGTCACCGTCCCCGCACCTTTTGATTTGGCGAGCGGAAGCAGGTACTAGACGAGCATGAACCCTGAACTTCGGCGCGCCCTCGATCAGGGCCTGCGCCGCGTGCCAGGCATGGACGCCGCGACGAGGCTGCTCGCCGTGCGGATCGAGACGGTCAGGGCGCTCCTGGCGCGGCGGCTCGACGAGAACCCGCTCCCCGTGCCCGACGCCGTGACCCCGAGCGACATCCCGTCGGTCGCGGAGCTCGGCCCAGGGGACAGGGTGCTCGCCGAGCTCGATCAAGACGGGTTCGCCTTCGCCATCCACCCGGCCGACGTCCCCTTCTTCAACCGGCGGAGCGAGAAGATGCCGCGCCTGAGGTACCGGCTCCACGTCGTGCTGCGCCGCGGGTACGTCTGCGTCCGGAAGCGCTTTATCGGCCAGCCGAGGAACGCGTCCCTCGACGCGCACCTCTTCTCCCTGCTCGGCCTCTTCTTCTACAATGAAGCGGCGTCGCTCCTCCGCCTGCGCGACCTCCCGAGCGTCCCGAGGATCCGCGATGTGCACCTCGCCACGCGCGCCCTCTTCATCGACTACGTGCGCGGCAAGACGCTCCAGCAGCAGCTCGCCGAGCGCGGGGAGAAGGTGCTCGACATCGACCTCGCGCCGCTCGGGCAGCTCTTCGATCCCGATCGCGACCGGCGCGAGATCGAGGCGTTCGCGCAGGGAGAAGGCGACGCCTACCGCGACCGCGTCGAGGAGATCGTCCGGGCGATGAACGCGCGCGGCGTCGCGCCGCTCGACGTCAAGCTGGGCAACGTGCTCATCGGGGAGAAGACGGGCGCCCTGTACTGGATCGATTTCGAGCGGGCCGCGCTCGAGGGCACCCCCCGCTACCGCGAGCGCCTCGCGGAGCACCATGACCTCGTGAACCGCTGGTTCGGGCTCTCCCTCCCGGGCGGCGGGGCGTGAGGCGCGCCGGGCGCGGCAGGCGCGGCAGGCGCGGCAGGCGCGGCAGGTGCGATCGATGACGCGAGACGAAGGCGGGGCGCCGCGGAGCGCCATCGAGCGGATCGGAGAGAAGGTGGGGCGGTCGTGGCCGAGCATCGAGGCGGCCGCGCGGCTCTCGGCGGAGACCCGCGCGCGGCTCGCGGCGCTGCTCCGCGAGCAGATCCCGTGCGACACGAGCGCGGTGGTGTTCGGCTCGCTGGCGCGCGGCGAGTACACGACCGGCAGCGATCTCGACTGGACGCTGCTCATCGACGGCCAGGCCGACGAGGGGCACTTCAGCCAGGTCCAGGCCATCACGAAGATCCTGAGGGAAGCGAAGTTCCACGAGCCAGGCCCGACGGGCGTGTTCGGGAACGTGGCGTTCAGCCACCCGATCCTCCACCAGATCGGCGGACAGGAGGACACGAACAAGAACACGACCCAGCGCATCCTGCTGCTCCTGGAGTCGCTCGCGATCGGCAAGCCGGACGCCCACGAGCGGGTGCTCAGGCTCGTGCTCTCGCGCTACGTGGAGGACGATCGCGGGCTTCACTACGGGAGCAAGCGCGAGATCATCCCGATGTTCCTGCTGAACGACATCGTCCGGTACTGGCGCACGGTCGCCGTGGACTTCGTCTACAAGCAGCGGGAGCGCAGCTCGGGCTGGGCGCTCCGCAACGCGAAGCTCAGGATGTCGCGGAAGCTCATCTTCCTCAGCGGGCTCATCACCTGCTTCAGCTTCGAGCTGTTCGGCAAGGACCGGGCGACGTGGGCCGGCGAGGGCGGCATCTCGACGCCGTCGCTCGTGCGCTTCCTCAGAGAGCGCATCCGGGTGACCCCGCTCGAGAGCCTGGCCGAGGTGCTGCTCCGGCCCTCGATCTCCGCGGAGACGGCGCGCATGCTGTTCGACAGCTACGACGCGTTCCTCGCCGTCCTCTCGAACGAGGAGGAGCGCGACCGCCTGAAGCGGCTACCGCTCGACGAGCACCTGGGCAACGATCCGACCTTCAAGCGGGTGCGCGACATCGCGCGCGCGTTCCAGGACGGGCTCAACCGGCTCTTCTTCAAGGAGGACGACGAGCTCAGCGAACTCATCCAGCGTTACGGGGTGTTCTGATGCGACCGTTGGGGTACTCGACAGGGGCGCTCGCGCTGAGCGACGTCGAACGCGCGCTCGCGATGCTGGAGGGGAGCTCCGCGACCGCGGTGGAGCTGTCCGCGCTGCGCATTTCGGAGCTCAGGCCGCTGCTCCGGCGGCTCGGGTCGCTGGACCTGTCGCGGTATCGGTACGTGTCGTTCCACGCCCCGAGCCGCTTCGACGCGGCGGAGGAGCGCGCCGTCGCCGACGCGATGGCCGAGGTGGCCGCGCTGGGCTGGCTCGTCGTCCTCCACCCCGACACCCTCCACGATCTCGGGGCCTGGCGGCAGCTCGGCGGCCAGCTCGCCATCGAGAACATGGACAAGCGCAAGCGGACAGGCCGCACCGTGGAGGAGCTCGCGGCGTTCTTCGACGCGCTGCCCGAGGCGTCGTTCTGCTTCGATATCGGCCACGCGCACCAGGTCGATCGCACCATGACGGAGGCGCATTTCCTGGTGAAGGCGCACCGGGCGAGGCTGAAGCAGCTCCACGTGAGCGAGGTGAACGCGGGGAGCCGCCACGACGCCCTGAGCCAGAGCGCCGCCCACGCGTTCCAGCGCGTCGCCGCGCACGTCCCGGGCGACGCGGCGCTCATCCTGGAAGCGCCGGCGTCGCCCGCAGATCTGGAGCGGCAGATGGCGATCGCGAGCGCGGCGCTGTCCCCCCCGAAGGCCGCGGACGAGGCGCGCGCCTGAGCCTGCGCGCGCCGCGGGGACGGCGCGTGAGCCTGCGCGCGCCGCGGGGACGGCGCGGGCGCGCCGCCTTTGCGCCGCGCCGGCATCGATCGTGGAGGGCCCAGGCCCGACCGCTTCGCGGGGGAGGCCTCGGGATCTTCGGAGCGCCGCGAACGGTCTGCGGGCGCCCGGGGCGCTACGCTCTGCGCGCCTTCCGGCGCGCCCAGGGCCGGAATCGGGGGATACAACGATGAAGCTGAAGACGCTCGCGGTCGCGAGCACCGCGTCGCTCGCCGCCCTCGCGCTGCTGACGGCAAGCGGGCTGACGCTCGGCACGGCGGCCATGCACCGCGAGGTCACGTGCCTCTTCCACATGGTGCGGGAGGTGCGGTCCATCACGGAGCTGCAGGTCAACATGCTCTTCCACGAGCGCGAGAGCGCCCGCGTCGCGCTGGCCCAGCACCCCGAGCACGCGCGCGCGCGCGACGCCGCCGAGCGCGAGATGAAGCGGTGGCTCGAGGAGCTCCGAGCCCACCCGGTCACCGCGGGCAACGCGCACGCCTTCCGCGAGGCCGAGGCCGAGGTCGAGCGCTACCTGGCCGCGCACGCGCAGGGCGACAGCGCGGAGCCCCCCTCGACGGCGGAGCTGGCCGCGTCCGCCATGGAGGCCGACCGCGCCTACGCCGCGCTCGATCGGCTGCTCTCGGCCAAGATCGAGGAGTCGCGGGTCGTCCGCGCCCGGGTCGACCGGGTGCTCCGGCTGTCGAACGCCATGAGCGTCGGGGCCGCGGTGGCGCTGCTCGCCGGCATCCTCGCGACGCTCTGGCAGATCAGCCGGTGCCTCTATCGCCCGCTCCTCGCGCTCCGCGCCGCGATCGACAGCTACGGGGCGGGCTCGCAAGACGCCCGGGCGCCGCACCGCGGGCTCGACGAGCTGCGCGAGATCGCCGTGGCGTTCAACGAGATGGCCGCCGCGCTGGCCGAGCAGCGCCGGAAGCAGCTCGGGATCCTCGCGAGCGTGGCGCACGATCTGCGCAACCCGCTCGCCGCGCTGAAGCTCACCGTCGACCGCCTGCGACCCGACCGGCCGCTGCCGCCGGAGCCGCAGCTCAGGCCGATGCTCGCCCGCATCGGGAAGGAGGCCGCGCGCTGCGACCGCATGCTCACGGATCTCATGGACATCGCGCGGATGGAGGGCGGCGAGCTCGAGCTGCGCAGCGAGGTCCGCGACGCGCGCGAGCTCGCCCGCGAGGTCGTGGAGCTCTACCGCCCGGCGGCGACCGCGCACGAGCTCGGGCTGTCGCTCCCCGAGGAGCCCGTCCTGCTGCGCTGCGATCCGATCCGGATCGAGCAGGTGCTCAACAACCTGGTCGCGAACGCCATCAAGTACTCGCCGGGCGGCGGCGCCGTGCAGGTCGCCGTGGCGCGCGAGGGCGCCGAGGTCACCATCGCGGTCTCGGACCGGGGCGTCGGCATCGCGCACGAGGACCAGGGGCGGCTGTTCGAGCGCTACTTCCGCGCGCCGTCGTCGGGCCGCGTGGCCTCGGGCGTGGGCCTCGGCCTGTGGGCCGCGCGGCGCATCGCCGAGGCGCACGGCGGCCGCATCGAGGTGACGAGCGCCCCCGGCGAGGGCTCGACCTTCACCCTCCACCTCCCCGGCTAGAGCTCGTCCGGATCGAGCTCCCAGCCGAGGACGCCGGGGGTGCGCGCGCGGTGCTTGCCGACCACCTCGCCGGGGAGCCACGGGCCGTCGGCGGCCCAGCGGGCGGTGAAGGCGTCGCGCAGCACGAGCTCGGCGAGCTTGCCCCGCGGCGAGAAGCCCCACTCGGCCTCCTGCGAGACGTCGTCCGGATCGGCGTAGAGGCGCCAGACGAAGAAGCCGGCGCAGGTGCGCGCGTCGAGGAACGGCGCGATCACCGCGGCGTAGGCCTCGGCCTGCGCGCGCTCGTCGATCACCACGCCCTTCATCCGGTCGGGCCACTCCCACGGGCGCACCGCGGGGTCGCGCCGCGTCGTGTAGCCGATCTCGGTGAGCAGGACCGGCTTGCCCCACGCGCGCGCCACCGCGTCCACCCCGGCCGCCACCCTGCGGCCGCCGCGCAGGAGCTCCTCGAACGACGCGCCCTCGCGCTCGGCCAGCGGGTAGAACGCGTTGATGCCGATGAGATCCAGGGCGTCGAAGATCAGCGTGTGCTCGACGTCGTCCCAGTTCGCCGAGTAGGTGAGCAGCCCCGGGTACACGCGGCGCACCGCCTCGATGATGGGCAGGAAGCTCGCCGCGCGCGGCGTCGTCACCCAGCTCCGCAGCTCGACGCCGACGCTGAGCATCTCGGCGCCGCCCTCGCGCGCGACCTCGGCCCACGTGAGCAGGAACCGGCGGTACGACGCGGCCCAGCGCGCCCAGCCGGCGTCGTCCCCCGGGTCGAGCAGCGCGCGCCACTCGCCGCTCTCGACCCAGAGGTGCGGGACGAGCAGCACCTTGAGCCCGCGCGCGTGCGCCTGCGCGATGGCCGCGAGCACGTTGCGCCGGTTCTCCTCGAACGGCGCCTCGAAGACGAGATCGACGCCGGTGCCCTTGCCGTCCCACACGCGGCCGAACGGGGTCAGGCTGATCCATGTCGCGCCCATGGCCGCGGCCTCGTCCATCGCCCGCCCGCTCGCCGCGGTGCCGTAGCCGCGGCCCGGGTGCCGCTGGTTCTCGATCGGCCCGATCGTCACGCCGCGCACGCCGCCCCAGCCCGACGTGGCCCACCCCGCCGCGCCGTGCGGCAGGTGCTCCGGCGCGATCTTCGGCGCGGCGCTCGCGGGGCGCGCCGGGCCGCAG